>CAMCXH010000060.1 GCA_945883285.1 Bordetella parapertussis | reverse complement strand
GCCGCCTCCGACCCGGCCGCCAAGATGAAAGAGATCGAGGGGCGTCTCAATGCCTTGCGCTCGCCCTTCCGGACCGCCGAGAAATTCTGGGTCGAAGAGATCGTCGACCCTCGCAAAACCCGCTCGCTGCTGTGCGATTTCGTGCGGCTGGCCGAACCGGTCCGCACCGCCGGCAAGGTCAGTCTTTCGATGCGGCCCTGACATTGAAAATGCGAAACGTGGCCTGAGCAAAGGCCACGGCTTCGTCCATCGCATCAACGATTTCAGCGCGAACGAAAACCGTTCGACCGGTCTTGCGGGTGGTGGCGACCCGGCAGGTAAAGGGCCCCTGTTTTGCCGGTGCCACATACTGAATACTGCAGTCGACGGTTGCGCAGCCGCTGTCTTCATCGGCGGTCGACAGCGCTGCAAACGCCATGCTGGTATCCATCAGCGTGAACAGAATTCCGCCATGTGGTTGCGCAGTGGGCCAGCACACCTCTGGGCGCGGGGTCATTGTCGACTGCGCAACGCCGTCGGCACAGGCATCGATCCGGATGCCGATGGTGCGATAGAGCGGGTTGTCATTAAGGCGCGCCAGGGCGTCTTGTGAATACTTCATCTCAGGGTCTCCGAACTGTTGCCCCAAGGTAGCAGATTGATCCTGCGAGCCCTCTGATCACGGGGTATGCTCATTCCACGTTCTGCGATCGGCAGGACGACAACGCCGTAGAGCGACAATCCACTGGAGGAGACCCCATGTTGAGCTTCGTTGTGTCGAAGATGCACCTGCTGTCCGTTCTTGCTGTTGCCATCACTGCCGGCCTTGCGCTCGTGCCAAACGCTGCACGGGCTCAGGACTATCCCAATAAACCCATCAAGTTCATCGTCAGTTCGCAGGCCGGCGGTGTGGTCGACATTCGCGCCCGGCGATTCGGCGTACGGCTGGGCGAACTGCTCAAGCAGCCGATCGTGGTCGACAACAAACCCGGCGCATCGACCACCATCGGTGCCGACTTCGTCGCCAAATCGGCCCCTGATGGCTATACCGCGCTGTTCGGTGGCAACACCGAAGTGGTGACCGTGCCGGCGCTCGGCATGCCGATCAAATATGACCCGATCAAGGACTTCATCCCGGTGGCGCAGTTCACCCTGGGCTATCCGGTCTTCGTGGTGAATGCCGGCCTCGGCGTCAAGAACATGGCCGAACTGGTCGCGTGGGCCAAGGCGCGCCCGGGCCAACTGCTGTGCGGCACCTCGGGCCACGGCAGCGGCCAGCATTTCTCGTGTGAACTGCTGGCTCGCAACGCCAAAATCGAACTTCGCACCGTGCCCTACAAGGGGACCGGTCCGATGCTGCTCGATACTGCCGCCGGGCAGGTCCATATCGCGATCGGCTTTCTGGCCGAAGTCGACAAGCAGTACATCGTGCCGGGCAAGGTCATTCCCTTCGGCGTGCTGTCGCCCAAACGGATCGCACGATTTCCGGATCTGCCGACCATGGGTGAAATGGGCTATGTCGGCTTTGACATGATGTCCTGGACCGGCCTGTTCGTGCCTGCCGGCACGCCGAAAGCAATTGTCAATCGGCTCAACGCAGAAATTACCAAGGTGGTACGGGAGCCGGAATTTGCGGCGTGGCTGGCCGAGACCGGCAGCGAAGTCGTGACACCGACACCCGAGCAGTTTCGCGATTTCACGCAAGGCGAACTGGCGCGTTGGAAAAAAATGTCGGACGAATTCGGGATCAAGGCCGATCAGTAAGCCATCGTCAGTCAGCTGAGTGGCTGAACGACGTTTACGCAAAACGGCTCGCGCAACAGCATTCGCTGTCGATAGGCCTCGAGCGCCGGCAAGCTCGGACGCGTCATCGGCAGCGAATACCATCGCTGCACGAAGGCCGCAGCCGGAATGTCGGCGACGGTAAATCGACTGGCACTCAGGTGATCGCGCGTGGCCAGATGCTGGTCGAGCAGGCGCATGCAGCGCTCGGCATCGAGTGTTGCCTGCGCCAGCACTCGTGCATCGCGCTTGTCAGAGGGCGTGCGGATGAGTTGCCAGAAGAGCGGCGTCATGCCGATGGTCAGGCTCGCGGTTGTCCAGTCCATCCAGCGTTCGACATCCGCCCGCGCGCCCGGCTCACGGGGCAGAAGATCGTCGCGCTCATGGAGGGCGGCGAGATACCGGACGATGGCATTGGACTCCCACAGCACGAAGCCGTCGTCGTCGATAGTCGGTATCCGCCCGTTGGGGTTCATCTGCCGGTATTCTGGCGTGTCGACCACACCGTACTGCAGGCCGGCGTCGATGCGTCGATACGCGACTCCGATCTCGTCGCAGACCCACAGCACCTTCATCACATTGATCGAATTGTTTCGTCCCCAAACCGTCAGCATCGCCCCGATCCTTTCGTTGATTGCGCGACTGCCTGCAGTCGCGCATGGCCCAGATTATCGCGATGAGCACTGACGCGCGCGCCACTGAAGCGGACTCCCGCAATCTTTGGGTTGGCTTCATGTCGCTCGCCCAGCTGATTTCCTGGGGCAGTCTCTACTACACCTTTTCGCTGCTGATGCCGGTTGTCGAGCAGGATCTCGGCGCAAGCCGGGTCGAGGTGAGCGGCGCCTTCAGTGCGGCGCTGCTGGCGAGCGGTCTGGCCGGTCTGGTAGTCGGACGGCTCATCGATCAGGGCCGCGCCCGCGCGGTGATGTCGATTGGCTCGATCGGGGCTGGCCTGCTGCTCCTCGCTCATTCGCGAGTCACCAGCGTTGCCGGCCTCTACGCAGTCTGGATCGGACTCGGCGTCGCCATGGCCTGCATCCTCTATGAGCCGGTGTTCACGGTGCTCATCCGCCGCTGGCCCAAGGACTACCGTCGTTCGCTGATCGCGATGACCTTTCTGGCCGGACTCGCATCCACGGTGTTCATTCCGCTGTCAGCCTGGATGATTGAGGCGCTCGGCTGGCGCCAGACCTGCCTGGTACTGGCTGCGATGCACTTTTTTCTGTGTCTGCCGATCCATCTGCGCATGCTCAGAGGCGAGCCGCCCGCGCGACTCACAGACGACCGAATCGCCGCGTCGGCCGGCGAGTCGGATGGCCCTGTGGCGAGTGTGCGCGCGCTGGCCACCTCGCCCGCTTTTGTGCTGATCACCGTGTTCAGCTTCGTCTTCATGGGACTGAGCGCGGCGCTCTCCGCTCACATGGTGCCGCTGTTGCGCGAGCGCGGACTGCCCGATGCCTGGGCGGTGGCAGTCCCGGCGAGCATCGGTGTGATGCAGGTCATCGGTCGGCTGGTGCTCTTTGTCTTCGAGGGCCGGATCGATCCGAAAAAGCTCGATCTGATCATCCCGCTGCTGATGCCACTGTCGCTTCTGCTGCTGTTGGTCGGTGGCGGCAGCCCTGGCGCAGCGCTGGCCTTTGCCGCGTGCTTCGGTGTCGGCAACGGCCTGATCACCATCGTGAAAGCGACCGCGATTGCGGCCTATGTCAGTCGCGACCGGGTGGCGGTGCTCTCAGGCTTGCAGACTCTGCCCGGTGCGATCGCAAGGGCCTGCGGCCCGATCATGCTGGCGGGACTCTGGACACTCTCGAGCAGCTATACCGTCGGTTTGTGGCTGCTGATCGTGGCGGGTGTCGTGGCGACCGGTTTGCTGGCTGCGGCGCAAAAACGGGCCCTGCCGCAATCTTGATGGCGTCCTGACCGGGTCTTGCCGGGGCCTTGAGCGCACTCGGCCTGCGACATGCAGGCCGGCGTGGGCGAGTTCAAAGCTTGCGATACCAGGCGATGCCCTGAGCATCGAGTTCGCGAACCGCTTCGCCTCGGGCAATCAGATAGTTCAGATGCGCAATCGCCTCGCCGGTTGCCAGGCCCAGCACCTGATTGCCATTGATCGGACGCGCAAAGAGCGAACCGAAGACATCGATCACCCGACGCGGCTCGGCCAGTCGGTCGCGCAGTCGATCGAGCCCGCGTTCATGGCCGCCAGCCAGCCGATCAAGACGGGCATGCAGGCCATAGAAGGGTTCGTTGTGAGCCGGCAGCACCAGCACATCGCCAGGGATCTCGCGCTTGAGCATGGCAATGGAGTCGAGCCATTCACCGAGCGGATCGCCATCAGGTTCGGTCGGGAACACCGACACATTCGAGGAGATACGGGGCAGCACCTGATCGCCCGAAATCAGCAGTTTGGCTTGCGCGTTGTAGAGGCAGGCATGTTCGGGCGAGTGGCCGCGGCCGACGATCACCTGCCATTCGTTGGCGCCGAGTTTCAAGACCTGCCGGTCGCGCAATCGCTTGTAATGCTCCGGCAGGGCTGACACGCCTTTGCCGAAGCCGCCGAAGCGCGTCCGGTAGTGCTCGATGGCCTCATCGCTCCAGCCTGCCGCCCGATAAAAGCTGATGCCGTCCTCGGGTGCGCTGCGACCGGTATCGGCCACCAGCACCCGACAGGTGAGGTACTCGAGCCGGGTCATCATCAGTTCGATGCCGAACTCGCGCGACAGCCATCCGGCCATGCCGACATGGTCGGGATGCATATGCGTGACGACGAGGCGTTTGGGCTTGTTCGGGGCCAGGTCTTCGGCAAGTACACGGGTCCAGGCCGCGATGGTGTCCGGGTTGTGGACGCCGGTATCGACCAGGGTCCAGCCGCCCTCCTCCTCGATTGCCCACAGGTTGATGTGGTCAAGCGAAAATGGCAAAGGCATCCGGATCCAGCGCACACCTGGCGCCACTTCGCAGGACCGTCCGTCTTCAAGGGCCGGCAGCGGGTAGCTCAGGCCGTAGCGATCAACTTCGCGGCCGTCCTGGCGCTCGAGCACCTCACTGTCGGTCGAGAGCAGCGAGGCATCGGGGACGCCAACTGGAGCGCTGGCAGCAGCGCTGTGTGATGCCTTGTGACGATCCATTGGAGGAGGCCCGGAAAGCAGGGCCCCTCAGATCGGGTCCCAGTTGAATACGTCACCCGAGCGTACCAGAGGATAGAAGCTTGCCTCCATCGAGGGCATGGCGTGCGCTGCGATGGATTCGGGTGTCCAGCCCTCACTGCGATGCACCGAGCGTTGCGGCCTGCTCTGGCTCATCAGGAAGATTTCGTTGGCACGCACTGCGAAGATCTGCCCGCTGACTGCCTTGGCCTGCTCGCTGCACAGATAGACCGCAAGTGGCGCAATCTTGGCGGTTTCCATGACCTGCATGCGAGCCAGGCGCGCCTGCTGCTCGGGGGTATCCGACGGGATCGTGCCGATCAGCCGGCTCCAGGCGAACGGCGAGATGCAGTTGGAACGCACGTTGTAGCGCTGCATGTCGAGTGCAATCGACTTGGACAGGCCGACGATACCGAGCTTGGCGGCCGCATAGTTGGCCTGACCGAAATTGCCGATCAGGCCCGAGGTCGAGGTCATGTGCACGAAGGCGCCGCGCTCCTCGCTCTTGAAGATCGCCGCCACCGACTTGGCCATGTAGAAGGAGCCGTTGAGGTGGACGTCGATAACCGCTTTCCACTCCTCGACCGACATGTTGTGAAAGATGCGATCGCGCAGGATGCCGGCATTGTTGACCACCGCATGGACCGTGCCGAAGGCATCGACCGCAGTCTTGACAATGCGGTTGGCGGACTCCCACTCGGCCACGCTGTCGGTATTGGCCACCGCGGTACCGCCGGCCTTGCGGATCTCGTCGACCACCTGGGCGGCCGGGCCGTCATCGTGCCCCAGGCCATCGGCGCCCACGCCCGGGTCGTTGACCACCACCTTCGCCCCGGCGGCCGCCATGGCGAGCGCGATATCGCGCCCGATTCCTCGGCCCGAGCCGGTCACGATTACAACCCTGTCTTTCATCATGCTCATGGTGCTGTGCCTCCCGATGTTGATAGACTTACTCTACCTGAAGAATGCCATTCTCCAGACGAAATGGCCGCCATCAAGCCGAGCAGGTGCCGTTCGAATCACCGCGGTCGAACCGGAACAAATCGGGGTCAGATGACAATATTCAGCTCCAGGGTAACCACCCCCGGAACCACAAGAAAACCGAGGAAAACACCATGAATTCTGCAACCACGATCCCAAACCCGACATCCACCGGCATGCTCTGCGGCCCCGATCATGTGCAGCTTCAGGACTCGCTGAAAAAGTTCATCGATGCCGAGATCAATCCGCATGTTGATGAATGGGAGAAAGCCGAGATCTTTCCGGCCCATGAGCTCTTCAGGAAGATGGGCAAGCTCGGCTTCCTTGGCGTGAACAAGCCCGTCGCCAACGGCGGCATGGGGCTCGACTATTCGTATGCCGCCGCCTTTGCCGAGGCGCTCTCGCATATCCGCTGCGGCGCCATCCCGATGGCCATCGGCGTGCAGACCGACATGGCCACGCCCGCACTTGCCAAGCATGGCTCGGACGAGGTCAAGCGCGAATTTCTGGAGCCCTCGATCAGCGGCGAGTACGTGGCCTGCCTCGGTGTCTCGGAGGTCGGCGCCGGTTCGGATGTGGCCTCGATCAGGACCACCGCCCGCAAGGATGGGGACGACTACATCATCGATGGCGGCAAGATGTGGACCACCAATGGCACCCAGGCCGACTGGATCTGCCTGCTGGCCAATACCTCGGAGGGTTCGCATCACCGCAACAAGACCCTGATCTGCGTGCCGATGAAGAGCAAAGGGGTTGAGGTGGCGCGCAAGCTCAAAAAAGCCGGCATGAATGCATCCGATACCGCGCAGCTTCATTTCGACGGTGTGCGCGTGCCCCAGCGCTATCGCATCGGTGAAGAAGGAATGGGCTTTGCCTATCAGATGCAGCAGTTCCAGGAAGAGCGGCTGTGGGCCGGCGCAGGCTGGCAAAAAAGCGCGTTCGTCATCCAGGAAACCATCGACTATCTGCGCGAGCGCAAGGCCTTTGGCAAGCCCCTGCTCGACAATCAGTACATCTACTACAAGCTCGCCGAACTGCAGACCGAGGTCGAAGCGGTCGGTGCCCTGTTTCACAAGGCGGTCAGCCTGTATGTCGCCGGCAACGACGTCACGCAGCTCGCCTCGATGGTCAAGCTCAAGGGCGCTCGCGTGGCGCGCGAAGTCGCCGACTGGTGCGTGCAGTTCTGGGGCGGCATGGGGTACATCGAAGAGACCCGCGTCAACCGCTTCTGGCGTGACACCCGGCTGGGATCGATCGGGGGCGGCGCCGATGAGGTGATGATGGGCATCATCGCCAAGACCATGGGCATCATGCCAAGACAGGGCTAGTCAGGCGCGCACTGCGTCGATTCAAGAACAGGACCAGGGAGACCCAACATGAGCGAAGCATCTGTTCTGTCGAGCACTGCCGACGGGATCATGACCATCACCCTCAATCGGCCGGCGGTCCTCAATGCCATGAATGCCGATCTGCTGGCGCAGCTTGGCGCGGCTTTCGCGGCGGCCAAGCATGCGGACGAGGTGCGCGCGGTGCTGCTGACCGGAGCCGGGCGGGGGTTTTGTGCCGGCGCCGATCTGTCGACCAATTCGATGCGCACCGGCAGCGATGTGCAGGAAATGATGCGCAGCCGCTATCACCCGATCATCCTGATGATGCGGCAGTTTCCCAAACCGATTGTGGGCGCGATCAATGGCACGGCCGCCGGCGGCGGCATGAGCCTTGCGCTGGCCTGCGACATCGTGCTGGCGGGCGAGTCGGCCACCTTTCTTCAGGCCTTCACCCGGATCGGTCTGGTACCCGACTGCGGCAGCACCTGGTTCTTGCCACGCATGGTGGGCGATGTGCGTGCGCGCGCGCTGATCATGATGGCCGACAAGATCCCGGCGCGCGATGCCCTCCAATATGGCCTGGTCTGGAAGGTGATTGCTGACGACGCGCTGATGAATGAAGCACGCGCCTGTGCCGCGCGCCTCGCAGGCATGCCGACCCGCGCCTTTGACCTGGTCAAGCAGTCGCTGGCGGCGACCTCATCGAATGGGTTGGCCGATCAGCTCGAGCTCGAGGCTCGGTTGCAGGGCCAGGCGGTGCGCACAGAAGATCATCGCGAAGGCGTCACTGCCTTTCTTGAGAAACGCCCGCCGGTCTTCAAAGGCCGATAAGCCATCCGTGTTCCTGCGTACTCAGACCCGATGATGCGGATCGGGTTTTCCAGTCATCAGATCCATCAAACACCAGCGCGAAACCAGCCATCAAGGAGACCTGCCATGTCGGAAAAAGCCGTTTTGTATGCCGTCGATCACGGCGTCATGACGATCACTCTCAACCGCCCCGAGGTGCTCAATTCACTGAATATGGCGCTGCTGGCTGATCTGCGTGATGCGCTTGCTGCTGCCAAGGCCGATGCCTCGGTACGGGCGGTGCTGCTGACCGGTGCCGGTCGCGGCTTTTGTGCGGGTGCCGATCTCGGACAAACCGGCAGTGAGCGCGGCAAAACCGACGTCGAACAGAGTCTGCGCGAAAAATACCATCCGATCATCCTGGCCATGCGCCAGTTTCCCAAGCCGATCGTGGGTGCGGTCAATGGCGTTGCAGCCGGCGCCGGCATGAGCATCGCGCTGGCCTGCGACATCGTGCTGGCCGGCGAATCAGCCTCGTTCTTGCAGGCCTTCACCAGAATCGGTCTGGTACCCGATTGCGGCAGCACCTGGTTCCTTCCGCGTATGGTGGGTGATGTGCGGGCGCGGGCACTGATCATGATGGCGGAGAAGATCAGCGCCGCCGACGCACTGCAATACGGGCTGGTCTGGAAGGTTCATGCCGATGCTGCGCTGATGGGCGAGGCCCGCAAAAGTGCCGAGTGGCTTGCGCAGATGCCGACCCGCGCCTACGACATGATCAAGCAGGCGCTGGCCGCGAGTCAGGGCAACGGACTTGGCGATCAGCTCGAAATCGAAGCCATGCTGCAGGGCCAGGCGGTGCGCACGAAGGACCATCGCGAAGGCGTGACCGCGTTCCTCGAAAAGCGTCCTGCAAAGTTCGTCGGGGAATAGTCGAAGCGACCTGCGTCTTCGAAGGGCGCGCCGATATCGTTCTCGGCAACCGCGCCACACGCGCGGCGCCGGCATTGCTCGATCGACAGGACGGGTGCAGCGATGGCGCCCGGCTCTCCCCATTGCGGGGACTCGACTCGGCCAGTGTTTTTTCAGGCGAGGTCATCAGCCGGGTCGCGGCGATTGCAGGGGCCGGCTAAGGCATGAGATTGACGGTGCCGCCCACGCTCACCACGACCTCGGACTCACCGCCATCGGTCGGCACCGGGGGCGGCGCTGACGCTGCCATCGGCATGGCTTCGGCGCTGCGTCCCATATAGACCGGCCTTGGCTGAAAATTGCTGCCGGGTCGCAGCGACAGCTCGCGGATCTGATAAGACTTGAAGCCAAACGCGGTAGCCGCCTGTGATGCCTTGTTCTGGAAGCTCTTTGCGGCCTCGGTCAGCAGACGGTCCTCTTCGGTTCGCCTGCGCTCCGACGACAGTCGGAACGCCACACTCGTGAGCTGCATCTTTTCGGATAACCGACCGGTGAGTTGGGCGAGCGGCTGCAGCATGCGCGACTCGAGCACCACCTCGCCGCGGACACGCCAGCCGTTGGGCTTGCCCTCGCGGGTGAAGCTGGGAAAGGTCGACAGCGACCCGAGGCGCGCACGGACACCCTCGACACGACGGGCCTCGGCAATGGCGGCATTGAGTTGCGAGACGACCGCCTCGTTGATCGGGGCGAGTTGCTGTCCGTCGCGCTCGACCGCCAGCACGACGACCATCTCGTCATTGGCAACCGTGGCGCTCGCCATCGCATCGAGCTGAAGCGTCGGGGTGGACGTCAGGCCAGATGCTTGGGTGGACGCGGCCCTGGCCAGTTGGGCGCCCATCAGGCCAAGCATCAGACTGGCGGCGCAGACTGCAGCGACGCGAGCAACCAGCCCTGGGCGGTGTCGGTGGGTATTCATCGCGAAGCTCCATGAGAGTGAAAGTCGGACCAGGAGGGAATCGGCTCGCTGCCGGGATAGGCAATGCTGGTGGCGGCCTTGATGGCACGCAAAACGGCGGTCGCGGTCACCGCGGCAGCCGCGGTCGCAAGGACCACCGGATGCAGGGTGTTGCCGGTGCGGCCGGTCGACAGCGCAAAAAGGGTGTCGCCATCGAAGGCGGTATGCACCGGGTTGATGGTGCGGGCCAGTCCATCGTGGGCGCATTGCGCCAGCTTGCGGCATTCGGCCTTGGTGAGCATGGCGTCGGTGGCCACGCAGCCGATCGTGGTGGCTCCGCCAGGCATGAGTCGCTGCGGCAAATCGCCTGCGAGCAGACTCGCCGTGGTGTTGCGAAGGCGCTTGCCATCGGCAGTGCGCGCACCGGCGATCGGCAGCGCAGTATGAGGATCAATGACATCACCAATGGCATTGACCGCCACGAGCGCCGCAACCGTCACACCCGAAATCCGCAGTGAGGCCGATCCGATGCCACCGCGCATCGAGTGCCCGATGCCCCAGAGCTTGCCGACCGTCGCACCTGCACCGGCCCCCACCGAGCCTTCGGCCGGCAGCCGGGTCGATGCGGCCTCGCAGGCCAGGCGCCCCGCCCGGGCGTCAGGTCGGATTGAAGGATCGCCGAGCAGCAGGTCGAACAGGATTGCCGCCGGCACGATCGGTACGCGCACCGGCCCGACGGGCAGTCCTGCACCGCGCTCTTCCAGCCAGGCCACGACACCGCTGGCTGCGTCCAGCCCGAAAGCACTGCCGCCCGCAAGCACCAGTCCGTGGATGCGTTCAACCGCATTGACCGGGTCAAGCAGATCGGTCTCACGGGTGCCGGGTGCTGCGCCCCGCACGTCGACGCCTGCCACCGCGCCTTCGGGTGTCAGGATCACGGTGCACCCGGTGGCGCGGCGCGGATCGGTGTAATGCCCGACCGACAGGCCCGCAACATCGACGACACTGTCGCGCTGGGGCGCGTCCGCGACAGACGGATCCTGGGGCGAGGGGTTTGATGTCATCTCGCGACTGTACGCATTCCGCGCAAATCAGGCATCCTGCCGGGCTAAATCTGCAGGCCATTTCCTGGAAGGCGGACGACATTGATTGAGTTCGCAGTCTTTGCGCCCGGCCTGCGACCACTGCGGACAGGGCCTTGGCCACGACAGTTGCCATAAGATCCTTGGTAGCGGGTGTGAGGTCAGGCGGATATGACGGGGCCTCGAGGACTCCCGGGACATTGTTGAACGCCTGCAAAAGCGCGAGGCTGGCGACATCCGGAGGGTCTGTCACCGTTGTCGTCAGTCTGCTGATCAAGAATCCTAAGCGTGCATGGCCTGTGCGGCATCCTGACTTGGTGAGTGACTCCGATTGCATGATGAGCAGTTTGCGAAAGGTTCGCGCCGTATTGCGCATCTCGACATGGATGCGTTCTACGCGTCGGTCGAGCTGCTGAGTCGCCCGGACCTGCGCGGCCGGCCGGTGGCCATCGGCGGACGCGGCGATCCGACCCGCCGCGGCGTGGTGACGACAGCGACTTATGAAGCGCGGGCTTTTGGCATCCATTCGGGTATGGCACTGTCGATTGCAGCGCGAAAATGCCCGGAATGCGTCTTTTTGCCGGTCGATTTCGAGCGTTATCGGAGGGTCTCGCGCCAGTTCAAGGCCGCGATCTCGCAAGTGACCGAGGCGATCGAAGACCGCGGCATCGACGAGGTCTATCTCGATCTGACGCCGCATGAGTCAGACGCCCGTGAAATCGCCCTGATGCTGCAAAGACACGTTCTCGATGCGACCGGGCTGAGCTGCTCGATCGGGATCGCCCCGAACAAGCTGGTCGCCAAGATCGCCTCCGACCTTGATAAGCCGGGCGGCATCACCCTGATCGGTCGTAATGACATCAGCCAGCGCATCTGGCCCCTGCCTGCCCGCAAGATCCCCGGGATCGGACCCAAGGCCGATGCACGTCTGATCCAACTTGGCATCGCAACGATCGGCCAGCTCGCCGCCTGCGATCCGGCGTGGTTGTGCGACCAGTTTTCGCCGCGCTACGGACAGTGGCTGCACCGGGCGGCGCATGGGCGCGACGATCGCCCCCTCGATCTGAACCCCGAACCCCGTTCTCGCAGCCGGGAGACCACCTTCCAGAACGATCTGCATCCGGTGCGCGACTGGCAGGTGCTGGCGCAAACCATCGCCGCGTTGTCGAAGCAGGTTGGCGAGGATCTGAAAAAACGTGGCTATCGCGGCCGCACGGTGGGCATCAAGCTGCGCTTTGCCGACTTTCAGACGATCACACGCGACCGCACGGTCGACACGCCCCTGGACGACGGGACATCGATCCGGCGCCTGGCCTTCGAGTGCCTTGGGCGCATTGCCCTTGAACGTCCGATTCGGCTGGTGGGCGTGCGGGTGGGCGAGCTGTCGCCGGCCGATGAGACGGTCGGCAAGATGCATGGCCCGACTGCCAAAACCGCGCCGCGAAGCAACGAGGGCACGCTGTCGCTCTTTGACGAGCAATGAGCATTGGCATCGGGCTGTCGAGGGTCAGCAGACTGCCCGACGCCTGCCCCACGATTCGCCCGGCGTCGCTGTACCGAGCACTGTGTGATGCAGCGCGGATAATCCGCCCATGTCGAACCGTTCATTGAACCGCGGGCCGCACGATGCGATCGCGTATGCAGAACACACGCTGCTCGCAGGCTGCGCCCTGCCCGCTGCCTGGCGGGGAGCCGAGACCTGGACGGTACTCGATCTGAATTTCGGCGCGGGTGCGGCCCTGCTGGCCACCTTGAGGTCCTGGCATGACGATCCGCGGCGCCCGGCACGCCTGCACTATGCGGCGCTGACCGGGCCGGCCATCTCTCGACAAGCGCTGCGCGAGCGCTTCGAGCGGCAGGGTATCGACGATGCGGCAGCCGGATGCTCCGGCGATTCGGGACGGCGTGTGCGGCGCGATCTGGCCGATCTGCTCGATCAATGGCCGATCGCGCTCAAGGGCGTCAGTCGCATCGAGCTGGCCGGCGCCCGGATTCAGCTCACGCTGGCCGCGGGGCCGCCGGCGGCGTTGCTTCCGGGGCTGGTGCCGCGTCTCGATTCGCTCTATCTGCCCTATGCCGAGGATGCTCAGGCTCATCTGACCCCACCGATACTGCGGGCAGCGCTATCACGGCTGGCACCGGATCGGCTTGCCGCCATCGCCGGCATCGATCGCTCGACCGAGATACCCGGATCGATCCTGGCAAGCCTCTCAGATGCCGGTATGAAGCCAGAAGCGGTCGACGCCGCCGGACTGGTAGCCTTTCGCCTTGACCGTCGCCACGGTCGCTCGTTCGCCCAGCCGGCGGCACAGAACGATCGTCATGCGCTGGTCATCGGCAGCGGACTGGCCGGATGCGCGGCCGCCTTCGCACTGGCCCGCCGCGGCTGGACGATCGAGCGCCTCGATCAGGGCGATCAGTGCCTTGCCGGCGCCTCGGGCCAGGCCTCGCTTGCTCACCATCCCTCGATCACCTCGGACGATGCGCCGTTCTCCCAGCTCACAAGGGCCGCGCTCCGGTTGAGTCAGGGCCACTACGACCTCGGTGGTGTGATCTGGTCCGGAAGGCTGCAGCTGTGCACACCCGACGAGGCCGATTCTGCCTGCGCCGGCAGCCCGACCGAATGGGCCGAGCCCGTCGGCGTCGATCAGGCCTGCGCCCGGGCCGGATTGGCCTTGCGTTCGGGCGGCATCTGGATGCCAGGGGCCGGTCATGCCAACCCGGCAGTCTTGACGGCAGGATGGGCAATCGACGGCATTCAGACGCTTTACCGGACCCGCGTGAGCCGACTCGAACGCCGGGGCGACCGATGGCACGCCCTCGATCCCGACGGGCAATGTCTGGCGCAAGCCCCGCAGGTTGTGATCGCGGCAGGAGCGCAAACCGGCAGTCTGTCGATCTGCGGCGATCGGTCAGCGTCAGCCTTTGCGCTTGCCGATGCCTTCGATGCGGCCTGCCTTCAGCACCGACCTGGGCGCAGCCTGTGCGTCACCCTTGCGCGAGGCGCCACGCCCTCATGCGTCGTGGGTGGCAATGGCCATGCGATTCCGATTGATGGCCATGGCCTGCTGCTCGGGCCTGCCGACCCTGGCGATCCTGTGGCTGACGACGCTGAGCAGGCCAGTGCGGCGACGGCCATCTGGCATCGATACAGCGAGTCGCTACAACACCCGGTCATGCCGCTGTCGATGCGCTTTCATCCGGCCGGGATGCGTTTATCGACCCGCGATCACTTGCCGCTCGCCGGCCCGGTTCCCGACATCGGGCAGATCGCCCGGCAGCGCGACAGCCTGATTCGACGCGATCGGATACCCCTGCCGGCGATGAAGGGCCTGTGGGTCGCAGCAGGCTTTGGCGGTCGGGGACTGCTCTGGTCGGTGCTGGCTGCCGAACTGATCGCCGCACGCCTTGATGCTGCCCCGGCACCATTGCAGCAAAGCCTCGCTCAAGCGCTCGATCCGGGTCGATTCATCCGGCGAACATTGCGTCGCGATCGCAATATCGTTTGACCGACTGCGACCACTGTCCGTATCGTGCCGGGTCTGATTGCCCGCCATGCTTACAGTACTCGAAGTAACCATCCCGGTTTTTGCGCTGGTTTTTTGCGGCTGGATTGCTGCGCGCCGTCGCCTGCTGAGCGCCGAGGGCATCGACGGCATCAATACCTTTGTCTTCATGTTCGCCTTGCCGCCGATGCTTTTTCGGGCAGTGTCGGCCTATCCGGTGTCCGAGTTCTTCGATATCCGGTTCGTGGCCGCCTATCTGGTCACCGGGTTGATCATCTTTTTCGGCACACAGGCGATTACCCGGCTCGAGTCGACTGATCGCACTCAGCGCATCGGACTGGCGTTTGCGGCCACGCACGGCAACATCGGCTATCTGGGGCTGCCGCTGATCGCGCAGCTCGGCGATCCGCGGCGACTGCCTGGCATTGCGATGGCCCTGATCGTCGACATCTTCATTGTGATCGTCATGTCGATCGTGCTGTTCGAGTTTGCGCGAAGCAGTAATCAGGTCGTGATCTCGCGCACCGCCCGAATCCGCAAATCGATCATCGGTCTGCTGAAAACACCCCTGATCCTGGGCATTGCCGCCGGTCTCCTTTTTTCATCGACCGGTTTGAAGCTCCCGCCATCGGCCGACACCTTCGTAAAGCTGCTGGGGTCGGCTGCGGGGCCCTGCGCACTCTTTGCCATCGGCGCGTCGCTTGGCTCGCGCAAGGCGGTCATTGATCGAACCGTGACCGGTCTGATCACCATCAAACTGCTGGTTCATCCGGCGCTGATGGCGCTTGCCATGCTGCTGTTTCGGGTCGAGCCAGGAATGGCCGCCGTGGGGATTCTGGCGGCCGGATTGCCGACTGCCAGCAATGCCTTCATCCTGTCCCAGCGTTATGGCGTCGATACCCAGGCGATGGGCGCGGCCATCGTGCTGGGAACCTTCGTGGCGGCGGCCTCGGTATCGTGCATCATCTGGCTGCTGGCCATCCCTATCGGCTAGGCCGATTCGGACCTGCACAACCCACCCTCATTGCCATGACCACGAAAACCATCCCAATCGCTCGCTACGACTGTTCCAAGTGCCCCGGCTACTGCTGCAGCTATCCGCGCATTGAGGTCAAAGACGCTGATCTGGCACGACTGGCGCGCCATTTCGGTCTCGATACAGTGCAGGCCGAAAAGCGCTTCACCCGCTGGTACGAGCCGGGAGAGCGCATCCTCAGGCACAGGAAAGACGAGATCTACGGATCAATCTGCCGATTTTTCGATACCACCGAGCGGCGCTGTACCGTGTACGAAGCTCGACCCAAGGTCTGTCACAGCTATCCCAATGGCAGCAAATGCGGCTACTACGATTTTCTGAAATTCGAGCGCAAGCACCAGAACGACCCGGACTTCATTCCTTCGGCCTGAGGCTTGCGCTGACGACCGACCCATGACGACACCGTCACCGGGTCGGTGATCGCTCAGCGCCAGCCGCCGCGGTGATGGTGGCCATATCCATAAACGGGAGGGTGGCCGTAGCCATGTCCAGGACGGTAAACCACGACCGGCTGCTGATAGACGGGCGGGTAGTAGGGACGCGCGCCATACGCCGGCACCGACACATAGACCTGCGGCTGTGCATAGCCCTGATGCTGAACATAGCCCTGAGGCGGCAGGTAGCCTTGAGCTTGCACGTAAGCCGGTGCCTGCACGTAGCCGTGCGGCGGCGCGTAGGCCGGATAAGCCGGCGGCGGGTAATAGACAGGCTGGGACGAATAGACCCTCGTGTTGCCAGTCGCAATTGCGGTCCCTGCTGCAGCACCGACCATGCCACCCACGATGGCGCCTGTTCCGCCGCCAAAGGCCTGGCCCATCATGGCGCCCGCCCCCGCGCCGACCACCGCACCAGCTACAGCGCTGCCGTCAAAGGCCTGAGCAGCCGGCACGGCGGCAAGCGAACCAACCAAACCCAATGCGCAGAACAGTCGCAATTTCATGGACGTCAGACCTGAAAAAGTGCAGGAGTTGTCAATCTAATCGCGCGGTAGGCTGTGTGGCGAGGAAAAACTGCAAGGTATGTAACCGGATGTCAGGGCACTGGGCGGTCACTGGGCCGCCACTGAGCGAGGTCCCAGCAACCAGGCAAGGATCATCCGACTTGCACCCTGGCATTGCGAAACAGCCTCATCCACGGCGATTCACCGGCTGTCCCTGTCACTCTGGGTGAACCGCTGATCGACTCGTCCGGTCGCCATGACCACTGGACCATCCGGAAGACCCGCTCCGGATGAGGCATCAGGATGGTCGCCCGCCCATCGACAGTGGTGTAGCCGGCGAGTCCGCCGGGCGAGCCGTTCGGATTGGCCGGATAAGTGTCTGCAACCGCCCCGTCACCGTTGACGTGACGCAGCACCGCGAGCGCCCTTGCCGCATCGTCTGGGCGGGCATGCTCGGCTCGCCCTTCGCCATGGGCAATCGCGATCGGCAGCCGTGATCCGGCCATGCCCTTGAGAAAGAGCGAGGGGGAATCGAGCACCTCGACCATGCCGAAGCGCGCCTCGAAGCGGGTTGAGCGATTGGCGCGAAAGCGCGGCCAGTGCTCGGCGCCCGGGATGATTGCCTTGAGTTGCGAAAGCATCTGGCAACCGTTGCACACACCGAGCGTAAAGGTGTCGGGACGCTGGAAGAACTCGACAAACTGCGTGGCGAGGAGCGCGTTGAAGAGGATGGTCCGAGCCCAACCGGTGCCGCCGCCCAGCACGTCACCGTAAGAAAAGCCACCACAGGCCACGAGACCGGCGAAATCGCGAAGGCGGTGACGCCCTTCGATCAGGTCGGTCATGTGGACATCGTAGGCATCGAACCCCGCCAGATCGAAAGCAGCCGCCATCTCGACCTGGCTGTTGACGCCTTGCTCTCGCAGCACGGCGACCCTCGGGCGGGCTCCGACGCCAATGAACGGCGCAGCGATATCGTTGGCAGGATCGAAACTGAGGTGAACGGCCAGCGGCGGCTGCGCGCCAGCGCCATGGCTCTCGAACTCCTCGCGGGCGCAGACCGGGTCATCTCGAAGCGCAGCGATCCGGTAGGAAGTTTCGCTCCAGGCGGCATGCAGCACCGCGCGTGGCTCGCCCCAGATCTTCTTGGCATCACGCCAGATCTCGATGACATCGCGGTCATTGGGCTTGCCGATCACGTTCGAGACGCGTGACAGCCCGGCTTCGCGCAAAACGCCGAGAACACGGTCGCGGGCAGACTGGCGCACCTGGATCACGACCCCCGCCTCCTCGGCAAAGAGAGCCTTCATGCTCAGTTCGTTGCGCTGTACCGCGACCTGCTCGGGCCGGATCTTGAAGTCGCCCCAGTCGGACGAATGCGGATCGATGGTCAGCATGTCGAGATTGAGGGTGATGCCACAATGACCGGCAAAGGCCATCTCGCAGACCGTGGCAAAAAGACCGCCGTCGGATCGGTCATGGATGGCCAGCAGTTCGCCTGCGCTATTGAGCGCCTGCACGGCTGCAAAGCAGGCCGACAGCAGCGCCGGAGCAGCGACATCGGGCACGGTATCGCCGATCTGCTGGGTGACCTGCGCCAGCGCCGATCCGCCGAGACGATTGCGCCCTTCGCCGAGGTCGATGAGGATGAGGGTGGTATCACCCAGATCGGTGCGTAGCTGGGGCGTGAGCGCGCGACGGACATCGGTGACCGGGGCGCACGCGGTCACGATCAGGGAGGTGGGCGATGCCACCTCGCGAGCGCTGCCGTCGGCGTCGTGCCAGCGGGTGCGCATCGACAGCGAATCCTTGCCGACCGGGATGGCAAGGCCCAGCGCGATAGCGAAATCGCTTGCTGCCTTGACTGCGTGAAAGAGATCGGCGTCGTCGTCGGGCGTGCCGCAGGCGGCCATCCAGTTGGCCGACAACTTGATGGTGTCGATCGAGGCAATCGGTGCACCCATCAGATTGGTGACCGACTCCGCGATCGCCATCCGGGCCGACGCGGCCGCGTCGATGACCGCAAGCGGCGTGCGCTCGCCCATCGACAGGGCATCGCCTGTGAAGCCTTTGTGGTCGGTGAGACCGATCGCGCAGTCAGCGACCGGCACCTGCCAGGGGCCGACCATCTGATCGCGGGCGCTCAGACCGCCGACGGTGCGATCGCCGATCGTGATCAGGAAGGATTTGGAGGCCACCGCCGGCAGGCGCAGCACGCTCAGGGCGACCTCGCCCAGATCGAGTCCGGAAGCATCAACCGCAGGCAAGGTGCGCTGACGGGTTTGTCCTTCGCGGTGCATGCGCGGTGGCTTGCCCAGCAGCACATCGAGCGGCATGTCGACCGGCCGGCTGCCGTCGGCGGCCTGGAGCACGAGATTGCGATCGTCGCTGACCGTACCGACCACCGCATAGGGGCTGCGCTCGCGTTGACACAGGAAGTCGAAGGTGGCGAGCGAGTCGGGCGCAATCGACAGGACATAGCGCTCCTGCGACTCGTTGCACCAGATTTCGGCCGGCGACAGGCCGCTGGCCTGCAGGGGAATCCTGTCGATGTCGAAGACCGCGCCCCGATGGGCACCGTCGACCAGCTCGGGCAGCGCATTCGAGAGGCCTCCGGCACCGACGTCGTGGATCGACAGAATCGGATTGTCTTCGCCCATCGCGCGGCAGGCAT
>CAMCXH010000059.1 GCA_945883285.1 Bordetella parapertussis | reverse complement strand
GCGCGTTTTTTGCCACGGTGGCCGTCTCCTTTCTGGGCGGCCTGCTGATTCAGCGGACCATCCTCAAGCCGGTCGAAAAGGCGCCGGTGCTGACCAATGTGATCGTCTTCGTCGGTCTGCTGGTGATCTTCAATGCAGTGGCCGGCATGCTCTTCGATCACACCATCAAGTCCTTCCCAAGCCCGTTTCCGAAGGACTCGGGCATCGCGACGCAATATTTCTCGGCCCACCAGTTCGGTTCGGTGGCAGTGATGCTGGTCGTGCTGGCTTTGCTCTATGCCTTCTTTCGCTTTACCCCGATCGGTCTGGCGATGCGTGCGGCCGCTCAAAACCCTGACTCGGCCAAGCTGGTCGGCGTCCGGGTGTCCTGGATGCTGGGCGTCGGCTGGGGTCTGGCCGCGGCCATTGGCGCGGTTGCCGGAATGATGGTGGCGCCGATCGTCTTTCTCGATCCCAACATGATGTCCGGCATTCTGCTCTACGGTTTTGCGGCCGCCCTGCTCGGAGGCATCGACAATGCCTGGGGCGCAGTGATCGGCGGCTTCATCGTCGGCATCCTCGAGAATCTTCTCGGCGCTTATGTCATTGGCACCGAACTCAAACTGACAGTCGCGCTCATCCTGATTGTCGGCACTCTGACCCTCAAGCCGGACGGTCTGTTCGGTAAAGCCGTGGTGACCCGCGTATGAACGACAACGCCAACCGCAAATGGATCTGGATCGGTGGCCTGGTGCTGCTTGCAGCGCTGTGCGTGTTGCCCTTCCTGGTCAAGAATTTCCGGGTCTTCCAGTTCAACATGGTGATGATCTATGCGATCGCCGTGCTGGGCCTGAACATCCTCACCGGCTATAACGGCCAGATCTCGCTGGGTCATGGCGCCTTCTATGCCATCGGCGCCTACAGCGCAGCCGTCCTGATGGATCGCGCCGGTATTCCCTACTGGGGAACGCTGCCGTTTGCTGCCGTGGGTTGCTTCGTGTTCGGCTATCTGATGGGCTTTCCGGCATTGCGTCTGGGCGGCCACTATCTGGCGCTTGCCACCTTTGCGCTGGCACTCGCCGTGCCTCAGATGCTCAAGTACAAAGCGATCGAGGGCTGGACCGGCGGCGTTCAGGGCATCGTGCTGTCCAAGCCCGAGCCGCCCTTCGAGTTCAGCTTCCTCGGGCAACCGCTGTCGTCCGACCGCTGGCTCTATTTCTATATCCTGCTGGTCACGCTGATCATGTTCCTGATCGCCTGGCGACTGCTGCGCGGTCGGGTCGGCCGGGCGCTGGTTGCTATCCGCGACCATCCCATCGCCGCTTCGGCCATGGGCATCAATCTGCCGGTCTACAAGTCACTGGCCTTCGGTGTGTCGGCCGCCTTCACCGGCGTGGCGGGTGCGCTGTCCGCCGCTGCGGTGGCCTTCGTGTCGCCCGACAGCTTCACCTCCTTTCTGTCGATCACCTTCCTGGTCGGCGTGGTGGTTGGCGGTCTGGCCTCGATCCCTGGTGCGATTGCCGGCGCGATCTTCATCCAGTTCGTGCCCAATTTTGCCGACGAGATTTCCAAGTCGGCCCCCTGGGCGATTTATGGCATTTTCCTGATCCTGCTCATGTATCTGATGCCCGAAGGCACGGCAGGATTGTTCAGGCGGATCTGGGCTCGGCTGCGGCCATCCAGTTCCGACACCAAAACTGTCGAAACCGCATCCGCGGTGTCGGCAGCAGCACCGCAACCCGTTGGAAGAACCCAATCCTGAAGGGCGGCTGCATTGACTGGGCTCTGCGTCTGACGCAGGGCCCGTTTTTTTAACGCGTGGAGGAGATACCCATGAAACGCAATTTTCTGAAAGCGGCTGCGGCCGGCGCTGGTGCTTTGCTGGTTTCTCAGACAGGTTTCGCGCAGAAGAAGTACGACACTGGCGCGACCGACAAGGAAATCAAGATCGGGAATATCAACCCGTACTCGGGTCCCGCATCCGCCTACGGTGCGATCGGCAAGTCGATGGATGCCTATTTCAAGAAGATCAATGCAGAAGGCGGCGTCAACGGCCGTCAGATCAAGTTCATCACGCTCGATGACGGCTACAACCCGTCCCGCACGCTCGAGATGGCCCGCAAGCTGGCCGAAGAAGAAGAAGTTCTGGCCACCGTCGGTGTGCTCGGAACGCCGACGAACTCGGCGATTCACAAGTACATGAACCAGAAGAAGATGCCGCAACTCTTCGTGGCCACTGGCGCGACCAAGTGGGGCGATCCGAAGAACTTCCCCTGGACCATGGGATGGCAGCCGAACTATCAGGGCGAGTCCTTGATCTACGCTCAGCACCTGCTTGAGTCCAAGCCCAACGCCAAGATCGCCATCCTTTATCAGAATGACGACTACGGTAAGGATTACCTCAAAGGATTCCTTGATGGCTTGGGCGACAAAGGCAAAGGCATGATCGTCAAGCAACTGACCTATGAGGTCACTGACGCCACGGTCGACAGCCAGATGGTCGAACTGAAATCCTCGGGTGCTGATGTGTTCTTCAACATCACGACGCCCAAATTCGCTGCCCAGGCCATCAAGAAAGCCGCTGAAATCGGCTGGAAGCCTCAGCATTACCTCAACAACGTTTCGAACTCGGTGGGTGCGGTGATGGTGCCGGCAGGTGCCGAGAACGGCGTCGGAATTCTGTCGGTGTTCTATCTCAAGGACCCGACCGACAACCAGTGGGCGAACACCCCTGAGTTCAAGGAGTGGCTGACCTTCATGCAGAAGTACATGCCGGGCTCCGATCTCAAGGACCTCAACTATGTGTTTGGCTACACCATGGCGCAGGGCACGGTGCAAGTGCTCAAGCAGGCAGGCGACAACCTGACCCGTGAAAACATCATGAGGCAAGCTGCAAGCATTGATATGAACCTGCCCATGCTGCTGCCGGGTGTGAACGTCAAGACAGGCCCAGATGACTTCTATCCGATCGAGCGCGGACAGTTGGCTCGCTGGGACGGCAAGACCTGGGTCCTGCAGGGCAAAGTCTTCGGCCGCTGATCTGGCTTCGGTCTTCACATCAGTAGAGTTGGCCGAATTCAACCGGCCGATTGATTCACCTGGGCTCCCTGCATTGGCAGGGAGCCTTTTTCACATCTCTTGGAGGAGACAACCATGAAACGCCATTTTTTGAAGGCTGCCGCGGCCGGTGCCGGTGCGCTGCTGGTTTCCCGGGCAGGATTCGCCCAGAAGAAGTACGACGATGGTGCCTCTGACAAGGAGATCAAGATCGGCGGTATCAGCCCCTATTCGGGTCCGGCTTCGGCCTACGGCACGATCGGCAAGGGCATCAAGGCCTATTTCGACAAGGTCAACGCCGAGGGCGGCGTGAACGGACGCAAGCTGGTCTGGGTGTCGTATGACGACGGCTACAACCCGGCCAAGACGGTCGAGATGGCGCGCAAGCTGGTCGAGCAGGACGAAGTGCTGCTGATCTTCAATGTGCTAGGCACGCCGACCAACTCGTCGATTCACAAGTACATGAATCAGAAGAAGGTGCCGCAGCTTTTCAACGCCACCGGCGCCACCAAGTGGGGCGAACCCAAGGACTTCCCCTGGACGATGGGCTGGCAGCCGAGCTATCAGTCGGAAGCCAAGATCTATGCCCAGCACATCCTGGACACCAAGCCCAACGCAAAGATCGCGATCATCTATCAGAACGATGATTACGGTCGCGACTATCTGAAGGGCTTCGAAGACGGGCTTGGCGACAAAGCCAAAACCATGATCATCAAGAAGCTGAGCTATGAGTCGACCGACGCCACGATCGACAGCCAGATGGTCGAGCTCAAGGCATCGGGTGCCGATACCTTCTTCAACATCACCATTCCAAAGTTTGCCGCCCAGGCCATCAAGAAAGCTGCCGAGATCGGCTGGAAGCCGACCCATTATCTCAATGGCGTGTCATCCTCGGTGGCGTCGACCATCATCCCGGCCGGTGTCGAGAATTCGCTCGGTGTCATCACCGCCTACTACCTCAAGGATCCGACCGATCCGACCTGGGGCGGCACGCCCGAGTACAACGAATGGCTGGTCTGGATGCAGCGGTACTACCCGTCGGGCGATATCAAGGACTCCAACAATGTCTATGCCTACTGCGCGGCGCAGACCATGGTCGAGGTCCTGAAAAAATCCGGCAACAACCTGACCCGTGAAAACGTCATGAAGCAGGCTGCCAACCTTGATCTCAAGTTGCCGATGCTGCTGCCTGGCGTGAATGTCAAGACCGGTCCGGATGATTTCTTCCCGATTGAGCGCCAGCAGCTTCAGAGGTGGGACGGCAAGAACTGGGTGCTGTTCGGCAAGGTCTACGGCCGTTAAGGCGCATGCAGTACGATCATGATCTTCACTCAGGAAGATCATGATCACTCTCGACGACCCTCAGGTTTTCATCCCTGACCTCATCGCCAATCACGCCCGCTTCCAGCCTTTGAAGGAAGCGGTCGTGTGCGGCGAGGTGCGCCGCAACTGGCGCGACTTCGACCGCGGTATCAGCCGGATCGCCAATGCGCTGGTGGCGCAGGGTATCGGTCGCGGCGATAAGGTGGCGGTGCTGATGGGCAACTGCGTCGAGATGCTCGAGGCGGTTTTTGGCATCGTGCGGGCAGGTGCATGCGCGGTGCCGCTGTCGGGTCTGCTCACCGGTCCTCAGCTTGCCGGACTCATCGACGACAGTGGCGCAGTCGGTGCCTTTGCCACCGCCGACTTCCGGGCGAGGCTTGATGCGCTCGATGCCCTGCCGCATGGTTTGCGTCAGGGCCTGCTGATTGCGGCTGATGGCACGTCGGCCGGCGGGTCGTCGACCAGTGAGGCCATCAGCGGTTCGATCAGCAAGCCATGGCGCACGCTCGCCGACTTTGTCGAGGGTGCAGCCGATACCCAGCCGGCAGTCAATTACCGGCTCGATGATGCTTTCAACATCATCTACAGCTCGGGCACGACCGGCCTGCCAAAGGGCATTGTGCAGACCCATCGGGCGAGGCTGCACTGGGCGTTTTCAAATGCAATCGAGATGGGTTTTCGGGACACCAGCCGTGCGTTGACCACCACCTCGCTCTATTCGAACGGCACCTGGCTGATGATGCTGCCGGTGCTCTTTACCGGTGGCACGCTGGTCGCCATGCCGAGCTTCGATGCCGGGCGCTTTCTTGCGCTGCTCGGTGCCGAGCGCATCACCCACACCTTCATGGTCCCCTCGCAGTTCATCATGGTGTTGGCCGATCCGCGCCTGGCGCAGGCCGACTCATCGCGACTCGAAACCATCCTGTGCGGCGGATCGCCGCTTCGCAGCGACACCAAGCGCGAGGTAATCGAGACCTTCGGCAACAAGCTGACCGAGCTCTACGGATTTTCAGAAGGCTTTGCGACGATGCTCAAGCCCTGGCATCCGGCCTCGAAGTTCGACACCGTCGGCACACCGGTGCTCGGCTTCGAGATCCGCATCCTTGATGAGGCTGGCCGCGACTTGCCGCGCGGCGAGGTCGGCGAAATCGCAAGCTATGGCGCCGGCATGATGCAGGGCTATCACGGCAAGCCCGAGGAAACCGCGAAACTCATCTGGCGAGATGAGCGCGGGCGCACCTTCATCCGCTCGGGCGATGTCGGGCGGCTCGACGAAGACGGTTTCCTGTCGATTCTCGATCGCAAGAAGGACATGATCATCAGCGGCGGCTTCAATGTCTTTCCGAGCGATCTCGAACAGGTGGTCGGCGAGCATCCTGCGGTGCGCGACGTGACCGTGATCGGTGTGCCCCACGATCGCTGGGGCGAAACCCCGCTTGCGCTGGTGATCGCGCACTCTGGCTCGGATGCCGATCCGGCCGCCATCCTGGCCTGGGCCAACCAGCGTCTGGGCAAACACCAGCGCCTCGTCGCGGTCGAACTGCTCGACGACTTTCCTCGCAACGCGCTGGGCAAGGTGCTCAAGCGCGAACTGCGCGAACCCTACTGGAAGGCGGCCGGCCGCACGCTGTGAGCCGAAGCGGCTTGTTTCAGGCCTGCGTGTTGGCGCCGTAGCCTTGTGTGGTCGCCGGCTCGCCGCCTGCACGGACCGCTACGGCGCAGTACTTGAACTCGGGGATCTTGCCAACCGGATCGAGGGCTGAATTGGTCATGAGGTTGGCCGCCGCCTCGTGATAGGCGAAGGCAATGAAGACCGTGCCCTGCGGCACGCCATCGTCGCGGCGAACATGCAGACTGACTTCGCCGCGCCGTGAACTGACCGTGATCGGGTCGCCGGTTTGAAGCGACATCGCTGCCATGTCGGCGCCGCATATCGAGGCGGTGGCGATCGGCTCGATCGCATCGAGCACGGTTGCTCGCCGCGTCATGCTGCCGGTATGCCAGTGCTCGAGCTGGCGCCCGGTGATCAGCACGAAAGGATAGTCGGCATCGGGTCGTTCGTCGGCCGAAATCAGGTTGGCCGGCACCAGATGCACCCGACCGTCGTCGGTATCGAAGCGACTGATGAAGACCGTCGGCGCGCCTGGGTCGTCCTCGGTGAGGCAGGGGTAGGTCACGCTCGATTCGCGCTGCAGGCGCTCCCAGGTGATGCCGGCAATCGAGCTGTGCATGGCCTGACGCATCTCCTCATAGACCTGCGCCACGCCCGCGCTGGCAACCGCCTCGATGGCAGCGGCATTGGCAGGGTCGCCGGCGAGATCGGGCGTGGCCGTGCCGTAGTGCCAGGCCAGCCCGATGCGATTGGCGATCGCCTGGATGATCCAGAGATCGGGGCGTGCTTCGCCGGGCGGTGTGATGGCCTGCTTGCCCAACTGCACCATCCGGTCGGTATTGCTGACCGTGCCGTTTTTCTCTGGCCAGGCGGTGGCCGGCAGCACCACATCGGCGAGCCAGGCGGTCTCGGTCATGAAGATGTCCTGCACCACCAGATGCTCGAGGCTGGCCAGGGCATGACGCGCATGGTTCAGGTCGGGGTCGCTCATGGCCGGGTTCTCGCCCATGATGTACATGCCTCGGATCTTGTGCGGATCGCTGTCATCGGCCAGCGCCTTGTGCAGGATCTCGACCACGGTGTAGCCGGGCTGATCGTCCAGCGGCGTGTTCCAGAAAGCCTCGAACCAGGCATGCGCCGACGTGTCGGTGACGCGCTGATAGTTGGGGAACATCATCGGAATCAGGCCGGCGTCGCTGGCGCCCTGCACATTGTTCTGGCCGCGAAGCGGATGCAGCCCTGAGCCGGGCTTGCCGATCTGGCCGGTGACCGTGGCCAGCGCAATCAGACAGCGGGCATTGTCGGTGCCGTGCACATGCTGGCTCACGCCCATGCCCCACAGGATCATTGCGCCGCGGGCGGTCGCAAAAGCGCGCGCCACTTCGCGCAGCGTGTTTGCAGCAATGCCGCAGATCGGCGCCATCGCCTCGGGGCTGCAGGCCTTGACCGTCTCGCGCAGGGCCTCGAAGTTGCTGGCGCGCTCGGCAACGAAGGCCTGATCGACCAGTCCTTCTTCGATCACCACATGGATGAGCGCATTGAGCATCGCCACATCGGTGTCGGCATTGAACTGAAGGGTGCGCCAGGCATGCTTGCCGATGTCGGTGATGCGCGGGTCGGCGAGCACGATCTTGGCGCCCCGTTTGGCCGCGTTCTTCATCCAGGTCGCGGCCACAGGATGGTTGGCGGTCGGGTTCGAACCGATCACGAAGATCAGATCGGCATGCTCGACATCGTTGACCTGGTTGCTCACCGCGCCTGAGCCCACGCCTTCCAATAGCGCGGCCACACTTGAGGCATGACACAACCGGGTGCAGTGATCGACATTGTTCGAACCGAAACCGGTGCGCACCAGCTTCTGGAACAGATAGGCCTCCTCGTTGCTGCCCTTGGCCGAGCCGAAACCGGCGAGCGACTTCGGGCCATGCCCGTCGCGCAGAGCCTTGAGCCGTCCGGCCGCCAGCGTCAGCGCCTCGTCCCAGGACGCCGGCCGGAAGACGCTCGACCAGTCGGCGGTGTCGCGGTTGAGTGAGGCGAGCATTTCCGGGTCTTTCGCAACATCGGCCCGGCGGATCAGCGGCACGGTCAGGCGCTGCGGGCTGTGCGCGTAATCGAAGCCGAAACGGCCCTTGACGCACAGCCGGTCGTGATTGGCCGGCCCATCGCGGCCATCAACGCCAACAATCCGGTTGTCCCGGACCTTGTAGGTCAGCAGGCAGCCCACCCCGCAAAAGGGGCAAACCGAATCGACCTTGCGATCGACGGCCTGGCTGCCGATCAGGGTCTTGGGCATCAGTGCACCGGTCGGGCAGGCCTGCACGCATTCGCCGCAGGCCACGCAGGTGCTCTCGCCCATCGGGTCGGCCAGATCGAACACGATCTCGCTGTGCGCGCCGCGCAGGGCATAGCCGATGACGTCATTGACCTGTTCTTCGCGGCAGGCGCGCACGCAGCGCGTGCACTGGATGCAGGCATCGAGGTTGATCGCCATGGCCGGATGCGACAGGTCGGCTGCCGGCTGCTCGCGGCGCAGCGCCTTGAGTTCGGGACGCACGGTGACATCCATACGCCGCGCCCACTGGCTGAGTTCGCCATGCTGCAGCGAGGGGTCCTGCTCATCCCACTTGTAGCCGGTCTCGGGCATGTCGGATAGCAGCATCTCAAGAACCATCTTGCGGCTGCGCACCGCCCGCTCGCTGTCGACCTCGACCTGCATGCCGGTGGTGACTGTGCGCCAGCAGCTCGGTGCCAGCGTGCGCTCGCCCTTGATCTCGACCACGCAGGCGCGGCAATTGCCGTCGGCCCGATAGCCATCCTTGTAGCAGAGGTGGGCGATGTCGACGCCGCAGCGCTGGGCGGCTTTCAGGATGGTCTCGCCCTCGAAGGCAAGGACCGTGGTCTGATCGAGCGTAAAGGCGATGGTCGGGGTCGGCGGAGCCGTCGTCGCGGCCGTCTTGTCGTCGTGCGAGCCGGCCGCCGACACCACGGACGATCTGGCGTGCGATCCGGCGTTCGCGGTGACGGGAATGCGATCGGCCATGGTCAGATTGCTCGGGTGCCGCCGGCACCATCGCCGCCGACTTCCTGCGGGAAATAGCGCTGAATGCAGCGGATCGGGTTCGGCGCGGCCTGGCCCAGACCGCAGATCGAGGCATCGGCCATCACCGCATTGAGATCGTCCAGCGTCGGATGGTCCCAGCTGGCCGCCTGCATCAACAGCACCGCCTTGGCGGTCCCGACGCGGCAGGGCGTGCACTGGCCGCAGCTCTCGTCGGCGAAAAATCGCATCATGGTGAGCGCAGCATCGCGGGCGCGGTCGTGCTGGCTGAGCACGATCACCGCGGCCGATCCGATGAAGCAGCCATGGGGCTGCAGCGTGTCGAAGTCGAGCGGAATGTCGGCCATGCGAGCCGGCAGGATGCCGCCCGATGCCCCGCCTGGCAGATAGGCGCCAAGGGTATGCCCCTCGAGCATGCCGCCGCAGTATTCGTCGATCAGTTCGCGCGCGGTGATGCCGGCCGGCGCCAGCTTGACCCCGGGCTCGCGCACCCGACCGCTGACGCTGAAGCTGCGCAGGCCGCGTCGGCCGTGGCGACCGAATCCGCTGAACCAGGTGGCGCCCCGCTGGATGATGTCGCGCACCCAGAAGAGGGTCTCGAAGTTATGTTCGAGCGTCGGCCGTCCGAAGAGTCCGACTTCGGCGATATAGGGCGGGCGCATGCGGGGTTCGCCGCGCTTGCCTTCAATGCTCTCGATCATCGCCGACTCTTCGCCGCAGATGTAAGCGCCCGCGCCGCGGCGCAACTCGATGCGCGGCAAAGGGCAGGGCGGATCGGCCTGCAGGCGGGCGATCTCATTTTGCAGGATCGACCTGCAGCCGTGGTATTCGTCGCGCAGATAGAGGTAGCAGGCCTCGATGCCGACCGTCATCGCGGCAATCAGCATGCCCTCGAGAAAGCGATGGGGGTCACGTTCGAGGTAGGTCCGGTCCTTGAAGGTGCCCGGTTCGCCCTCGTCGATATTGACCGCCATCAGCCGTGGGCCTGGCTGCCCGCGCACGATCCGCCATTTGCGACCGGCCGGGAAACCCGCGCCGCCCAGGCCGCGCAGGCCCGAGTCCTCCATGGTGGCGATCAGGGCTTGCGGGTCGTGCCGACCCGCCGAGACCGCCTGGGCGAGGGCATAGCCGCCCTGCGCGAGATAGCGCTCGAAGCCGACATAGTCGGGGGCGATCAGGTCTTGCGAGCGGCTGTCGGTGATCGCCTGCTGTGCGGCAGCGGCGGCGTCGAAAGTACCGCTGGCGGCCGAGTCGGGGTGCGCACTGGCCCCCTTGGCCACGGCCTGCGCGATCGCGGCGAGGCTGGCGCGGGGCACCGGATACTGATGGACGATCGCCACCGGCGCCTGCTCGCATCGGCCCACACAGGGCGCAGCGATGACCCGGACATCGTCGCGACCCAGCACCTGCGGCAAACGCGCAAGCAGCGCGGGCGCGCCGGCGAGTTCGCAGCTCAGGCCCTCGCAGATGCGCACGGTCAGTGCCGGCGCGCCAGCATCGCCCTTGAGCACCTCGAAATGGTGATAGAACGTCGCGACCTCATAGACCTCGGCCATCGGTATCGCCATCTCGGCTGCCAGTGCCACCAGATGATGATCGCGCAGCCCCCTGTATTCATCATTGAGCCGATGCAGGTGCTCGATCAGCAGGTCTCGCCGATGCGGTCCGTGGCCAATCAGGCCACGCACCTCGGCGAGGGCCAGGTCATCGGTCTGACGGCCCTTGAGCTTGCTGCGGCGGCGAATCTTCTGGCGCATGTCCGCCACGGAGCCAAGCGTCACTCCGGTCATCGGGGAGGAGGCCATCGTTATCGCACCGCGCTCAGCGCTCAGCGCTCAGCGGACTTCGACCAGGTAGCTGGCTCGCTGTGCCGGCGCAACGGTGTCGGCATCGAAGGGGCGGCGATACTCGAATCGGATGATGCCGGACCCCGGCGCGACCGCCACAAACGTCCAGCGCTCTTCGCCCGGCGATCCGACCACATTGCTGCGCCCGGGAACATACCTTGCGTCATCAAGCGCCGCCACGACCGCCGGCATCGGCTCGACCATCACCCAGCGGTAGCCGGTCGAAGGGTTGCTCGGCAGCCTGACCTCGACCACCTGACCCTGTTTCATCTCAAGGCGATAGCTGCGCATCGTGGCGATGATCGGGCCGTCGCCGATGGGCTCGCTGCTGGGTCCGCCAACCACCGGCCTTGCGCATCCGCCAGCCAGAAGCAGCATGCCAAGCAGCCCGAGGACTGGAATGAGCTTGTTGCGCAGTGGTGTGAACGATTGGTCCGTCATGCTGCCCTCCGTGCTGCGCGACATTGCAGCCGGCAATGCTACACGCCGGGCAGCAGGCTTCCTCGCGTCGGTGCCTGCAGGATGATGACCGAGCAGGCTGCTTCGTCAAAGCCGATCACCCCACCGCCGTTTTCGGCCAGTCCGATGTCGGCTTGAGGGGCCTGACGGTCGCCGGCTTCGCGACGCAACTGCGTGGTCAGCTCATGGATCATCGACAGGCCGGTCGCGCCCACCGGATGGCCCTTTGAGACCAGTCCGCCCGACAGGTTCACCGGCAGTCGCCCGTCGATCGCGCTGTGACCCTCGCCCACGAACGCGCCACCTTCGCCGTCTTCGCAAAAGCCCAGCATCTCGCACTGATAGATTTCGCAGAATGACGTGGCATCGTGCACTTCGGCGACATCGATGTCGGCAGGCGTCAGACCCGCCTGCGCGTAGGCCTTGCGGGCGGCGATGCGCGACAGGCCAGGCTCGTCGAGCGAGCGGTATTTGCCGCCCGACAGCGTGCTTGCCCGCACCCTCACCGCGCGCTCGCGAACCCGGGCCGGCAGGCCGGCCAGCAACGAGGCCGACACCAGCAGGGCAGCGGCCGCACCGTCGCCGATCGGGGCGCACATCGAGCGGGTCAGGGGCGCACTGATCAGCCGGTCGGCCAGCACCGCGTCAGGGCTGACTTCGAAGCGGTATTGCGCCAGCGGATTGCGTGCGCCCATGGCATGGTTCTTGGAAGCACCGGTGGCGATCTGGCGGGCGGTCGTGCCCCAGCGCTTCATGTGATAAGCCGCCTGCATGGCATAGGTGTCCATGAAGACCGTGCCGCCGCCCGCGCCCGGCTCGAAGGGCTTGCCCGACAACTCGCCGGCGCGGCGATAGTAGTCATGCCACTCCTGCGGATCGAGCTGGTCGATGCCGCCGGCAAAGATCGCCTGGGTCAGGGCCGGGTCATCCTGCACGAAGGTCTTCTCGACACCGATGGCCAGCGCCATCTGCGACTGGCCCGACAGGACATCCTTCCAGGCGCCGTTGAAGGCCATCGACGCGGTCGCGCAGCCGCCTTCGACATTGATCATCGGGATGCGTTCGGGAAAGCGGCCCTCGCGCACCAGCGGCGTGAAACACACCTGGCCGCGAATATTCGGCTGGCCGAGCTTGTCCATGCCGCAATTGCCGAACCAGCCGCTCTCGATCAGTGCGCCGTCATCCAGACCGGCGTCCGTCAGCACGGCTTCATAGGCTTCGCGCGACAGATCCTTGAAGCTGGCATCGGGTCGCTTGGCAAAGGCGGTGCACGACACGCCGATCACATAAACGTCGCTCATCTCAGTGCACCCCTGCGGCAGCCGGCGCATCACCGGAAAAAGGCGCGGCAGACGGCGCAGCGCGTTCGCCGATCGTGATCCGGTGCAGCAGACGACGGTGACCCTCGTAGCCGCCGGTGGCGGCATGAACCAGGCAGCGGTTGTCCCAGACCAGGAGCATTCCGGCTTGCCAGCGATGCCGATAGATGAACTCGGGCTTTTTCTGATGCTGGTAAAGCGATTCGAGCAGCGGCGTCGATTCGTCTTCGGACATGCCCTCGATGCCGATGGTGTAGCCCGGACTCACGAAGAGCGCGGTGCGGCCAGTCTCGGGATGCACGCGTGCGATCGGATGCTGGCGGGTGCGCATTGCGCTGTCATCGAAGCGGATCGCCATCGAGCGGCCCTTGGCGCGGTCCTTCTCGCCGTAGAAACCGTCTTTCGCATAGCCGCGGCGTGCCGAATGGATGCCCGACAGGCCGCGCAGGCGGTCTTTCATGTCGCCGGGCAGCGCGTCCCAGGCGGCATACTGGCAGGCAAAGAGCGTGTCGCCGCCCTGCGGCGGGATGATCGTGCCGTAGAGCGCGGTCGCCGCCGGCGGCGTCGGCAGGAAGCTCCAGTCCGAATGAAAATTCTCGGCAAAGATCGGTGCTTTTTCGTCGGGCTCGCGGCGGATCTCGACCACATGCGCATGGCCCGGAATCGGCGCGATATAGGGGTCTTCGCCGCGCGGGCCGAGCACGAGCGTGAAGCGTTCGAGATCTTCGATCGACATGGTCTGATCGGGAAAGGCCACCACGCCGTGGGCGAGCCAGGCAGCACGGATGGCGTCGGCGGTCTCGGCTGAAAGGGGCGACGAGAGGTCGACTCCCCGGATGTTCGCGCCGCAGGCCGCGCCGCTGGGTTCAATCTGGATCATGGTGGGTGTCTCCGAAACACAGGCGCATGGGTTTGCGCAGGGATGGGTCATGCCAGGCGGCCGGCATGCCCTCTGAGTTGATCCGGTCGATTCTTCGCGATGAGGCCGGCAGGGTCAAGCCGCGCCATCCGATTTTCGTTCGGGCTACACTGCGCGGCGTCAATTCTGATCCTCCCTCCTCAGCCTACCTTCCGCGCTATCGGAGCCGCCATGCCCCACTTTGCCCGTTCATTGCTCGCAGCGCTCATCAGCGCATCCGCCATCCTGTTGCCGGGCGCTGCCAGCGCGCAGTCCGACAGCTGGCCCAGCCGGCCGATCCGCATGGTCTCGCCGTTTCCGCCGGGCGGCACCACCGACCTGCTGGCCCGCCAGCTGGCCCCGGGGCTGTCGCAGGCGCTCGGGCAGCAGGTGATCGTCGAGAACCGCGCCGGCGGCGGCGGCTCGCTCGGTACCGGTCAGGTCGCCAAGTCGGCCCCCGACGGCTATACCTTCGTGCTGGTCTTCGATTCGCATGCGGTCAATCCCAGCCTGATTCCCAATTTGCCCTTCGACACCCGCAACGACTTGGCACCGGTCATGCTGATTGCCACCGGTGCGATGGTCATCACGGCGTATTCGAGCCAGCCCTGGAAGACCTTCAGCCAGCTTCTGGCGGCAGCCAAGGCCACGCCCGGGCTGCCTAACTACGGCACCATCGGTTCGGGCAGCCTTGCCAACCTGGCCATGACCACGATGGGTGTGCAGGGCGGATTCACACCCACGCACGTGCCCTATAAAGGCGGCGGCCCGCTGGTTCAGGATGCGATCGGCGGCCATGTGCCGGTGGCCATCGGCAGCATCGCCCTGCTTGCGCCGCACATCAAGAGTGGCGTGCTGGTCCCGCTGGCGGTGACCACCACCGCGCGCGATCCGGTGCTGCCGAATGTCCCGACCGTCTCGGAGCAGGGACTGCCCGGATTCGAAGCCACCGCCTGGTGGGGCATCCTGGCGCCTGCGAAAACGCCGCCGGCGATCATCGCGCGCATGAATGCCGAGGTCACCAAGCTGCTGCGTGATCCCCAGATGCGCGAGAAGATGGCCAATCAGGGGATGAACATCGTGGCGTCAACGCCCGAGGCCTTCGGCAAATTCATCGACGAGCAGTCGGTCAAATGGGCCAAGGTGGTCAAGGAGAATAATATTCGCGCCGGAGAATAAGCGCGTCTTTGCTGCTCAGCGCCTCGGCGCCGCGATCGCCCGCAGAAACTCTGCGCGGTCGCGGTCGGAGTGCTCGAAGGCGCCGCGAAACGACTGGGTCACCACCCGCTCGTCGCCTCGCCGGTCTTCGCCGAGCAGCAGGCACAGCTGCTCGGCTTCGATGACGCAGGCCGCCCCGCTGGCCTGCCCGTGGGTCACCAGCGCGTCGGCAATATCACGGGTCATCCACTCTTGATAGGTAAAGCGGTGGCCGATCGCATCGACCATCCGTGCGATCCGCCCGAAGCCATGCAGGCGCCCGCCCGGCAGATAGCCGACATGGGCGACGCCGCGAAACGGCACCAGGTGATGCGGGCAGATGCCATGGACCGCAATGCCGCGGATCACGATCAGATCGGTGCGCGGGTCAGCGAAGCCCTCGCCCAGGGCGGTCGCCGGATCGAGGTCGTAGCCGCCCAGCAGGCGGCGCTGCCACAGTTCGCGCACGCGTTCGGCGGTGCGACTCATGTGCGTCGAGTCGGTGCTCAGCCCGCAGGCCCGCAGCATGTCGCCGATCGCGCGCTCGAAGGCCGGGGCGTCGAAAGCGCCTGTGCGGGCGATGCCGCAGATCCCGGGCGCGGCGGCCGGATGCAAATGATCGTGTGAATGGTCGTTCACCGGGTCATCCGGCGATTCATGAAGCGGGTGGTGCGAAGCAGGCATGGCGGGCGTCCGTGGCGGAATCCTGAGCGGCACTTGGCGCGTCGCGAGCCGCCCATGCTACGCCGGGTTCGGGGTTCGGGCCGGTGGGCAGGGCTATCGACCAATCGGCAGGGTCAGCACCGGTCTGTCACCCTCGCGCCTTTGCAGATCAAGGCGCGACAGCTCCATCAGCAGCGAGAAGGTGGCCTTGGTGTCGTGATCGTCGCCCGGGATGTAAAACCAGTAGTCGTGATATCGAACCGAGACATGCGCGTTGGCCGGCGGCGGCGCGTCGCCCTTGCTCCAGCGGGCCGCAAACAGCCCCGCGGTCACCGGCTGCCAGTCGAATACATTGCCGCTTCGGTCGAAAGTGGTGCGGGCGATGCCGGACTGAAGGTGCTCAGGCGGGACATGCACACCATGAGAGACGAAATACATCGCCTGCAGCAGCGAACGGGGCTCGATGTCGAGGACCTCGTACGCGCCGACCTCGGTCGATGAAAACGGCTCGACATCCTCGGCGGTCAGTTCGTACCGGGTCTTGCCCGGCTTGAGCTGGAAGGCACTGGCGAACTCTTTCGTGACCGGACTCTCGAGTGCCTTCGGATCGATGAACAGCATCGGCTGACGCACGCGCTTGCCGAGCGTCGCGCTGGCATCGGCTCTGTTGAAACTGAACTCGAAGCCGCTCTTGGCCGCTTCGATCACCGCCATGGCATCGACCTTGTCTGCCGGAATGCTTCCCGAGACCGGCTCGAAGCGCTCGTGTGTCCCGAAGACGACTTTTCCGTCGGCCTGCAGTTTGCCGAGTGCCTCGACGCCGCGCAGGAAGGTCGAGAACGGTGGCGCCAGCGCCGGTGTCGGACCGCTGGCCAGCTCGGCATTCGGCACCCAGTTGATGTTCTCGAGGTAGAGCCTGAACACCGTGCTGATCGGCCAGGTGGTCTTGGCCAGATAGAGCACGCCATCGACGGTCAGCGGCGTAAACAGTTTGCGGGTGAACTCGGCATCGTCGATCGGCACCAGGCTGATCGTCGGCCGGTCTGCATAGCTGATGCCGGCCTGGGGCAGGACCGTGGTGAAGCTGCGGTTGGGCTCGGCGCCCGATGCGGCAAAAAACGGCGTCAGCTGCAGTTGCTTCACAAGCTCGAACTGTGCGGTCACGTTGGCAACCGTGAGGCTGCTTGGCGTGTCGGTATAGCGAAGACGCACGATGTTGAGCAGCAGTTGCTGTTCGCTGGTGACCTTGATTGCCTCGTTGTAGGGCAGTCGGGTGTCGATCAGCGATGCCGGTCCGCTGGCGCAGCCGGTGATCAGCATGGCCACAAACGGGGCGACATAACGTGACCGCACCGATAACGGCGACATAACGGGTGCGAGGCTGCGGCTCATGAAGATTTCCGGGGGCGATGAATGGTTGGTGACAACGGCGCCGATGCTCGGGCCTTACTTGCCTGTGCAAGTATATCGATGGCAATCCGGGGTCGGGATGACAGGAGGTATCGCGCCGATCAGTGCGGCGGCTGACCGATCTGGCGCCTAGCGGCCGGTCGGATTGCAGGTCTGGACACCTGACAGCCAAGAGCGGATCGACACATGCGTGTCGTACACATTCTTCGACTGGGCGCCCGAGGTCACGATCGTCGAGCCGGTGCCGTCGGGTGTGAGTGTGACCTTGCGGCTCAGACTGGAGTCTTGCGGGTTGGATCCGCTGAACACGCTGTAGTAGAGCGCATCGATCGTGGCCTTTCGCCCGGTGGCATCGATATTCGACACCACTTCATAGCCGTTTTTTCCGCCTGCGCCGACCTTCTCGAAGCACACGCGCATCTGACGCGAGATGATCCGGTAGGCCTCCTGGTAGGGCAGGGTACTGGTCTGCTCGAAAGATTGCCTGCCCTCGAGTTCGGGTGGCAATGACGATGTGGTGCAACCAGCCAGTCCGATCACAAGTGCCATCGCCAGCGGTTTCATGCCAGTCCTTGATCCGTGGGGTCAGCGTCGCACTGAAAGCCCCACCCTGAGCAACCCGCTGTGCGCTTGCACGCTCAGGTCGCGATCGGGAGGAGAGGCCTGGTCGGGGTGAGAGGATTCGAACCTCCGGCCTCTACGTCCCGAACGTAGCGCTCTACCAGGCTAAGCTACACCCCGACTCGGATGCGCCAGAACGGCCACCCGAAGAGGCGAAATCATATCAGACGCACCATGAGCCTGTCAGTGGCTCTGCCGAAGCAGCATAAGATCTGCGCTGCACGGCGCTTCGTTGAAGCCGGTCGCCACACAGACAGGAGAGCCATCTTGGATTTCGACATTCCGCAAGAACACCGAATGATCAAGGATCTGGTTGCGCGCTTCGTGCGCGACGAGCTGATCCCGCTTGAACCCGCCCTGATGAAACGCGAGGCGGCGGGCGAAGGGATTTCGCTCACCGCTGCAGAGCGCGACAAGGTGGATCGGCGCTCGCAGGAGCTGGGCCTGTGGGGGCTGGATGCGCCGGAAGACATCGGCGGCCATGACCTGCCGGTGAGCGCCATGGTTGGCGTCAACGAAGAGATGGGTCGCACCATCGTCCACTACTACCTGCCGCCCGACACGCCCAATCTGCTCATGCTGCGCCGAACCGCCACGCCCGAGCAAAAGCGCAAATACCTCGAACCCTATGTGCGCGGCGAAATGAGCTCAGCCATCGTTATCTCCGAGCCTGGCGCAGGCGGTGATCCGTCGGGCATGACCACGCGTGCGGTCCGCGATGGCGGCGACTGGGTGATCAACGGCCGCAAGATCTGGATCAGCAACATGGAGCGTGCCGATTTCGGCATCGTCATGGCCCGCACCGAAGGCACCGGTGGCGAGCGCGGCGGCATCTCGGCCTTCATCGTCGACAAGGGCACGCCGGGCTTCGAGGTCGCCAGAATGATCCCGATGCTGGGCGGCGTCTTTACCGCCGAAGTGACCTTCGACGATTGCCGCATTCCGGCCGGCCAGCTGCTTGGCGTCGAAGGCCAGGGCTTTACCCCGATGCAGGAGCGGCTCGGCTCGCGTCGCGTCCAGATGGCCGCCTGGTGCGTCGGTCGCGCACAGCGGGCGCTCGACATGATGGTCGAGTACGCGCCGCAACGAAAAACCTTCGGTGCCTACCTGTCCGATCGCCAGGCGATTCAATGGTGGATCGCCGATGCTGCCACCCGCATTCATGCCGCGCGACTCATGACCTACGAGGCGGCGTGGCGGCTCGACCGGGGCATGGACGCGCGCACGCAACTGTCGATCATCAAGGCCTATGCCACCGAGATGGCCTGGGAAGTCATCGACCATGCGATGCAGACCTTCGGTGCCATGGGCATGACCAAGGAATTGCCGCTGCAGCAGATGGCCAATGAGTCGCGGCTCATGCGCATCTATGAAGGTCCGACCGAGGTCCACAAATGGGTGGTAGCGCGCAACACCCTGGGTCGACGCGGCTGACCAGGCTGCGTCAGCGCCATTGAGACATCCGAGAAAAGTCGAGGCCGCGCCACCGCGGTCCCGATGCTCTGGCGGGGCGGGGGCAGAGCCTGGGGTCGGTCAGCGGTCGCGGGCCACCGACATGTCGGCAATCGTCATGAGCGCCTGCCGATAGGGCGACTGCGGCAGAAGTGCCAGTGCCGCCTGGCCGGCATCCGCCTCGTCGCGCGCACGCTGTCTTGTGAATTCGAGGGCGCCGGTTGAAATGACTGCGGCCATGATGGCGTCGAACTGATCGGTCTGCCCCTGCTCGATCGCCGCGCGCACCAGCGCCCGCTCGGTGTCGCTGCCATGCCGCATCACATGGATCAACGGGAGTGTCGGTTTGCCTTCGCGCAGGTCGTCGCCAACGTTCTTGCCAATGTCTGCAGTCACGCCCGAATAGTCGAGTGCATCGTCGATCAGCTGAAAGGCGGTGCCGATGCGGCGCCCGAATTCGGCCGCCGCTTCTTCGACTTGCGGGCTGGCATCGGCCAGAACCGCGCCGAGCCG
>CAMCXH010000058.1 GCA_945883285.1 Bordetella parapertussis | reverse complement strand
TCAGCCCTGAAACACGCGTGAGCTTCGAGATCGCCGGGAGTGCAGAAGAGCCCGCTGTCCAAAGGCCCGATCAGACGCCCGATCAGAAGCCCACCCACCAAATCACCCAGACAGGCCTGAATCACCCTGGCATCACCGAAGCGCAGATCGACCCGCACGATCAAAGCTTCGCCAACTTGCAGCCAACTTTGTCGGCGGCTGCAGAACGAACCCGGCTCAATCCCGATCTGACCTTCGAGACCTTCGTCACCGGCAAAGCCAACGATCTTGCGCGCGCTGCCGCCCTGCAGGTTGCCGAGCGACCGGGCGGTGCTTACAACCCGCTCTTCCTCTATGGCGGCGTGGGTCTGGGCAAGACTCATCTGATTCATGCCGTCGGCAATTCAATCCTGGCGCGCGCGCCGAGCGCCAATGTGCGCTACATCACCGCCAATCAGTTCTTCCAGGACATGGTGGCGTCGATCCGGCGACAGTCGGTCGATGAGTTCAAGCGCTACTACCACTCGCTCGACCTCCTGCTGATCGATGACATCCAGTTCTTTGCCGGCAAGGAGCGTTCGCAGGAGGAGTTTTTCTATGCCTTCGAGAATCTGATCGCCGAACGCAAGCAAATCATCATTACCTCTGACACCTATCCCAAGGAAATGTCCAACATCGATGATCGGCTGATCTCGCGATTCAACTCGGGCCTGATCGTCGCGATCGAGCCACCGGAGCTCGAGATGCGGGTGGCCATCCTGCTGCGTAAAGCCGAATCGGCCGGCCATGAACTCGATGAAGATGTGGCCTTTTTCGTTGCCAAACACATCCGGCAAAACGTTCGCGAACTCGAAGGCGCATTGCGTCGCATCCTGGCGTTTGCGCAATTCCGCCATCAACCGATCTCGCTCGAGCTGGTCAAGGAAGCGCTGAAAGATCTTCTGTCGTTCAATCGTGGCCAGATCTCGGTTGAATTCATCCAGAAGACCGTCGCCGACTTCTACAAGATGAAGATCGCCGACATGTACAGCAAGCGACGGCCGGCCAATATCGCACTGCCGCGCCAGATTGCGATGTACCTCGCCAAGGGTCTCACCCAGAAAAGCCTGCCGGAGATCGGTGAGCTTTTCGGTGGTCGCGATCACACCACGGTGCTGCATGCAGTTCGCAAGATCACCGAGCTGCGTCAGCATCGCCCCGATCTGAACCACCAGATCCATGTACTCGAACAAACCCTGAGGGAGTACCTGTGAGGATGGCCTGTGGACAAGCACACGGACAACCCTGGGCGTTCGCTGTGGACCCACTTGAGCAAGCCACGGTATCGGACAGGGCCTTGCAATCTGTCCCCACTCGCGCAATCAAGCCAGCCTACCGCTGCACAGACTTCACACCCCCTGTTCAGCCAGGCCTGGTGCGGCTCTCAAGGCTTTTCCACATATTCACCGACCACAACATTGAACTAACAACAGTTTTGATAAGGATTCAATGATGTTGATGATCAGGGCAACCCGAGACGCCATTCTGCGTCCATTGCAGATGGTGGCAGGCATCGTCGAGCGCCGTCACACCTTGCCGATTCTGGCCAACGTGCTGGTTCGCAAGCAGGGCGACCAGGTGTCATTTCTCGCCACCGACATCGAAATTCAGATCTGCACCGCTGCCACGCTGGCGGCCGGCAAGGAAGACGCGGCAATCACGGTCAATGCTCGCAAGCTGATCGACATTCTTCGATCCTTGCCCGACAGCGAAGTCAGCATCAGCGTGTCCTCGCGCAAACTCACGATCGCTTGCGGCAAGAGCCGGTTTTCGCTGCAGACCCTGGGGCCGGAGGACTATCCGACGGTCGCGCCCAGCGACAAACCCACGACCAGTCTGACCATGCCCCAAAAGCAGTTGCGCCAGCTGTTTGCAATGGTCCATTTCGCGATGGCACAACAGGACATCCGCTACTACCTCAACGGCCTGCTGTTTGTGGTCGACGCCGGTCTGGTGCGAGTGGTGGCGACTGACGGGCATCGACTCGCTTACTGCGCCACACCGATCGATCAACAGTTCGAACGTCAGGAAGTCATCATTCCTCGCAAGACGATCACCGAGCTGCAGCGTCTGCTTGGTGATACCGATGAGCCGGTCGAAATCAGCATTGCCGGCAACCAGATCCGCTTTCGATTCGGTGATGTCGAACTGCTGTCAAAGCTGGTCGAAGGAAAGTTCCCGGACTATCAGCGGGTGATACCAACCGGCTACACCAAGTCGATCATGCTCAATCGCGAGCAATGGTCCAATGCCCTGTCGCGAGCATCGATTCTGACCTCCGAGAAGTTCAAGGGCGTTCGGTTCACGCTGACCGAAGGCGCTCTCAAGATTCAGACCACCAATGCCGAGCAGGAGGAAGCGGTCGAAGAACTCGATGTCGACTACAGCGGGGATGCGCTCGATGTCGGTTTCAACGTGACCTATCTGCTCGATGTCCTGAGCAATCTCAAAACCGAAAATGTTCGTGCCGAATTTGGCGACGCCAATTCGAGTGCCCTGATCTCTGTTCCTGACGATGAACGCTTCAAGTACGTCGTCATGCCGATGCGCATCTGATATGAGCGACACACCCATGACCGACAACAACGACGCAAACCCCACCGTTCCTGCCGCAGCAGGTGGCGGACCTGACAACATCAATGATTACGGGGCGTCGTCAATCCAGATTCTCGAAGGGCTGGAGGCAGTTCGCAAGCGCCCTGGCATGTACATCGGTGATACCTCCGATGGCACGGGTCTTCATCATCTGGTGTTCGAGGTGGTCGACAATTCAATCGACGAAGCACTGGCCGGTCATTGCGACGACATTGTCGTGACCATTCATACCGACAACTCGATTTCGGTGATCGACAATGGTCGCGGCATTCCGACCGGCGTCAAGATGGACGACAAGCACGAACCGAAGCGTTCGGCCGCCGAGATAGCGCTTACCGAATTGCATGCCGGGGGCAAGTTCAACCAGAACAGCTACAAGGTATCGGGCGGGCTGCACGGCGTCGGTGTGTCGTGCGTGAATGCACTTTCGAAATGGCTTCGACTCACGGTCAAACGAGACGGCAAAGTGCATCGCCTCGAATTCGAACGTGGTGTGGCCATGAATCGGGTGATCGAACTCGTCGGTGGTGTCGAAACCTCACCGATGCTGGTGACCGGAAGCTCCGACAAGCGCGGCACCGAAGTTCATTTCCTCCCCGATATCGATATCTTTACCGACATCGGCTTTCACTACGAAATACTTTCCAAGCGACTTCGCGAGCTGTCCTTTCTGAATAATGGCGTGCGCATCAAGCTGGTCGATCAGCGCCAGGCCAAGGAAGAAGACTTCGCTTTCGCCGGCGGGGTTGGTGGCTTTGTCGATTACATCAACAAGGCCAAAGAACTCGTCAACCCGACGATCTTCTATGCATCGGGCGAAACCGAGATCGACGTGGGCTCCGAACGCAAGACGGTGTATGTCGAAGTTGCGATGCAATGGAACAAGACCTATAACGAACAGGTTCTTTGCTACACCAACAATATTCCGCAAAAAGACGGCGGCACACACCTGACCGGCCTGCGCGCGGCCATGACCCGCATCATCAATAAATACATCACCGAAAACGATCTGGCCAAGCGCGAAAAGGTCGACACTGCTGGTGACGATATGCGCGAAGGCTTGACTTGCGTGCTGTCGGTCAAGATGGCCGACCCGAAGTTCTCGAGCCAGACCAAGGAAAAGCTGGTGTCGTCCGAAGCTCGGCCGGCGGTCGAAGAAGTGATCGCCGGCGCACTCGAATCGTTTCTGCTTGAGCATCCGATTGATGCCAAAGCGATCTGCCAGAAAGTCATCGAAGCGGCCCGCGCCCGAGAGGCGGCTCGCAAGGCTCGCGACATTACGCGTAAAGGTCTGATGGAAGGGCTCGGCTTGCCGGGCAAACTTGCCGATTGTCAGGAAAAAGATCCGGCCAAAAGCGAACTCTTCATTGTGGAGGGTGACTCTGCCGGTGGTTCGGCCAAGCAGGGGCGAGATCGTAAATTTCAGGCCATCCTGCCCTTGCGCGGCAAAGTGCTCAATGTCGAGCGCGCCCGTTTCGACAAGGTCATTGGTTCAGAGCAGATTGCAACGCTTATCAAGGCATTGGGCACGAGCATCGGACCCGACGACTTCAATGTCGACAAGCTGCGTTATCACCGCATCATCATCATGACCGACGCCGACGTCGATGGCAGCCATATCCGCACCTTGTTGCTGACCTTTTTCTATCGCCAGATGCCTGTGCTGGTCGAGCGTGGCCACATCTATATCGCGCAACCACCGCTCTACAAAGTCAAACACGGCAAAGATGAGCGTTATCTGAAAGACGATCACGAGTTCAACCAGTACATGCTCAAGCTGGCGCTCGATGCGGCGGTCTTGCTGCCAAGCGAACAGGTTCGCAGCGATTACGAAGTGCGAGTGGGCTCGCGAGGCGCAGGCAGTGCAGCGGTGGCTGCCACCGCCGCTGCGCTTGATTCACCCGGCGCGATTTCGGGCGATGCATTAGGCGAATTGGCACGCAAGTATCTGCTGGCTGAAGCGGTCATCGACCGGCTTGCCCGCATCATCGACCAGGATGCCTTGCGTGCCATTCTCGATGGCATCGAACTCGATCTGTCAGACGAAGCCAGCAGTCACCCTACTGCTGCGAAACTCGAAACTGCCATGGCGCGATACCAGAGTGCCGCGCAAAAAATCGATAACGACGCAGGCGCCAGCGTGGTGGCACGCTTTGATGAACGCGAAGAGCAGTGGCATCTGCGCATCGAGCGCAAGCATCACGGTAATGTCCGTGTCAGTGTGATCGACTCGCACTTCCTGCTGTCGGCCGACTATCAGATCCTGGTTGAGTGCGCCCAGACGGTTGGCGGGCTCATCAGCGACGGTGCCGAAATTCGACGCGGTGAAGGCGAAAAGCAGCGCAGTCACACCGTGGTGGATTTTCGTGATGCGATGCGCTGGCTGCTGACCGATGCCGAGCGCAATGTCGGTCGTCAGCGTTACAAGGGCCTTGGCGAGATGAATGCCTCGCAGCTCTGGGAAACCACCATGGACGCGTCTGCACGCCGATTGCTGAGGGTGCAGATCGAAGACGCGATCGCGGCCGATCAGATCTTCACCACCCTCATGGGTGATGATGTCGAGCCGCGACGGGCATTCATTGAAAACAATGCCCTGGGCGCGCGCAACATCGACGTCTGATTGTTCAACGATTACATCAAGGAGACCTCATGAAACTCGACTCATCCGTTACCGCAATCATCACCGGAGGCTCATCTGGGCTGGGTGCCGCAACTGCCCGCCGTTTTGCTGCCCAAGGCGTGCGCGTGGCGATCTTCGATTTCAACGAAACACTCGGTGAAGCCGTCGCTGCCGAAATTGGCGGTGTGTTCTGCAAAGTCGATGTGACCAAGGAAGCCGAAGTCGACGCCGCCTTTGCAAAAGCCCGGGCAGCGCTTGGCCAGGAGCGGGTGCTGATCAATTGCGCCGGCACTGGTCTGGCAATCAAGACCGCGAGCAAAGACAAGCAGACCGGCGAGATCAAGCATTTCCCCACAGTCGATTTCGACCGCATTATCCAGATCAATCTGGTCGGTACTTTCCGTTGTATTGCCAAATCGGCTGCCGGCATGATTGCGCTGCCGCCGCTTGAGCATGGCGAGCGCGGCGCGATCGTCAATACCGCGTCGGTTGCAGCCGAAGACGGTCAGATTGGTCAGGCGGCCTACAGTGCCTCGAAAGCGGCTGTTGTCGGCATGACCCTGCCGATTGCCCGCGACCTGATGGGCAATGGCATCCGGATCAACACGATTTTGCCGGGCATTTTCGATACACCGCTGCTGCAGCGCGCGCCTGACAACGTCAAGCAGGCGCTCGCCGACTCAGTGCCCTTTCCCAAGCGACTGGGCATGCCCGACGAATACGCCGCCCTGGCCGAAATCATGATCACCAACGGCTACTTCAACGGTGAATCGGTTCGTCTCGACGGCGCGATCAGGATGGCCCCTCGTTAAGCCATCAGCAGAGGCGCAGTGGCAGACGCGCCTGTCGATCATCGGTCAGCGAACAGGGTCCGCAGGGTTTCGTCGGTCCGCTTGAGCGTCTGGAGATTGGCCAGCACCGCATTGCTGGCCACCATCAGGTTGACCATGTTTCGAGGCAGGTCAGCATCGGCATTGGGCAGCAGGGCATCGGCACGGGCCAATGGCGTGTCCAGTCCTGCTGCGCCGGGTGACAAGCTTGCAGGTGCCTGGTCCGGCCGTTGACTCGCGGCTCGGGCAATCTCGAAAGCAGCCGCATCAAACTGCCGCGAGGCAGCAGCCAGGCCGTTACGTGCAATTGTCATATCCATTGCGAAGTCCTCGGTCGTTCCAGTCTGTTATCGACCGCAGCCTTGCGAGCTTCAGGACATATTTCACACTTCAAGCCAATCGCTTTCGTGGGCGATACCCGACAGCGTTTCCCCCTGGTGTTTTCGTCTCGTGCTGAAGAAAACCATGATTGCCCTTCTAGCCCTGTTTGTGGTGGTCGCCGCCGCCTGGCTCTGGACTCCCGATCTCAAGAGGGCCGACCTTGAATCGCGCTACGCCCGCAGTCCGGACGACTTCATCGAGCTTGCTGGCCTGAGGCTTCATCTGCGCGACAAGGGGCCAAGCGATGCACCGGTGGTCATTCTGTTGCATGGTTTTGGCGGCAGCCTGCAAACCTGGGACGACTGGGCCAGGCTGTTCGAACCTGGCTTGCGGGTTGTGACGCTCGATCTGCCGGGCGCGGGCCTCACCGGCGCCGACCCCAGTGGCGATTACACCGATGCCCGCGCTCAGCGGGTACTGCTGGCGCTCATGGACAAGCTCGGTATTGCCCGCGCGAGTCTGGTGGGCCATTCGATGGGTGGGCGTCTGGCCTGGCAATTTGCGGCGGCGCATCCCGATCGGGTGGCAAAACTCGTGCTGGTCTCACCCGATGGCTTTGCCAGTCCGGGCAATGAATACCGCAAAGCGCCTGAGGTGGGTGTCAGCCTCAGAGCCATGAAATATGTGCTGCCCAAACCACTGCTGAAAATGAGCCTGGCGCCGGCTTATGGCAATCCCGAGGTCATGACACCGGCGCTGGTGACCCGCTATCACGAGTTGATGCGGGCACCCGGTGTGCGCGCGGCCATGATTGCGCGGCTCGAGCAATCGGTCCTGCAGGATCCGGTGCCGATCCTGGCGCGCATCACCGCGCCGACGCTGCTGGTATGGGGAGATCGCGATGCCATGATTCCAATCGCCAATGCTGACGATTATCTCAAGGCGATACCGGGAGCGCGGCTTGAAACCTTTCCTGGCGTGGGCCACCTGCCTCAGGAAGAGGCGGCTGAATCGTCAGCTAAAGCCATCCTGAGGTTTTTGCAATCCTGAAGCGCTCAGCCGAAGCGGCGGCGCGGCCAGCGGTTCTTCAGATCGATCAGATGGGTTGCCCACGACGCTGAAAGCGCCAGCGCAATCCAGGGCCAGTCAGCCCCGGTCAGGGCGGCTCTCACGCCGAGCATCAGAAACAGACCGCTCGACAGGGCGACTACCAGCTTCGAGCCCTCAATACCTCGGCCGGTGCGTTGCCGATAGATGATCAAACCGATCAGTTCTAGCAGTGTGAGCACCATCGCCAGATCGACGAGGTGCCCGCTGGCAACGAATTCACGCACGACGCAAGATCACGTCAGAGCCCAAGGCTGCGTCAGACCCGCGCGAACCCGAGCAGATGGGCCATGTCCTTGAAGAAGATCCGCACATGCGCCATCGGCTTTTTGCGAACCAGCTCCTTGTTCATGTACGACTCGAAGGTCAGCTGCTGCACATCCTTGTCTTTGCAGATGCTCACGAAACGCTCGCGACGCTTGTCGCTCGAATACCAGAAGCGCTGCATGATGCCCAGCACCAGAAACACCGTGCCGTGGGCTTTCATGAAGCGCTTGCGCGCCATGGCCAATGACTTGACGTTGCCGGTGGCGAGCAGCGCTTCGATGGCTTCGGCGGCAAGTGATCCGCCATACATCGCGTAATAGATGCCTTCACCTGAGGCCGGCGCCACGACGCCTGCCGCATCGCCGGCGAGCACGACATCGCGGCCGTTGTCCCACTTCTTGAGCGGCTTCATCGGCAACGGAGCACCCTCGCGACGCAGGGTTTTGGCGTTGGTCAGTCCGGTGGCGGCACGCAGATCGCCAACCGCGCCGCGCAGCGAAAAGCCCTTGTCGGCGCTGCCGGTGCCGATCGACAGCGTGTCGCCATGCGGAAAAACCCAGCCATAGAAGTCGGGCGACAGGCGACCCTGATACCAGACATCGCAGCGTGTGCCGTCATAGTCGGCCGGTTTGACCTCGGGTGCGGCGACGATCTCATGGTAGGCAAACACATAGTGGACATCCTTGGCGCCCGGAATCGCCTGGCGTGCCACGCCCGATTTGGCGCCATCGGCGCCGATGACTGTGCGTGCGCGAATGCTGTCGGGCGTGCCTTCGCCACGCCGATGATCGTCGCGGGCCTTGAAATGGATGGTGTTGATGCCGTCGGCGCCATGTTCGAGCCGCTCGAAGCTACCGATGCGTCGATGCGCACCGGCGCTGGCCGCCCGCTCACGCAGCCACTCGTCGAACTGATCGCGATCGACCATGCCCACGAACCCGCCCTCGATCGGAATATCCACATTCGCGGTTTTGGGCGAGACCATGCGGGCCGACGTGGCCCGAGCCACCAGCAGCGAATCCGGAATCGCATAGTCCTTGATCAGACGCGGCGGAATCGCGCCGCCGCAAGGCTTGATGCGTCCGGCCCGATCGAGCAGTAAAACCGAGCGGCCCTTGAGTGCCAGCTCGTGCGCCGCAGTGGCACCCGCCGGTCCGCCGCCGATAACAACCACGTCGTAGATTTCGCGCTGATCCATGTTTTTATCCTCGTCCCATTCCGGCGACCCGATAGTCGCCAGCCCGGCCTGCGGGCAAGTTGTCAGACACCTGTTGATCGATTCTGAATTCGCCGGTCTGCGATCGACCGATCTGCGAGGCAAGGCGCGCGGACACCACGAACAGCACCGCCTCCAAGCCAAATACCAGCGCATAGGCAGCGCCGGTCGAACTGATGACAAGGCGCGCCAGATCGCTCGCTGCCGCGCCAGCCAGCCCACCGACGCCAAAGGCAATCGCTTGCGCTGCGCCCCACAAGCCCATGCGCACGCCTTCGCGTGAACGCCGACCTTCGCCGGCCAGACGCATCATCGAAGCGATCGCGGCAATCGCGAACGCGCCATTGGCGGCACCGAGGGCAAAGACATTGGCCTTGAGCGGCCAGTCGCCGCCGAGCACGCCTGCCAGCACCAGCCCTGCCAGAGCAATTGCCGATGCGAGGCATCCGCCGATTGTCCAGCTTCGCAACGAGCCGAACTGTCGACCGGCAAACTCGCTGCCGGCCAGCGCTGCCAGCACCATGCCGGCGAATGCGCCACCATGCTGGATGCCCGACAGCTGGGTCGAGGCGCCAGGGGTAAAGCCGAACACCGAGCCGGCAAAGGGCTCGAGGATCAGGTCTTGAGCGCTGTAGGCCAGCATCGAGACGAAGACGAAGATCGTGAACTGGCGAGCAGCCGGCTCGGACCAGACTTCGCGAAGCGCCTGCATGAAGCCGGGTTTGGGCTCGCTGCTGCCGTCCTGTCCGGCACTGCCGGCTGCGCTTATCGGCGTACCTTCCAGACGGTAAAGGGCCAGCAGCGTTACCGTGATCGCGATGACAGCGACCGCCGCAGTCACCCCGATCAACCGCTCAGGCGAATACGGATCGAGCAGTTTGCCGGCGACCCCGGCGGTGATTGCAAATCCCATGATCATCATCAGCCAGACGATGGTCGCCGCCGCCGCCCGACGCGATGGCTCGACTCGCTTGGCCAGCAGCACCAGCAGATTGGTGCCACAGGCGCTGACGCCTATGCCGATCACCGCAAAGGACAGCACCGCAGCCGCGATGCCCAGTGATGTATTGCTGGCCATCAGCGCGGTGGCGCCCGACGCGCCGACGCCGCCTGCGGCCAGTACCGCCATGCCGCCGACGATCCAGGGGGTGCTGCGTCCGCCGATATCCGAACCGAAGCCCATCCGGGGCCGAAGACCCTGCATGGCGTAATGCACACCGACCAGCAGACCGGGCAGCAACGCCGGCAGCGCCAGCTCGACCACCATCACGCGATTCAGGGTGGAGGTAGTCAGCACGACAATTGCACCGAGTGCCATCTGGACCAGACCCAGTCGGGCGATGCTCAACCATCCGAAGTGAGTGAGTGTCATGGCCTCAGCCTGCGATCAGCGAACGAAGCGCGAAGGCACTGACCATCATGCCCGCCACGAAAAGCGGCACACCGAAGCCGCTGTAATAGAGCGCCCGTTTGCTCGGCTCGGCGATGAACCAGTTCATCATCACGCCCTGCACCACGAGCAGACCGGCAACCACTGCCGCGTGGCCAGGTCGGCCCCAATGGCTCAAGAGGCCAACCACCACGAGTTGCGGGACAGCCATTGTCCAGCTGGCCGATCTGGCGGCAGGAACGATGCCCAGTTGCACCGGCAGGGACCGCACGCCCATCAGACGATCACCTTCGACCGACTTGAAGTCGTTCAGCGTCATGATGCCGTGAGCACCCAGGCTGTAGAGGCCAGCCAGCGCGAGTGATCGTGCATCGGGTATCAAGCCGCCGGCCATGACCGCCGCACCGGTGACCCAGGCCAGTCCCTCGTAGCACAGGCCGCAGGCAGCGTTGCCATACCAGCCGTTGAGCTTCAGGCGGATCGGCGGGGCACTGTAGGCCCATGCGAGGATGAGGCCGACGACGGTTGCGCCAAAGCCCCAGGGCCCGAGCAGCAGCGCGACCAGCATCGACAGGACAGTCCAGCCGCAGGCGATGTACAGTCCCCATGTGCCGGGCATGCGTCCTGACGGAATCGGCCGGTCGGGTTCATTGATGGCATCGACATGCCGGTCGTACCAGTCATTGACGGCCTGGCTGGTGGCGCAAACCAGCGGACCGGCCAGCAAGATGCCCACAATGATCAGCGGCCAGCGTCCGTCAGGTGACACACCAGAAGCCACTACGCCGCATGAAAAGGCCCACATCGGCGGAAACCAGGTGATCGGTTTCAGCAACTCGGTGACGCTCGAAACGGAGGGTCGGGACAGGACGGCAGCCATTGGCCAAGTCTGCATCTGACACGCAAAAGCGTCAACTATGATTTACACTGAAGCGACTTTTCCGGAGCGCGTGCAATGAGGCCAGTCAAGCCCTATCTGTCTTTCGATGAAGTTCATGCCGGCGCCGAACCCCTGCGCAAAAGCCTCTCTGCTGAGAATGACAAGCCTCATGCGATCGTCATCGGCAGCGGCTTCGGCGGGCTGGCATCAGCGATCAGACTGGCTGCAAGCGGCTGGCGGGTCACGGTTCTGGAAAAACTCGATGCGCCCGGCGGACGAGCCTATGTCTACAAGCGCGACGGTTTCACCTTCGATGGCGGCCCGACCATCGTCACCGCGCCCTTTCTCTTTGACGAACTCTGGGCCCTGTGTGGGCGCCGTCGCGAAGACCATGTCACGCTCAAGCCGATGGATCCCTTCTACCGGATCCGTTTTGATGACGGCACCTGGTTCGACTACACCGGCGATCCGGAGCGCATGCGCGCGGAAGTGGCCCGTTTTTCGCAGGAGGATGTCGCGGGTTACAACGCCTTCATGGTCGATGCCGAAAAGTGCTATCGGCTGGGCTTCGAGGGGATGGCCGAAACCGCCTTCGACAACTTCAGCAATCTGCTCGAGGCGATCCCGGCGTTTACCCGCATGAAGGCCTGGAGCAGCATCCACACCCTAGCTGCCTCGCACTTCAAAAACCCCAAGCTGCGGATCGTTTTCAGTTTTCATCCGCTTCTGATCGGTGGCAACCCGTTCTCGGTGACCTGCGCTTATGCGCTGATCGCCTCGCTTGAAAAGCGCCACGGTGTGCACTGGGCAATGGGCGGCACCGGCGCGCTGGTGCGCGGGCTGGTCGAGCTCATCGTTGAGCAGGGCTCGGTCATCCGCTACAACACCGAAGTCACCCGCATCACGGTGGCCAACGCTCGAGCGAGCGGTGTCGAGTTGGCCGGCGGCGAAACGATCGCCGCCGATATCGTGGTGTCCAACGGCGATACCGCCTGGACCTATCGCAATCTGGTCGAGCCTCAATACCGTCGACACTGGACCAATGCCAGGCTCGATAAGGCTCGCTATTCGATGAGCCTTTTTGTCTGGTACTTCGGTACGCGAAAGCAGTATCACGATGTACCGCATCACATGATGGTGCTCGGGCCGCGCTATAAGGAGCTGCTCGACGACATCTTCAAGCGCAAGCACCTGGCCGAGGACTTCAGCCTCTATCTGCATCGTCCGACCGCCTCCGATCCTGCAATGGCGCCGGAAGGTTGCGATGCTTTCTATGTGCTGTCACCCGTTCCCCATCTGGACAGCGGCACCGATTGGGCCGAGCACGCCGAACGCTATCGCGATGCGATCGCCGAGTCGCTCGAGAAAAGCGTGATGCCCGGCCTGCGCGACGAGATCGTCACGTCCTTCTATCTCACCCCCCAGGATTTCAAGGATCGACTCTTGTCGTTCAAGGGTGCGGCTTTCGGGATGGAGCCTTTGCTGCTGCAAAGCGCGTGGTTCAGGCCGCATAACCGGAGTGAGGATCTCGAGGGCCTGTATGTCGTGGGGGCCGGGACGCATCCGGGCGCCGGCATGCCGGGTGTGCTGGCATCAGCCAAGGCGCTGATGTCGATATTGCCCGAAGCGGCTTCGGTGGTGCGCGCGCGTCGCTGATCAGCGCGGGCTTGCCGCTCAGGCGGCGTTAATGCCCGAGCTTGCGCCGCCAGGAATCGTGATTTTCGATCGGCGGCCCTTCGAGTTCAGATCGGCGATCAGCGTGGCCGCGGCCAGCCGCCCCGACATCGCAGCCATCGGCACGCCCGGCCCGGGATGCGCGCTGCCGCCTGCCAGCCAGAGTCCGGGCACCGCGCTGCCCGAATCAGGGCGCTCGAAAGCGGACATCCAGCCGTGCGAGGCGCGGCCGTAAAGCGCGCCGCCGGTGGCCGGAAACAGCCGCTCGAAGTCGGTCGGACTGGTGGTGACGCAGTGGTGCTCGTGTGGCTCGATCTCCAGGCCGCAGGTTTGCATCAGACCGAAGGCCTGGCGTTTACACGACTCGATCTCGGCGGCATCAAAGGGCGCCGAGTCGCCCCGTGCCGGCGCATTGACCAGGCACAGCAGCCGCTCCGCCCCGTCAGGCTCGCTTGCATCATCGCGATCCTGCGCGCACACATAGATTGTCGGTTTGGCAGGCAGCCGGCCGCGCCGGAAGATGTCGCTGAATTCGCTCGCATAGTCGTCATCGAAAAAGACGTTGTGTCGCGTGAGCGCAAAGCCCCGGGTGCGTGCCCTGATCGACCAGGTCAATGCCGACAGCGATCGTGCAGTCTTTGGGACGACCGGCGTGGCGCGAGTGGCGGCCTCTCCCAGCCGTCCGGCCGACAGCGCGCCGACATCGCCATTGAAGATCACAGAGTCGGCGTCGATGCGCTCACCATTGCTCAGGACCACGCCCCGGGCGCGCCCGCCTTCGATAACGATGCTCTCGCAATGCGCATTGCATCGGACGGTTGCGCCGAGCTTTTGTGCCAGCCGGGTCAGTGCGCGGGCCAGCTCGATCATGCCGCCCTCGACTGCCCAGACGCCCTGCATCTCGACTTGCGCCACCAGCATCAGCGTCGCCGGTGCCTCGAAGGGCGAGGATCCGCAGTAGGTGGCATAGCGCCCGAAGAGCTGCTGCAGGCGAGGGTCGTGAAAGTGCTTTGCCAGCGCACGCCACAGGTCACGAAACGGCCCGAGTCCGGTCAGGGTGGCGACACCGCCAAGACCGAGATCGCGCGAGATGCCGAGCATATGGGGCCGGGTCGATCGGATGTAGGGCCCTTCGAGCGCGTCATAGACACGGCGCGCCTGTTCGCAGAATTGCGCGAAGCGTCGGGCCTCCGCCGGGCCACTGAACACACCGATTGCGTCTTGCGACCGCTGCGCATCGGCAAACAGGTCGAGTCGTCCGCCAGCGCTCCAGGCATGGCGCGCCAGCACCGAGAGTGGCGCCAGTCGAACCGCCTGATCGAAGTCGAGGCCGGCGTCGGCAAAGAGCGCGTCAAACACCCAGCGCATCGTGAAGACGGTCGGGCCACTGTCGATCGGCGCGCCATCGACCATCACCTGTCGCAGCTTGCCGCCGGGCACCGCCGCCCGCTCGAGCACGGTGACTGTCAGGCCCTGACGGGCCAGATCGATGGCACTGACCAGTCCGGCGACGCCGGCGCCCACCACCACCACATGGTGATCAGGCAATCGACATCCCCTTCCATTGGCCGTGAATCTCATACGGCGCGAAACGCACGAACATTGATTCAGAGAAAAACCCGCCCCGCGCAGCGGCCACGATCGCCTCCTGATGGGCGCCACTGCGGGCGTATCGATCCATGGCGGCGATATCGTCCCAGACGGTGAAGGTGGCCTGACGCAGCAAAGGTGCTTCACCGACACCGATGGCAAGTCGGCAGCCGGTGGCCTGTTCGAGTGAGCGCTCGGCCGGTGGCTGCATCTGCCAGAAGGCGGCGGCGCGGGAAGGCTTGATCGATGCGCGAGTCAGTGAGACCACCGGCCCGGCGACGGGGGTGGCTGCGGTGACCGCCAGACGCGACCCGGCCCAGCTGCCGCGACAGGAGTAGACCCGCATCTTGACGCAGAAGGACTCGCGGGAGCGGTCCCGCCAGCGCCGCATCAGTCCGTCGTCTGAGGTGAAGGCCTCGGCGCTCGCCGCGTCCTGAAAGACACAGAACAGGCCAAGGATCGACGCGCTTGGTTTCAGGCCGAATCCGCCGTCGACACCGCTGCCAAGCACCTTGGCAAAACGAAGTCCGGTTGCGCCACCCAGGCCGGAGCGTCCCCGAACCAGCCTGGACCATCCCCACAGGCGCGACGACGCAAGAATGTCGAAGGCCGCCATGACGACGACTTCGCTGCCGACGAGGTCATTGGCGCCGGCCGTGTCGGGACTCATACCGCCAGCGCTCAGAGCTCGGTCAATGCGGGTTTTCGGCCGGATACTCGCCAAGCCCGTAGCGTCGCAGCTTCACGTAGAGGCTCTGGCGCGACAGGCCCAGCATTTCGGCGGCAGCAGCGCGATTGTCTCTTGTCAGCTGCAGCGCAGCTTCGATGCACATCTGCTCGATCAGGTCGGTCGTCTGGCCGACGATGTCCTTGAGCGGCACACGACCGACGAGTTCGGCCAGCTGCGCCACGGCGCGAGACAGGCCGGGATTGTCGCTGCCTCGCGATTCGGTCTGCAGACGCCGACCGATGTCGCGAATGGTGAATCCCAGACACGGCTGCTTGCCGTTGGGGACCGACGCCGCTGAAATCTCGACCGAGGTCTCGGCGCCAAATCGACCGCGGATAACGGTCGGAAACAGTCTGACCGCATCGTTCTGGCGCAGGTTGGCCATCAGCACACCCAGATCGACGCCTGATCTGCCGAGCCAGCGGTCGAGCGATTCGCCCACCACCTGCTCGCCGGTATCGAATTGGGCCATCTCCGCGAAACTGGGATTGGCGTAAAGCACGGTTCCGCTGGTGTCGGTGATGACGAGGCCATCGGGAGCGCGTTCGATGGCTGCCATCAGCGATTGGCGCGGCGCATCGCTGGCCGCTGCCGACGCAGTCAAGGGCAAGGTGATGTTGATCAGTAACAGGTTGTCGTTGTCGACCCTGAAGGCCGAGACGGTGAGTTCGACGCTTCGCTGGTTGGCGGTTGTGACGATGATCGGTGCGCTTTGGCTTTGTTTTGCGCCTTTGAGCCCATCAAAAGTGGCCAGCAGTTCGGTGTTTGCAGACGGATCGAAGTAGTCGCTGACCACTCTGCCGAGCATGCGCTTTGGCGTTTCTGCAAAGAGTTGACCACAGGCCGGATTGGCTTCGACGACTTTCAGTGAACCGGCATCGAGGATCAGCACCGGCTCGGAGATGGAGTCGAAGAGCATGCGATAGCGCGTCTCGGTCTGGCGCAGCCGGACATAGTCGCGCTGCATGGACTGTTGCGCTGCTACCAGCCTTTGCTGGACGGCCGCGAACTGACGAAGATCACGGCCGATCGCAACCACTTGCCCGTTGGAGCCAGTCCGGATGGTCGAATAGAGGATTGGTACCTCGGTGCCCTCGCTGGCCGCCTGATTAATATGCCGCCACTGCGGCTCACCATTGCCGCTTGCGCCCTTCAACAGCGCTTCGACCTTGACGCGGCTCTCGATGGTGACCGTTTCTGCCCAGAGGCGACCGATCCAGTCGGCATAAGCCAGACCGGCGAATTCCTGGCTGCCGATCGAGACGTCGCGAATGACGCCCTGCGCATCCACCAGGAGCGCGACATCGGCTGCCGCTGCAATCAGGGAAGCGGTATCTGCCGGGCCGAACCCGGCAAAACTGTGCTTGAGATGGACGGCTCGGTTCACTGTCGGCGGGATAACGCGGGTTGATCCAAACCGGCTTTCATCCGGTGTACTTTGTCTGTCATGACTGCTTCTTAGATGCGGATGCAAAGGATTCGGCCAATTCGACCGCCTGACGCGCATCGCTTGCGGTGAAGTCGGCGCCGACCGCACCGACCAGCGAGGCATTGTTGAGAAATGCCGGGCCACCGACCATCACGCCGACCGAGGGATTTCTGGAAGCTGACCGCAATTCGGAAATAAAGGTTTCGAGCGGTTCGAGCTGGTCATCGACGCTGGCAGACAGACCGATCACGTCAAACCATCCATGACGGGCCAGTGCAGTCAGTTCTTGAGCATTGGCGCACGGCTCGGAATAGACATCCCAACCGGCCCGACGGAAAAATTCGCAAACCATCGTCAGGCCCAGAGTGTGTTGAGAACCCGGTGCCGCAACCAGCATGGCACGAAACGGCGTTGTTCTGGTCGACGAAGCCGGATGGGCAGGTATCGCACTGCTCAATTCGAAGACCATTTTCTGGATTCGCCACAGCCCAAGCGTGACCTGCGTGAAATCACAAAGATCGTCCGTCCACAACTCCCCCAGACGTCGTGCTGCTGGAGAGAAGAGATCGAGGAAGATGCTTTCCATCGCGACCGGGCGATTCCGAAGCGAGGCAACAAAATCGTCGCAAGTCGATTCGTCATCCTGCAGCAGCAGTGAAGCAAAGGTTTCGACATCGTTCAGGCTGGGTGTCGACCCAGGATCACGACTGGAAACACCCGGTGAAATCGCGGTCAGACGTTGTGCCAGCATCAGCCGGGGGATGACCTCGGTTTCGATGGTTCGTTGCAGCCAGTGCTGATAACGCGCTGGCGCGGATTGTCTGTCGAAAGAAAAAGTCGCCGAATCGCTGCGCGAACCAGCATCGTTGCCGGCTTCGAACTGCGAGCCGTTGTCGGATGAGCGCTCCATGAATCGTCTCCCTGACCGCTTGTCGTCTGACAGCGTCGAAACCGCAGGCCGCCTTGAGCCCTTCTGACGCAGTCGACGCTGCTCTGTTTTGGGTAACGCATGGGCCCGAACGGCTTGACCAACGGACTGAATGCGGCGCTGTTGCAAGTGTTACCCCAGTGTCATGCCCGCTCATCCGGGTGTCAAGGTGACCCGCCGCTGGGCGGGCCGGCTGTTGACGGACTGAACAGCGTGATGTTGTCGATGGATGAATCCTAGTGTCAGTCGAAGATTACGTCAAGACAGGTTGACAGTCGGCGGTAGCGCGGCTAGATTGGGTCCATGGGGACCAAAGACATCACCGCCGATCAGGTCGCGCACAAGCAGCCGATAACTGGCCGCCCGGCGCTTTACACGGCCGAAGAACGCAAGCGCCGCGACGAGACCAAATGGACGCTCGTGCAGGGGTTGCTGGCGCCTTTTCAGTTCCTGGTGTTCATCGTCAGCACGTGGCTGGTGTGCCGCTATCTGCTGACCGGTCAGGGCGAGACCGCGGCAACGATCTCGATCGTCGTCAAGACCATCACGCTCTACACCATCATGGTCACCGGCTGCATCTGGGAAAAGGTGGTCTTCGGGAAATACCTGTTTGCGCCTGCTTTTTTCTGGGAAGACGCGGTGAGCATGGGCGTCATCGCCCTGCACACCTTCTATCTTTATGCCCTTCTGACCGGCGCACTCGACACCCGTCAGCAGATGTATGTCGCGCTGGCCGCCTATCTCATTTATGTCGTCAACGCGATTCAGTTCCTGCTCAAGTTGCGGGCAGCGCGGCTGGGCGCAGCAACACTTGATGCAACCGCCTTCGAGGCGGGTGCTGGCGCGGGTGCGGCATGAGCCAGGTCATCGCGATTCAACGTGAGTCGTCTGGCTGTCAGGATCAGCCTGTGCTGCGCGAACGCGGGCAGCGCGAGGTGTTCTGCGGTCTCACTGGAATCATCTGGCTTCATCGCAAGATTCAGGATGCTTTCTTTCTGGTGGTTGGCTCGCGCACCTGTGCCCATCTGATCCAGTCGGCAGCCGGAGTCATGATCTTTGCCGAACCGCGATTTGCAACCGCCATCATCGATGAGCGCGACCTGGCCGGTCTGGCCGATGCCAATGTCGAACTCGATCGGGTGGTCACGCGCTTGCTTGATCGGCGGCCCGATATCAAGCTGCTCTTCCTGGTCGGCTCCTGCCCGTCTGAGGTCATCAAGCTCGACCTTGCCCGCGCCGCTCAAAGGCTGTCGCAGCGGTTTTCGCCGTCAGTTCGCGTTCTGAACTATTCCGGCAGCGGCATCGAGACCACCTTTACCCAGGGTGAGGACGCCTGCCTGGCCGCGATGGTTCCGTCACTGCCGGTCACCGCCGAAAGTCAGGTGCCCGGATCGCAGAAGTCGCTGGTCGTGGTGGGTGCGCTGGCCGATGTGGTCGAAGATCAATTCAAACGGCTGTTTGATCAATTGGGCATCGGACCGGTGGCGTTTTTCCCGCCCCGGCGTGCCAATGCGATGCCTGAGATCGGACCCGACACCCGCTTTCTGCTGGCGCAGCCGTTTCTGGCCGATACCGCCCGTGCGCTCGAAGCGCGCGGTGCGACTCGACTCGATGCGCTGTTTCCGATCGGCGAGGAAGGCACCACCGAGTGGTTGCGAGCCGCGGCCGATGCCTGGGATGTGCCGTCTGAAAAATTCGATGCTGTGGTTGCGCCCGGCCAGGCGCGCGCTCGCCGTGCAGTCGAAACGCACCAGGCGCTTTTGTCAGGCCGCAGCGTGTTCTTCTTTCCGGATTCGCAGCTGGAAGTACCGCTTGCACGCTTTTTGTCGCGTGAGTTGAAGATGACTCTCACCGAAGTCGGCACGCCCTATCTGCACCGCCAGCATCTGGCTCGCGATCTGGCTCTTTTGCCAGATTCGATCACG
>CAMCXH010000057.1 GCA_945883285.1 Bordetella parapertussis | reverse complement strand
CAGCAGTGGCACAACCCCAAGACGCTCAGGCCGATTGCACTGTCTGCCGGTGCGCAGCATTTCGAATTTGATTACCGCGCAACCGGTGGCCGCAAAGGCCATGCGACGGTATCCCTCAATGGCACCCGCCATCTCGAGGGCGTCGACCTGTCGCCGACCCTGATGCGGATTCCGAGCTGCGGCATGAGCATTGGTGTGTCGCGGCGCCTGGCGGTCAGCGAGCGTTATGAACACCGCGGTGCATTTGAATACGGCGGCCAGATCGATCGGATTCGGATCGAGCCTGGCGAGATGGCGCCCGGCAGCCTGGTCGAACCGAGCGAAGAGGCGTTTCAGGCCAAATTGCGCGCTGCTGCGGCCGCGAGGGCGCTCGCGCCGGACTGAGACGATGATTCGCGCAGGTCCACGGGCTTGTTGAATAATGAGTGACAAGACAGGAGGCTGAGATGACTTATCGGAAAATCAAGGTGCGGCAATTGGGTGGCGCAGGCGGCGCCGAAATCACCGGTGTCGATCTGGCTTCGGCCGATGACGAGGCGATTGCCGAAATCCACCGGGCGATGCACGAGTTTCTGGTGGTGACCCTGCCCGATCAGCCGCTCGACGATGCGCAGTTGGCGCGATTTACCTCCCGCCTAGGACCGTTCGGGCTGGAGCCCTTCGTCGAAGGCGACACCACGCATCCCAATGTGATCGCGGTGGTCAAGGAGGCCGATGAAGTCCGGCGACTGAATTTTGGCGGCAACTGGCACAGTGACTGGAGCTTTCTCGAGACCCCGCCGAGCTACACCTTGCTGCATGCCCGCGAACTGCCGCCCTTCGGTGGCGATACCCTGTTCGCCAATCAATACCTTGCCTTCGAATCGCTGTCGCCCGGCATGAAGGCGCTTCTGAAGGGCATGCAGGCGGTCCACAGTGCGCGCCGGCCCTATGGTCCGAACAGCCACAATGCCAATGGCGGGCATCTTCGGTCAATGAAGATCAAGACCGGCCCCGAGGCAATGGCCGAGTTCGTCCACCCGGTGGTGCGCACCCATCCGGGCACAGGGCGTGATGCGCTCTTCGTTAATCGGGTCTATGCGATTCGCTTCGCAGACATGACCGAGCCCGAGAGCGCACCGTTGCTGAATTTCCTGACCGAGCACTCGGTTCGGCCTGAGTTCATCGTCAGAGTGAGCTGGCGCCCGCACATGCTGACCATCTGGGACAACCGGGTGGTGCAGCACCTCGCGGTCAATGACTACGACGGTTATCGCCGGGAGCTTCACCGGACGTCGGTCCTGGGTGAAGTCCCGCTCCTTGTCACTCACTAAGCCGCAGTGCTTTCACCGGATACCGAAATGAAAAACGCCAAGCCCAATGTGGTGCTGATCCTGAACGACGATATGGGCTTTTCCGATCTCGGCTGTTATGGCGGCGAGGTCGAGACCCCGCATCTTGATCGGCTGGCCGCGAACGGACTGCGATTCAGCCAGTTCTACAACACCGCACGCTGCAGCCCGTCGCGTGCCTCGATGCTCACCGGCCTGCATCCGCACCAGACCGGTGTTGGCATCCTCACTTATGACTCCGGGCCCGAGGGCTATGCCGGCAATCTCAACCAGCGCTGCGTGACCATCCCGCAGGTGCTCAAGGCCAACGGCTATCGAACCTACATGAGCGGGAAGTGGCATGTGGCGTCGAGCCTGACCAAGCCGACCGATACCTGGCCGTTGCAGCGCGGTTTCGACGAGTTTTTTGGCACCATCATCGGTGCCGGCAGCTTCTACGACCCCAACACGCTGACTCGCGGCAATGCCAATGCCGAACATGAAGCGCGCGCTGAGGGCTTCTTCTATACCGATGCGATCAGCGATCAGGCGGTTGCCTATATCGACCAGCATGCGTCAAAGCATGGCGCCCAGCCCTTTTTCGAATATGTCGCCTACACCGCGCCGCACTGGCCCTTGCATGCGCATGAAGCCGACATTGCCAAGTACAAGGGCCGCTTCGATGCGGGTTGGGATGCACTGCGCGAAGCACGTCTGGAAAAGCTGGTCGCGTCCGGGATTCTCAAAGACTCCTGGAAACTGACCGAGCGCGATCCGAGTCAGCCGCCCTGGACCCAGGCGCAGGCCGATGAGCAGTTTCGGGCCTGGACGCTGCGCTGCATGGAGGTCTATGCAGCGCAGATCGATCGGATGGATCAGGGCATCGGCCGTATCATCGCGGCGCTTGAGCGCACCGGGCAGCTCGACAATACCGTCGTGATCTTTCTGGCCGATAACGGTGCCTGCGCCGAAGACATTCCTGAGGGCGTGACCATCGATGAGCTGGTCAACAAGCTGATGATCGCGCGCGCCACCACGCGCAGCGGCGAGCCGGTGCATTTCGGCAACGACACCGGCCGCATGCCTGGTCCGGAGAACACCTACCAGAGCTATGGCACCGCCTGGGCCAATCTCTCGAACACGCCATTTCGCCTTTACAAGCACTGGATTCACGAGGGCGGTATTGCCACGCCACTGATCGTGCACTGGCCCAACCGGATCACCGACAAGGGCGGTATCCGGCATGCCCCCGGCTATCTGCCCGACATCATGGCCACCGTCCTCGAGCTCACCGGCACGCCTTACCCTGCGAGCTTCGAGGGCCGTACGATTGATCCGCTTGAAGGCCGCAGTTTGCTGCCGGTATTCGGCCAGGATGGCGGCGCACGGCCGCCGATGTTCTGGGAGCATGAAGGCAATGCCGCCGTGCGCATCGGCCAGTGGAAACTCGTCAAGCGCTATCCCCTCGACTGGGAGCTTTACGACCTTGATGCCGACCGAACCGAGCTGAATGACCTTGCCGCCCAGCATCCTGCGCGGGTTGCCGACATGGCCGCCCAGTACGATGCCTGGGCCGCGCGCTGCGGCGTGATTGCGCGCGAAAAGATCGTGGCGCTGATGAGCAGCCAGGGCGTTACCCGCGCCTTCTGGGAAAAGGACGAATAGCCTGAGCCAGCAGGAAGCCGGTGTGACAGCAAGCGGCCCTTCCTGCTGCGGCCCGACGGCGGCAGGCACTGCTGCGCCGGCGCCGGGACCGATCACTCCGCATGACCGGTCCGCGACCGAGCAGGGCAATGCGCGCGTCTTCGGGCGCTGGTGCGAGATACCCCAGGGGAGCTTCATCATGGGCAATGAAGGGCCCGATGCGGTGCCGGGTGATGGCGAAGGGCCCACGCGGCTGGTGTCGCTTGATGGTTTTCGCATCGCATCGACCACGGTGACCAATGCCGAGTTCGCCGACTTCGTGCGCGCTACGCGTTACATCACCGATGCCGAGACGCAGGGGACGTCCTTCGTGTTCTACCTGCAGGTCAACGAATCAGTGCGCAAGGCGACTCGTCAGGTGGTAAGCGAACTGCCCTGGTGGCTGCCGATCGAACACGCCTCATGGCAGCGCCCGGAAGGCCCCGGGTCGCATCTGCGCGATCGCCCATCGCACCCGGTGGTGCATGTTTCCTGGAACGATGCGATGGCCTATTGCGAGTGGGCCGGTGTGCGCCTGCCGAATGAGGCCGAGTGGGAAAGGGCGGCTCGCGGCGGTCGCGAGGGCTTGCGCTTTGCCTGGGGCGACGACTTGCATGACGAGGCAGGCCTGCCGCGATGCAATGTCTTCAGGGGCCGGTTTCCGGATGCACCCGCAGCAGGATGGACGCCGCAGCCGGTCGATGCCGGATCAGGTGAGCCGAATGGGTTTGGTCTGTACAACGTTTGCGGCAATGTATGGGAGTGGTGCGAAGAGACGCTGGACGGCGGGCAACGCCCCCTGCGCGGTGGGTCCTTTCTGTGCCACGACTCCTACTGCAACCGCTATCGCGTTGCGGCACGCAGCTCGAACACCCCCGACACCGCCAGCAGCAACATCGGTTTTCGGGTGATCAGCCAACGGTCGGCCTGATCGTCCCGGCAGGCCAACTGCCGGGAGGCCTGGGACTCAAACGCCGCCTTGTGGATGCGTCGGGTCGATCCAGAGCACGGTTTCGGGCTTTTCGACCGGCTCGATGTCGATATTGACCGCGACCGCCTGGCCGTCGCTGCGGCACAGGACGCATTCGAGCATCTCGCTGGCGCTGGCATTGATTTCCTGGTGCGGCACATAGGGCGGCACGTAGATGAAGTCGCCGGGCCCTGCTTCGGCGGTGAATTCAAGCTGATTGCCCCAGCGCATGCGGGCGCGTCCTTTGACCACATAGATCACGCTTTCGAGCGGTCCGTGGTGATGGGCTCCGGTCTTGGCGTCGGGGTGAATATGCACCGTGCCGGCCCACAGTTTCTGGGCGCCGACCCGTGCGAAATTGATCGCCGCTTTGCGGTCCATGCCGGGTGTTGAGGGCACATTGCCGTCGAGCTGGTCACCCGGGACGACGCGAACGCCGTCGTGTTTCCAGTCGGTTGGCGCTTTATGGTCGTGATGTTCGTGCGTGTCTGACATGAGAGTCGCCTTCATCGGAATTGAGATCGTTCGGCACTCTAGCGCGTTTCAGCGCGCCTCCCGGATATCGGAGTGGGGCGCAAAGACCGCCCAGACATTTTCCTGCGCCTTGTAGTAGCGCCGTTTGTCGAGCTGCTCCAGGCCCATTCCGTACATGTGGAAATTGATCAGCGGCGCAGCGATGTGGATCGAGTGAAGATCGTCGGGCATGAAGGTCACGCCGGTGCCGGCCTTGACCACGAACTGGCCAGACTCTTTCACGCCGCCCTCGGCGGTCGGGTCATAAAAACGATTGAGCTCCTCGCCGGTGACGCCCACGATGACCGCCCAGGTGGTGTGATTGTGGGCGGGTGTGCCATAGCCGCCTAGCGAGGCATTGGCATAGAGCGCAAAGCGGTGATCCTCATCTTCTGACAGGCGATAGAGCGCCGAACGCATGCCACTGTCCGGCGGCGGGGGCGCGAAGTCATCGCTGCTGAACAGGTCGACGCGGCTCGCAAGTTCAATCAGTCGCTGTCGGATGAGCGCCAGCGCATCCGGGTTCACCCCCTCGCGAGCTTCAATTGCGCGAATCTGCGCGACGGCTTGCTCGACCGCCTGGCGGCGCTCTTCTGTGCGGTTCATGGTTGTCTCCTGAAAGTCGCATGCTAGATTCGAAGCGAGCGTTTGGCCAGCTTGCCGCTGGCTATCCCTTCACGATCCGCAGTGCTTCGCTGCGCTATCCCTTCCACAGGCCTTTCGCATGAACACCTTTCCTTTGCCCATCGCAGAACCCGAATCGCTCGGGTTTTCGACCGACGGCCTGGCGGTCATCGACGCATTTTTCGATCGTGAAATCGCGTCATCGCGCCTGCCTGGTGCGGTGCTGGCGATTGCGCGCGAGGGGCGTCTGCTGCACCACAAGGCCTATGGTCTGAGTGATCCTGCAGCGGGCATACCGATGAAGCTCGATACCGTGTTTGCCCTGGCTTCGATGACCAAGATCATGGTGAGCGTGGCCGCGCTGCGGTTGATGCAGGAGGGCAGGCTGCCCTTGAAGAGCCGCCTGGACAGTTACTTCCCGGGCTTCGGGCGCATGAAGGTCGGCCTGGATGACGGCCACGGCGGCATGGCGCTTTTTGCGCAGGAGCGGCCGATTTTCATTCACGACCTGCTGCGCCATACCGCCGGCATCACCTACGGCGGACGCGGTATCGGTCCGGCAGCCGCGCTCTGGCCGGCCACCAGCGCGGTCATGTTCGCGGACAATGCCGAGTCATTCATCGAGCGGATCACCGCCTTGCCGCTGACGCATCAGCCGGGCACCGCCTTTGAATATGGCTATTCCACCGACATTCTCGGGCTGGTGATCGAGAAGGTCACCGGAATGCGGCTGCGCGATTATCTGACCGAGATTCTCTGGAAGCCTCTGGGCATGAATCAGACCGGGTTCGAATTGACCGAGGAGCGCAAAGCACGCGCAGCGCGGCCTTTTTCGGTCAGCCCTTTCGATGGAAAGCCCCAGGCGGTGACCGTTGTCGAGCAGCAGACCTCTCATGACTGGGGGGGCGCTGCTGCCCTCGGGACGGTGTCCGACTACCTGCGATTCGGACAGATGCTCCATGACGGCGGGATTTTCGAGGGCGAGCGCATTCTCAGCCCGCAGGTCGTAGCCCTGATGACCTCGGACCATCTGACCGGCAGCATGCTCAACACGATCACGCTGACCGAACCGCATCGGGAAGGCTATGGCTTCGGTCTGGGCGTAGCGGTGAGAACCCGTCCGGGTATTGCCGCGGTACCGGGAAGGGTTGGCGAATTCAGCTGGAATGGCGCATACGGCACGATCTTTTTTGCCGACCCGGCTGAAAAACTCGTGGTCGTAGCCGGCACGGTCGCACCTGGCGAGATCCGCAAGGTTTATCGGGAGCAACTGCAGAACCTGGTGTATGGCGCGATGACCCGCTGAGTAATTGCGGCGGAAATCGGCTGCTGCGGCCTCCAAGAACCCTGCCAGGTAAACGTCAGCTTGATGCGTTAAAGCAGGCGTTCAAGCGCGCGGCTCGAAGAGCCGGATCCGACCCTGAGCAGTCGATCAATCCGCCAGACCCCCCACCCGATAGAAGTCGCTGAATGCTCGACATTCACGACGTGACCCGCCTTCAAGGTCGGACGGGGACTGCGGCACCCGGTCCGCGCGAGTGGCGTCGCGGCCACAAGAAACAGTTCGCCAGTTAGCCGCGGCATTGCTCGCAAAGAGCCTTCGGCTCGGCGCGACGCACAGCGCTGCTGAAGCCGGTTCCCGCCGACTCACTATTGCGAGTCGATTTGCATTAACATGCCCTTATGGAACGTCACACCCGCCAACGCCAAGCCCTGATTGATGCCCTGACGCACAGCGGCCACGCGCTCAGTCCGCCGGAAATCCTGGCGCGGGCCCAAGCGGCTGTACCGAGCCTGAACCTGTCGACCGTGTACCGCCAGCTCAAGGCGCTGCACGACGCTCGGAAGATCGTGAGGGTCGACCTTCCCGGCCAGCCGGCGCGCTTCGAAGCGTTATGCCATGAAGCGCAAGCGGCCAAGCGCGGTCACCATCATCACTACTTCCACTGCAGCGATTGCGATCGGGTGTACCCCATCCATGCCTGCCCGGGAAGGATGGCCCACCTCGCGCCTCCGGGCTTTGAAGTACAGCGCCACGACCTGACCCTGCACGGACGCTGCGCGGGCTGCGCGACGGGTCATTAGGCATGAGCACCCCAACGCGCAATAGGCTCCCTCGCGCCAGCAGTGTGCTGATGAACTCGGCCGCGGCGCGGCTGGCCGTGGCGCTGGCGCTGGTCGGCGTGCTGTGGGGCGCGGTGGCCTGGGCTTTGGCGGGCCGATCGTGAAACCCTGCATGGCATCGCAAGCCATCCGCGTCGAGAACCTGACGCTGAGTTATCGCCGCCATCCAGCCGTACATCACTTGAGTTGCGAGTTTCAGGTCGGCTCGCTCACGGCCATCGTTGGCCCCAATGGGGCAGGCAAGAGCTCGCTGCTGGAGGCGCTGGCCGGCCGTCTCACGCCCACAACCGGTGCGCTTCACATGCCGCGGCTCGGTTGCTCCGCGGTGGCTTACCTGGCGCAGCAAACGCGCATGGATCGCAGTTTTCCGATTCGTGTGCTCGATCTGGTGATGCTCGGTGCTTGGCCGCGGCAGGGCCCGTTCCGCGGCGCGACCGTGGCGCAGCGCCAGCAGGCACAACAAGCCCTGGAGACAGTGGGCCTGGTCGGATTCGAGGACCGGCTGATCGCCGAGCTGTCGGTCGGTCAGTTCCAGCGAGTGCTGTTTGCGCGGCTGCTGCTGCAGGACGCGTCGCTGATCCTGCTCGACGAGCCCTTCGCCGCGATCGACGGGCGCACCACCGCTGACTTGATGGTCTTGGTTGAGCGCTGGCATGCCGAACAACGCACCGTGATTGTGGTGCTGCACGACCTGGCGCAAGTGCACTCGCACTTCCCCTCCACCTTGCTGCTGGCGCGCGAGCGCATCGCCCACGGCCCCACCGCGCTGGTGCTGAGCCCGGACAACCTCCAGCGCGCCCGGCTCATGGCTGAGCGCTGGGACGAACACGCCCCATGGTGCGGCAGCGACTCGAGCGCGCAGGTGGCCCAGCAGGCGCAGCTGCCGGCATGACACTGCACGCCCTGCTGATCCAGCCCTTTGTGGAGTTTGGCTTCATGCGCCGCGCTCTGGTGGCCACGCTGGCGCTGGGCCTCGCCTGCGGCCCGATGGGCACGCTGCTGGTGCTGCGCCGCATGAGTCTGGCGGGCGACGCCATCGCGCATGCACTGCTGCCGGGCGCGGCGCTGGCCTTCGTGGCCTTCGGCTTTTCCTTGTGGGCAATGAGCATCGGCGGCTTTCTTGCCGCGATGCTGGTGGCTGGCCTAGCCGGCCTGGTGGCCCGGTTCACGCCGCAGCGCGAAGACGCCAGCTTCGCCGCCTTTTACCTGATCGCGCTGGCAGCCGGCGTGATGATCGTCTCCACGCGAGGCAGCAGCGTTGACCTGATGCACGTGCTGTTTGGCAGCATTCTGGCGGTGGACGATGCCTCGCTGCTGTTGATGGCGGGTATCGCCAGCCTGTCGCTGCTGGTGCTCGCCGCCATCTACCGGCCGCTGGTGGTTGAGTGCTTCGACCCCGGTTTCCTGCGCAGCGTGAGCCGGACCGGGCCGTGGGTGCACGGCGTCTTCCTGGTGTTGCTGGTGCTCAACCTTGTCAGCGGGTTCCAGGCGCTGGGCACGCTGATGGCGGTGGGCCTGATGATGCTGCCGGCCGTGGCCGCGCGCTTCTGGGCATCGGAGGTCTGGAGCCTGGCCGCAGTGTCGTCGCTGTTCGCACTGCTCAGCGGCGGCTGCGGACTGCTGCTGTCCTACCACGCCAACCTGCCTTCGGGGCCTGCCATCGTGCTGCTGGCCGGCGGTATCTACGCCGCGTCGCTGCTCCTCGGGCGGCGCGACAGCCTGTTGGCGCACGTGCTGGCCAATCGTTCGCATCGCCGGGCCTGAGCATGCGCCGCAGCCACCTCAGGCAACTCTTGGCGGCCTGCGCGCTGCTCGCGCTGCCGCAGGTCGCAAGCGCACAGGCCGCACCGCCACCGCTGCGAGTAGTCGCTACTTTTTCGGTGCTGGCCGACATGGTGCGCGAAGTAGGCGGCCCGGCGGTCGAGGTCGCGAGCTTGGTCGGACCCAACGCAGACGCCCACATGTTCGCGCCCACGCCGGCCGACGCGCGGCGCGTGGCAAGCGCCGACCTGGTGGTGGTCAACGGCCTGAACTATGAGGGCTGGATCGAGCGGCTGATCCGCGCCAGCGGCTACAAAGGTCCGGTGCTCGTGGCCAGCGAGGGTATTACTCCAAGGCGCGTCGGCCGCGGGATTGACCCACATGCGTGGCAAAGCCTGGCTCATGCGAAGCAATACGTCGAGAATATCCGCGCCGCGCTTGTTGCCGCTGCACCAACCCGCCGTGCCGAAATCGACACACGTGCGGCTGCCTACCTGCAGCGCATCACTGCGCTCGAGCAGGACACCCTCGCACGGATTGGCAGGTTGCCCGCGCAGCAGCGTCGCGTCATCACGGCGCACGACGCCTTCGGCTACTTCGCGGCGGCGTATGGCGTTGAGTTCGTATCGCCCCGCGGCTGGTCGACCGACAGCGAGCCGTCGGCCGACTCGGTGGCGCGCATTGTTCGACAGGCCCGCGCGCAGCAGGTCGGCGCGCTGCTGCTGGAGAACATCAGCGACCCGCGGCTGATCGAACGGATCGCGCGCGAAGCCGGCATCGGGGTGGGCGGCGCGCTCTACTCCGATGCGCTGTCGCCGCCCGGGACGGCGGCCGACACCTACCTGCGCATGTTCGCGCACAACGTTCGCACCATCGTCGAGGCTTTGGAGCAGGCCCGGCCGGCGGCATTTGCCAAGCCGTGATGCGAAACCACCGAACCATCAAGGGGAGACGATGAACCTTCTTCACTACGCACTCTGGCTGGGCTTGCTGGCGTTTCCCACTGTTTCACCGGCACAGAGCCATGCCCACCAGCATGGCTTGCTCAGGCTTGATATTGCGGTCGAGGCGCGCAAGCTGACGCTGCAGATGGAGTCCCCGCTGGACAATCTGGTGGGGTTCGAACGCGCGCCGCGCAACGACGCCGAGCGCAAGCGGGTCGAGGCGGCGCTGGCTAAGCTCAAAGCAGCGGGGGTGTTCACGATCGACCCGGCAGCGCAGTGCAGTCCGGCCAAGGTCACGCTTACATCGGCCGTGCTCAAGCTCGGCATGTCGCAGCCCGCGGGCGCGAACCACAATCATGCCGACCTCGACGCCAGCTTCGAATTCGAGTGCCAGGATGCAACCCGCGCTACCTTTGTCGACGTCGGCCTGTTCGATTCATTCGCCGGTATGCAGCAGATCGAGGTGCAGGTAGCCGCGCCCAAGGGCCAGTTCAAGCGAACGCTCAAGCGCCCCGCGCGTCGCGTCGCGCTGACCCGCTAAAGGCGCCCAGGCCGTGATTGAGATAGAAAACCTGCGCTTTGCGTGGCCACGCGCTGAGAGTGACTGCCTGGCCATCGACCGGCTGAGCATCGCCGCAGGCAGCACGCTGTTCCTGTACGGCCCGAGCGGCAGCGGCAAGAGCACGTTGCTGGGCCTGCTGGCGGGTGTGCTGGTTGCGCGCCAGGGCCGGGTCGGTGTGCTCGACACGGACTGGTCGAGCCTGTCGGGTGCGCGGCGCGATGCACTTCGCGCTGACCATGTCGGCTACATCTTTCAGCAGTTCAACCTGCTGCCCTACCTGAACGTGATCGACAACGTGTTGCTGCCTTGCCGCTTCTCGCGGCTGCGCCACGAGCGCGCTGTCCGGCGCAGCGGTTCGGTGCAGGCCGACGCCGGCGCGCTGCTGGCGCATGTCGGCCTGGCTGCGGAGCTGTGGCGACGCAAGGCGGCCGAGTTGTCGGTCGGCCAGCAGCAACGCGTGGCCGCGGCGCGCGCCTTGATCGGTGCGCCCGAGATCGTGATCGCCGACGAGCCCACCTCGGCGCTGGACGCGCCGCTGCGCGATGGATTCATGGACGTGCTGCTGCGCGAGTGCCGCACCGCTGGCAGCACGCTGGTGTTCGTCAGCCACGACGAGCGGCTGGCGTCCCGCTTCGACGCGCAGCGGTCGCTGGCGTCGATCAATCGCGCGGCCGTGCATGAGGCTGCCGCATGAGGTCGCTGCTCAGCCTGGCGATGCGCAGCGCCTGGAACCGGCGCGGTACGCTGTCGCTGGTGGTGGCGTCGATCGCGCTGGCCACGCTGCTGCTGTTGAGCCTGGAGCGCATGCGCACCGACATGCGAGAGAGTTTTTCACAGGCGGTGAGCGGCACCGACCTGATCGTCGGGGCGCGCACGGGGCCCGTGCAGTTGATGCTCTACACCGTCTTCCGCATCGGCGGCGCCACCAGCAACATCAGCATGAGCAGTGTGCAGGCGCTGCAGGGTCATCGGGCCGTCGCCTGGGTGGTGCCGGTTTCACTGGGCGACTCGCACCGCGGCTTCCCGGTGCTTGGCACCACACCGGCGTACTTTCAGCATTTCCGCTACGGCGATCGACAGCCACTCGCGCTTGCCCAAGGACAGCCGTTTCGCGGCGATCTGGACGGGCTCTTTGAGACGGTGCTCGGCGCCGAGGTTGCGCAGCGCCTGGGCTATCGACTGGGCCAGCGCATCACGCTCAGCCATGGCGCCGGCGGCACGCCCGGCCTCGAACATGGCGACAAGCCCTTCACCGTCGCGGGCATTCTGGCGCGCACCGGCACGCCAGTCGACCGCACCGTTCACGTCAGCCTTCAGGGCATCCAGGCCATCCACCTCGACTGGGCGGCCGGTTCGCCCATGCCCGGGCTCGTGATCCCGGCCGAGCAGGCGAGAAAGTTCGACCTCGAGCCCAAAGAGGTGACGGCGGCCCTGGTCGGGTTGAAGAACCGCGCCGCCGTGTTTGCGGTGCAGCGCCATGTCGCCGCGCTGGCCGACGAGCCCTTGATTGCGGTGCTGCCCGGTGTGGCGCTCGACGAACTGTGGGGCGTGATCGGCGTGGGCGAGCGCGCGCTGCTCGCCATGTCTGCCTTGGTCGCCGTGGTGAGCCTGGCCGGTCTGGTGGCGGTGGTCCTGGCCGGGCTCAGCGAACGCCGACGCGAACTGGCCGTGCTGCGCGCGGTGGGCGCTGGGCCGCGGCATGTGATGCTGTTGCTGGCTGCCGAGGGCGCGCTGGTCACGCTGGCCGGCGCGGTGCTCGGTTGCATCCTGACCTTTGCTTTCATCGCCGCGGCGGGGCCGTTGATGCAGACGCGATTCGGCGTCACCCTGCAACTTTCCGCGCCGACGCAGTCTCAATGGATCTTGCTCTCCGCCGTGGTGGTGGCGGGGATGCTTGCAAGCCTGGTACCCGCGCTGCGCGCCTACCGCCTGTCGTTGGCCGACGGGCTTTCACCGAGAGCCTGACATGCGAAATGCTCTGAAACTGCTTTTCTGTGCCGCCATCTGGGCAACGCTCGCGCCCGCGTCGGCGCAGAACGCGGCCGTGCCCAGCATCCTGCCGGGCGCAGCTTCGACGAAGGACCCAGTGGCGGTCCCCGCATCGGCGGCGCCTACCTCAGGTGTATTTCGCAAGATTACCTAGGACGACCTCATGCCTAAGGACTGGGACCCGCTGAAGGAATTCAAGGGCCTGAACATGTCGGCCCTGTCCGACAGCGACCCGCGAGCCAACGCCATGCTCAAGCGACTCCGCGAGGTGTGGGACAACGCCCCCACCAACGCCGCCATGGAAGGCGCGACCGTGCGCATCCCCGGCTACCTAGTGCCGCTGGAGGAGTCCAAGGCGGGGATGACGGAATTCCTTTTGGTGCCGTACTTCGGCGCCTGCATTCATTCGCCGCCGCCGCCATCCAACCAGATTATCCATGTTCTGCCGAAGGCGCCAGCCAAGGGCCTACGCTCGATGGATGCAGTGTGGATCAGTGGCACTTTGAGAACGGTGCGTGCGGATACCAGCATGGGCGTGAGCAGCTACCGCATGGATGCGGTGCTGGTGGTACCGTATTCGCAGAAATAGCGCTGAGAGCCGGTGTGCTAAGCACCGTCACATGCTGCGCGTGCGGTCGCGGCGCCAGTCAGCGTGGATACGGCGTCTGAAGGCAGCCAGTGGTGACGTGCCGCTTCTGGCCGGGACGAGCCATAGAAAACCGCCACGCGACGACCCGCTACCCGACTCATTGCTGACATTGGTTGGTCCCGCCCGACTCGACTCAATGAGTGTCGACGCCGGAGTAATGCTGACCCACGTTCCGTTGCTGGCGACGGAGTAAACGCGACCCATGTGGGGGCCTTGGGTTATGTGGTCGCCGGCGCCGCTTTCTGCGCTTGACCGGCTATGCGCTCGTCCTTTAACTGATGGTTCTCGCCGGTGATCTGCATGATGTGGGCTTGGTGCAGAAAACTCTACTGCCGCCGTATCAGTGGCCGCTGTTATTCTGAAAGACATGCCCGAGGTCGATTGGTTCAAACTCGCCGCGTTTGTGTGGTTCGCGTGGGTGGGTTCTGTCACGCCCGGGCCTAACAATGCGATCGCCCTGTCTACAGCTGCCAACTTCGGCGCCCGCGCGGTCGCGCCGCATTCGATCGGTGTCGCAGTCGGATTCTCGTCCATGCTGGTTGCGGCTGGCCTGGGAGCCTACGGCCTGCTGCTCGAATCCCCGACGCTCGCGCAGGCGCTCAAATTGTTTGGCGTGCTGTATCTGTGCTGGCTCGGCGTTCAGCTCGCCCGCTCGGGCTCGATGTCCGAGAGAGCGGTCGCACGTGCGCCGCGCTGGTTCGAGAGTGCGGTGTTTCAGTACGCCAATCCGAAGGCCTGGATGTTGGCTGCAGGCACCGTGGGCGCATACCAGGGGCTCGCACAGCCCGCCTGGCTGGAGCAGGCGCTGATCGTGGCAATCTTCACGGTCTGCTGCGTGATCTCGAATTTCATCTGGGCGTGGCTGGGAACCGCGATGCGCGCTTGGCTCGAGGTCGGCCCCCGGCTGCGGGTCTTCAACCTCGCCGTGGGCGCCTCGCTGGTACTCACCGCGGTGTGGCTGTGGCGGGGCTCGGCCTAGAACTCCGCTCGGCCACGGGACGATTCGCCGAATCATGAAATGTAGGTGACGCAAGCCGATCGGATCCGGTCTCGGGTTTGGATCGGAATCGATGGCGGAGTTCGTCGGAATAGGCACTGAGTGAGTACCGATTACCGGGAAGGGGGTGGACGGGAGTAAACTGCGCCCACGTTTTTGCCCCTCGGCAATAAAGCCCACTCGGCGTCCCGCTTGATGAAACTGCAATGAGCGCACGACACCTTGCGCAAGACACTGAGCGCACCCCATGAGCGCATCGAATTCGCAACGCCTGCCGACCCTGCTGCTTGGTGCACTGGGTGTGGTCTTTGGCGATATCGGCACCAGCCCGCTCTATGCATTCAAAGAGGCCTTTGCCCAGCCGCATGGATTGCCTCTGACGCCGGACAAGATCTTTCCGGTTCTGTCGATGATGTTCTGGGCAATCACGCTGATTGTCTCGATCAAATACGTGCTGGTGATCCTGCGCTTTGACAATCGGGGCGAGGGTGGCGTGCTGGCGCTGTTGTCCAATGTGTTGGCGCTGGTGCGAGACCGCCCGCGCATGACCTGGTTTGTCAGCGTACTGGGCATCTTCGCTGCTGCACTTTTTTATGGCGATGCGGTGATTACGCCGGCGATCTCGGTGCTCTCGGCGGTCGAGGGCATTACGGTTGCCGCCCCGTCGCTCGAAAGCTATATCGTCCCGATCGCACTGGTGATTCTCGTTGGGCTTTTCATGCTGCAGCGAAGCGGTACAGCCAGCGTCGGTGCGCTGTTCGGCCCGGTGATGGTGGTCTGGTTCCTGACGCTTGCGATCCTGGGTGTCGTCAGCATCGTGCAGACGCCCGAGATCATTGGGGCGATCAATCCGCGCTATGCGCTGATGTTTTTCGTGGAGCATCCCGGATGGAGCTTCATTGCCCTGAGCGCTGTCTTCCTGACGCTCACCGGTGCCGAGGCGCTCTATGCCGATCTGGGACACTTCGGCGCGCGACCGATTCAAGTCGGCTGGTTTGTGCTGGTGTTTCCCTGTCTGATGCTCAACTACCTTGGACAGGGTGCCCTGGTTCTGCGCGACCCGGAGGCCGCCCGCAACCCGTTTTTTCTGCTCGCCCCTGATTTTCTGCTGGTGCCGCTGGTGATCCTGGCCACACTGGCGACTGTCATCGCTTCGCAGGCGACCATCTCGGGGGCGTTTTCGGTCACGCAACAAGCCTCGCGCCTGAACTATCTGCCCCGCCTGAAGGTGCTCTACACCTCCGATGTGTCACAAGGTCAGATCTATATTCCGGTGGTCAACTGGATGCTGCTGGTCGCAGTCCTGGCGCTGGTCATCACCTTCGGGAGCTCGACCAAGCTTGCCGCAGCGTATGGCGTGGCGGTGTCGGGCGATCTGCTGATCGGCAGCTTGCTACTGATGGTTGCCGTTCTGATGACACCTTCCCGACGGATCAAGCTTCTGCTGCCTTTGATGGCAGTGTTTCTGGTGCTCGAGATTTGCTTTTTCGCTGCCAATATCAGCAAGGTCTTCGAAGGCGGCTGGTTCCCGCTGATGGTGGCATCGATCATGTTTACGGTGCTGACCACCTGGCGTCGAGGCATGGAAATCATGCGGGCTCGCAAGGAGGCCTCGCCGCGTGTGGCCAGCGACGACCTCGACCTCGATCTGTCGGGCATCACCCGGGTGCCGGGGGTGGCGGTGTTCTTCAGCTCGACGCGCACCGGTTATCCGGCGAGTTTTTTGCACAACCTCAAGCACAACAAGGTGGTTCACGAACAGACGGTGTTCCTGTCGATCGAATTTGATGACACGCCTCGTGTGCTAGACGATGACCGCATCGAATTGCAGCGGCGAGAGGGTGGCATCTACCGGCTGGTCGGACATTTCGGCTATCGCGAAGACCCCAATATCCGCCGACTGTTGAAGCTGGCCCGCCGAAAAGGTCTCGAGATCGACCTCGATGACACCTCGTATTTCACCAGCAAGCCGGTGATCGTGTCGGTGTCGCGCCGTGGCGTGTTCGGATGGCGCCGTTCGCTTTTTGGCTGGATGATGCAGAACAGCCCGTCGGCAGCCAGTTACTTCAGGCTGCCGCCGAATCGTGTGATTGAGCTTGGTTCGCAGGTGGCGGTCTAGCCGTTCAAGACCCCGGCAAACATGTCGTGATCGACATTGCCGCCGCACAAGGTCAGGCCAATCTGTTTGCCGATGATGGCGTCGGGCCTGTCGTTGGCCAGTTTGATGGCGGCGGCAAGCGATGCTGCACCCGCGCCCTCGGCCACATTGTGGGTGTCGAGGTAAATCGCCTTCATCGCGCCGGCAACCTCAAGGTCGGTGACCTGAACCACCTCGTCGACTTCGCTGAACATGATTTCGAGCGCCTTAGGGTCGGGTGTACGGCAGGCCATGCCATCGGCCAGCCGGGTGCTCACCGGTGCCTCAATCGCGCGGTGTGCCGCAATCGACAGGGCGTAGGCCGGCGCATGCGCTGAGACCACGCCGATCAGCTTGAACTTTCGGCCCAGAGCGGCGCGGGCTGCAGCCGCCGCGCAGATCCCGGAGCCAAGGCCAATCGGCACGAACACCGCATCGAGATCGGGCGCCGCTCGAAACATCTCGAGCCAGCCGGTGGCCACACCGCTCACCAGATCGAGGTGAAACGATGGCACGCGATGCAGCCCGCGCTGCGCGGCCAACGCTGCCGCATGTTCGCTGGCTTCCTGAAAATCGTTGCCGTACTCGATGAGTTCGGCGCCGAAGGCCCGCATCGCGGCATTCTTTTCGAGGCTGTTGCCGTGCGGCACGACGATGGTGGTCGGGATGCGATAGCGGCGGGCCGCAAACGCGAGCGATTGACCATGATTGCCGCGTGTCGCCGAGACAATGCCCGAGCAGTCGGGCTGGCGGCGGGCCAGGCCTTCGAGATAGACCAGTCCGCCTCTGACCTTGAAGGCGCCGGTGGGGGTATGGTTCTCGTGCTTGAGCCAGACTTGTGTGCCAAGACGCTTTGCCAGCAGCGGCCAGGTGTATTGCGGTGTGGCCTGCATCGACTGATAGACGATCGCGGCAGCGGATTCGATTTGGGACAGCGTCGGCAGTGGGCTCATCATTGATCGACCTTGTTGGCGGGGTGCTTGCCGATTCACGCGATAATCGCGGGATGGCAACACGCAAGCAAGACTACACCGAGGCCTCGATCCGGGTTCTCAAGGGCCTGGAGCCGGTTCGCCAGCGCCCGGGCATGTATACCCGCACTGACAATCCGCTGCATATCGTGCAGGAGGTGATCGACAACGCGGCCGATGAAGCATTGGCCGGGCATGCCCGCGTCATTGGCGTGAGCTTGCGCGCCGATGGCAGCGTCGTGGTCGATGACGATGGTCGCGGGATTCCGGTCGGCATCCATCCCGAGGAGGGTGTCTCGACGGTCGAGATTGTTTTCACCCGGCTTCATGCCGGCGGCAAGTTCGACAAGCAGGCGGGTGGCGCCTACAGCTTTTCGGGCGGCCTGCATGGGGTTGGTGTGTCGGTCACCAATGCCCTGTCGCTGCGGCTCGAGGTGACGGTCTGGCGCTCGGATGATCGGGGCAATGGCGTTCATACCCTTGTCTTTGCCGGCGGCGACATCATCGAGCCGCTGGTGTCACGCCCGATCGCCAAGGGCGAGCGACGCAGCGGCACGCGGGTGCAGGTCTGGCCCGATCCGACGTATTTCGACAGTCAGGTGCTGCCACTGGCAGACCTCGAGCGTTTGCTGCGCTCCAAGGCGGTGCTGCTGCCGGGCGTTGAGGTCACGCTTCAGAACGAGAAGACCGGGCAAACCCAAGCCTGGAAGTTTGCGGAAGGCCTGCGGGGCTATCTTTCGCAGGCGCTGGCGACAGAAGGCGGCGGTGTGAGCCACGGCGGGGAGCTGCCCGAAGGCGCGCCGATCGTCCCGCTCTTCGAAGGCGAGCAATATGCCCCCTCTGGGCACGACACCTTTGCGCAAGGCGAGGGCGCGCAGTGGGTGGTGGCCTGGACCGAGTCGGGCGCATTGATTCGCGAGTCCTATGTGAACCTGATTCCGACGCCAGCCGGCGGCACGCATGAGTCGGGGCTGCGCGAGGGCCTGTTCAACGCGGTCAAAGGCTTTGTGGAGATGCATTCGCTGCTGCCCAAGGGCGTTCGGCTGATGCCGGAGGATGTCTTTGCGCGAGCCAGTTTCGTGCTCTCGGCCAAGGTGCTCGATCCGCAATTTCAGGGTCAGATCAAGGAGCGTCTCAACTCGCGCGATGCCCTGCGGCTGGTGGCAGGGTTTGCGCGCGGGCAGTTCGAGCTCTGGCTCAATGAGCATGTCGAGTGGGGCCGCAAGCTGGCCGATCTGGTGATCCGCCAGGCGCAGGCCCGCCAGCGCTCGGCGCAGAAAGTCGAAAAGCGCAAGAGCTCGGGCGTGGCGGTGCTGCCCGGCAAGCTCACCGATTGCGAGAGCACCGACCTCGATCGCAACGAGGTGTTCCTGGTTGAAGGCGACTCGGCCGGCGGCTCGGCCAAGATGGGCCGCGAAAAGGGCTATCAGGCGATCCTGCCGCTGCGCGGCAAGGTGCTCAACACATGGGAGTCCGACCGCGACCGGCTTTTTGCCAATACCGAAATCCACGATATCTCGGTGGCCATCGGCATCGATCCGCATGGCCCGAACGATGCGGTCGATCTGGCCAACTTGCGTTACGGCAAGATCTGCATCCTGTCGGATGCCGATGTCGACGGCGCCCATATCCAGGTGCTGCTACTCACGCTCTTTTTGCGCCACTTTCCGAAGCTGATCGAGGCCGGCCGGATCTATGTGGCTCGCCCGCCGCTCTTTCGGGTCGATGTGCCGGCGCAAGGCAAGCGTCCGCTGCGCAAGCTTTATTGCCTCGACGAGGGTGAATTGCGCCATACCGAGGACAAATTACGCAAGGACGGTCTGCGCGAGGGGGTATGGTCGATCTCGCGTTTCAAGGGGCTGGGCGAGATGACCGCCGAGCAGTTGTGGGAGACCACGCTGAACCCCGAGACGCGACGCCTGCTGCAGGTCGATTACGGTGCCATTGATACCGATGCCACGCAGCTGCGCTTCACCATGCTGATGGGCAAGGGCGAGGCGGCAGCGCGTCGCAGCTGGCTCGAAGAGCATGGCAACGAGGTTGAAGTCGATGTGTAAATTTTATTTTCCAGGGAGAAGATCATGGTGAGTGACTGGATCAAGGGCCTGCTCATGGTGTTGCGTCCCATCGGCTCGCAGTCGCGATCGATGCTGGCGATGCTCATGCTCGGTGCAATGGCGATGCTGGCGGCTTGCGGTGGGACGAGCGATGGCGCGTCCGGGACCGCCCTCCAGAGTCCGAGTGCGGGTAGCGGAACCGGAACAGGCACATCGATTCTGACGGTCACGAATGCCTTTCCGGCGAGTGGCGCAGGGTCTCTTACCGTCACCAGCAGCACCGCGACCGTGTCCGGCAGCAATCGCCAGCTGGTGATCATTGCAAGCGGAACCAGCACGAATGGCGGCG
>CAMCXH010000056.1 GCA_945883285.1 Bordetella parapertussis | reverse complement strand
ACTTTTTTTGGTGAGTGGGCCTTACTGACGGCTCTCCTGATGATCGTCGGTCTGATGGATTTGGGTATTTCGCGGGGCATCACACTGGTCACCTACGACAAGGAGATGAATCCTTCGGGAGACCCGGTACGACCATTCAAGGCTGGATTGCGCTTGAGCCTCCTGGTCGCAGCAATAGTACTGGCGCTTGGCGCGATCGCCGTCGCAGGCTATTTCATCTGGCGCGATGCCGGTACCGACCTTCTGATTTCAACGGGAGTCTGCTTGTGTTCGGGTGCAATCACGATTCTCACGCTTCCGTTTCGATCGTTGATGGAGATAAAGAGTCGATTTGGCTGGCTCAACACCATTCGCTCATTGATGGCTTGTAGTGTCTATATCGCACCGCTACTTGTCTCGCCGTCGGAGTCACTTGTTTTGACAATGTCCTCACTGGTGATTCTTGCAACCAGAGTCGCTGGGCTGGTCTCATATTCTTTGACTTGTGGTCTCTCAGTCAGTCAACTGCGTGCTCAGCCTGCGCCCGACAGGCTCTGGACAGCGCGTTTCATGCAGCGTTGCGGTTGGGTCGGCCTGACAAATGTGCTTTCGATGGTGCTTATGTACGCTGATCGGTTCATTCTTGCTGCCGTCACTTCAGCAACCCAAGTTGCTCATTACGCGGTAGCGAGCGAAGCTGCACTGAAAATTTGGCTTGTCACTGGGGCGGTCCAGTCTGCGGTGACGCCTCAGGTGGCGGCCGAGGTCACTCAGTCCAAGGCTGAGCAGGTCCACGGCAAGGTCTCGGCGATCCGAAAAGCTAAGTGGTTGTTGTTCCTGGTGGTCGTGGTGCCGTCGGCTGCGCTGATCGTATTTTGCGAACCACTACTGAGACTTTGGCTAGGCCAGAGTTTCGATTCGGAGATCGTGCCGGCCGCGAAGGTGCTGGTTGCCGGCGTAGCACTTAACTCGATGAGCCAGCTTAATTTTTCTTTGCTCCAGTTGCATGGAGGTGAGTCAGCCGGCGCGATGCTGCAAATCGGAAACATTGTCGTTTCGGCCATACTCATGCTCGCTCTAATACCCTCTTTTGGACCGGTTGGGGCAGCGGGTGCGTTTTCGATACGGTTGGTGATTGACGCTTTTGTTACCCGTCAACTTGCCTGGACTCGCTCCCGATCGAAGCATGGATTTACTCACCCGGAACTCGCAGCCTCGTGCATCGGGTTTTTTCTGTTGCTGGGATTGGGGCTGTGACCGATTTTGTGATGACCTGGAAGCTTGATTGACGGCTCAATGCGATGCTGTATTTCAACGCCGAATGGCGTGACGGATGAGGTGGTCTTCAAGACTGACGAGCGATCGTGGCATGGCCAGCCTGATTTGCCGCAATGCCCGCTTGGGGTTACCCGGCGATCTCTGGATCTGTACTATTGCTTTTGCATTCTCCTGGTAACCCTGTCCCATTCTTGCGGGATGCGGTCTTGTTTGTTGTCCCTTTTCAAAGCATGTGCGAGAGCGTTGCTCGCAGGAGAGAACGATGATTGAGGAATTGGTCGAATTGATCTGCAATCGGATCTCGACAGAGTTGCCACGTCTGCAAGCCGAATTCGCGGCATCTGGCAGCGAGGTTGGCGTGCGCTACGCGGTGCTCGATGACCTACTGCCGCAGGAACTCGCGCAGCGTATTCATACGGTTTTTCCGTCGCCAGACCAGATGCGTCTGATGAAGTCATTTCGCGAAACTAAGTACACCTCAAAAGACTTCGACGCTTTTGACCCGCTCATGAAAGACGTGACTTTCGCGATTCAGTCACCTCGTGTGGTGGCGCTCGTCGAGCAGTTCACCGGCATCCGCGAGCAGGTTCCGGACGCGGCTCTCTATGCGGGCGGCCTTAGCATGATGGGCCCAGGCCATTTCCTGAATCCGCATATCGACAATTCACATGACGGTGAGCGCCAGCTCTACCGGACGCTCAACCTTCTCTATTACGTGACGCCAGACTGGTCGCTCGAGTCGGGCGGCAATCTCGAGCTGTGGGACCAGTCGGTGAAAAAAGGCGTGACGATTGTCAGCCGATTCAACCGGCTCGTCCTGATGGAAACCAATCCGACATCCTGGCACTCGGTCTCTCCTGTGGTTGTTGATGGCCTGCGCTGCTGTGTATCGAATTACTACTTCTCCCCGTTGTCGCCAACCGGCTTGGACTATTTCAATGTGACCTCGTTCAGTGCGAGGCCGGAGCAATCGGTGCGGCGCTTGCTTGCGACCGCTGACAATCTGGTACGAGGAGCGGTGCGGGCCGTGGCCCCGGGAGGCTTGGGGCGAAAAGATGTTTATGATGAAAAACCCCCACGGTGATGCGGCTGGTTCTCTTTGCGCCGAACGTCAATAGTGGTGGTGGGTTGGTGTTGTTGCAGGCTTTGCTGTCGGATCCGCAATTGCCTGCGGGACCGATGTTTCTCGATGCCCGGGCGGTGGACAAACTCGTCCTGCCGCAGGGATCGGACGTGCGCTGGGTACGGCCAAGCGTGTCAGATCGATTCGGTGCCGAGCGCGCTTTAGCGAAGACCGCCCGCGCCGAAGATTTGGTTGTCTGCTTCCATGGCCTGCCACCGATTTTCCGCAGCGCTGCGCGAGTCGTTGTCTTTCTTCAGAACCGAAATTATCTCGGTCTGAACCCCTTGTCCGATTTTCCATGGCGTACCGCGACCCGAATTGCCGTGGAGCGCGCCATCTCGCGCTTGTTCCGCCATCACGTCAGTCGTTATGTGGTTCAGACTCCCTCGATGCGAAGGGCGCTTGTCGCCTGGCATGGTGGCCAGCCTGATGTCGGTGTCTGCCCTGCGGTCGATGAGCAGATCGCCGCTCTGGGCCCTTCGCCCGAGACGCGGTCGGTCGTTCGCGATTTTGTTTATGTGGCTGACGGTGTTGGTCACAAGAACCATCTGCGCCTTCTCGATGCCTGGCGAGTGCTTGCTGCCGAGGGCGTGTACCCGTCTCTCGCTCTCACACTGGGGGAGCGCGATCAGGCCTTGGCGAGAGTTGTCGAAGAGGCTTCGCGTTGTGATGGATTGCGCATCACCAACCTCGGGCAGATCGACCGCGAAAGCACCTTCGAGGCCTACCGCTCCTCGCGTGCGCTGCTGTTCCCCTCTACCTCCGAGTCATTTGGATTGCCATTGATTGAAGCCTCCAGGCTCGGTCTGCCCATTGTTGCCTCAGAGCTGGATTTTGTTCGGGATGTCTGTGACCCGGTGCAGACCTTTGATCCGAACTCCGCGGTGTCGATTGCTCGCGCAGTACGCCGTTTTCTAGGCGATAAAGAGCAAGGTTTGACGTTTTTGACAACTGCCGATTTCGTGAGAGAACTTCTCGCTTGAAGGTTCTGATCGTCACGCAGTATTTCTGGCCCGAGTCCTTCCGCATCAATGAGGTCGCGCGATCCTTGCGTGATGCAGGCGCAGAGGTCACGATCCTTACCGGCAAGCCCAACTATCCCGACGGAAACGTGTTTGAAGGCTGGCGGGCTGGGGGTGTTCAGCGTCAGGCTTACTACGAGATGCCGGTGCTGCGTGTTCCGATGTGCCCGCGTGGTAAAGGTTCCGCGGTCAGGCTTGCACTGAACTACCTGAGCTTTGCGGCATCGGGCAGCGTGTTCGGTCCGTGGCTGTTGCGTGGTCAACAGATCGACGTGATTCTTGTCTATGGCATCTCGCCGATTCTGCAGGGCATCGCAGCGATTGCGATCAAGGTGTTCAAGCGAGCCCCGGTGGTTTTGTGGGTGCAGGACCTTTGGCCGCAGAGTCTGGCCGCGACAGGGTTCGTGACTGATCGGCGTGCGCTCAAGCTCGTGGAGTGGTTGGTCCGCGGCATCTACCGTTTCAGCGACATGCTGCTTGTGCAGTCGCAGGCGTTCATCGAGCCGGTTGCCCAACTCGCGTCGCGTGACCGGATTCGTTACCAGCCTAACCCGGGAGAACTTGCATTCGATTCTCCGCAAGAGGGTAATGACCCATCGCCTGTTGCGGTCGATCCGCCACGGTTCGACATCGTGTTCGCCGGCAATCTGGGCACAGCGCAGTCGGTTGCGACGATTGTCGAGGCGGCCTCAATGCTCTCCGATGCTCCCCAGGTGCGTTTCGTTCTGGTGGGAAGCGGCAGTCGCAGCGACTGGATCCGCGATGAGGTCGCGCGTCGTGGGCTTGTCAACCTTGTGTTGACCGGGCGCTTTCCACCGGAGGCGATGCCGGCGATTTTTCGCGAAGCGTCGGTGTTGCTGGTGACCTTGACCAGCGACGACATCTTTCGGCTGACAGTCCCCAGCAAGGTGCAGGCCTACCTTGCGGCAGGCAGGCCGATTCTCGCGGCACTCGATGGCGAGGGTGCCCGGGTCGTGACTGAGGCGGGAGCAGGGGTTTGCACGCCTGCGCAGGACGCGGCCGCGCTTGCCGCTGCGGTCAGGATGATGGCAGCCATGCCACGCGATCAGCTTGAGTCGATGGGTCGCTCGGGCCGGGCCTACTACAATGCGAACTTTGCGCCAGCCGCTCTTGCCAGGAAGATGCTTGCTCTCCTGGACGAAGCCGTTCAAGCCGCGCACCAAGGAGATCTCCAAAGATGAAGGTACTCGTGCTGGGCGTGTCAGGCATGCTCGGAAATGCGGTGTTCAGGTTGCTCGCTGACAGTGCAGGCTTTGATGTCTCGGGCACTGCCCGTTCACTGGGTTCGGTGTCGCGGCTGCGCGAGGACTTGCGTGCCAGAGTGATCGCCGGGGTTGATGTCGAGCAGTTCGACTCGCTGGCGCGGGCGTTTGCGATTGCGAAGCCTGATGCGGTCATCAACTGCATCGGTCTGGTCAAACAGCTCGCCGAGGCAGACGATCCGCTGGCAGCACTGCCGATCAACTCGATTCTCCCGCACCGACTGGCCCGCTTGTGTGAGGTTGCCGGCGCGCGTCTCGTGCATGTCAGCACCGACTGCGTTTTCCTTGGCACAAAGGGCCTCTACAAGGAGTCGGATGCGCCTGATGCACAGGACCTCTACGGGCGCAGCAAACTGCTGGGAGAGGTTGATTATCCGAACGCAATAACACTGCGCACCTCGATCATCGGTCATGAACTTGGCAGTCAGCACGGGCTGATCGGCTGGTTCCTTGCACAGACTGGTGAGGTTCGCGGCTACACACGAGCGATTTTTTCAGGGTTGCCGACGGTTGAGCTGGCCACCGTCATCCGGGACCGTGTGCTGCCCGATGCGTCGCTTCGGGGGCTGTACCATGTCGCGGCTTCGCCAATTGCCAAATTTGACCTGCTGACGCTGGCCGGTCGTCAATACCAGCGAAGCACCCGCATCCAGGCTGATGACCGGGTCTTCATTGACCGATCACTCGATGGCTCGCGGTTTTCGCAGGCGACCGGTTATGTCGCAGCAGATTGGCCGGAGCTGGTCAGTCGGATGCATGCATTCGGTTGAGCTGAGACTGTTATCGCTACGTCGAACGATACCCCTACGTCGAACGATACCCATCAGGGAGTTCAGAATTGTTCCAGGATAAAACGCTATTGATCACCGGTGGTACCGGCTCTTTTGGCAATGCCGTGCTGCAACGCTTCTTGAAGTCGGACCTGCGCGAGATTCGCATATTCAGTCGCGATGAAAAGAAGCAGGAAGACATGCGAATCGCTCTGAAGAGCGACAAGGTCAAGTTCTATATCGGCGATGTGCGTGAATATGACTCGGTGCTCGATGCGCTGCGCGGCGTCGACTATGTCTTTCATGCGGCCGCGCTCAAGCAGGTGCCGTCCTGCGAGTTCTACCCGATGCAGGCGGTACAGACCAATGTCATGGGGACCGAAAACGTGATGCGCGCCTGCATCGAGGCTGGCGTGAGTCGCTGCGTGGTTCTTTCAACCGACAAAGCGGTTTATCCGATCAACGCCATGGGTATCTCCAAGGCGATGGCCGAAAAGCTGATGGTCGCGAAATCAAGGGTGTCCGATTCGAATCAACTCGTTCTGTGTGCGACGCGCTATGGCAATGTGATGGCATCCCGCGGTTCGGTGATTCCCCTGTTTGTTGACCAGTTGCTCGCCGGCAAGCCGCTAACGATTACCGATCCCTCAATGACCCGTTTTCTGATGTCACTGGATGAGTCGGTTGATCTGGTGCTCTATGCCTTCGAGCATGCGCGTCCGGGCGATATCTTCGTCCAGAAGGCGCCGGCCTCCACGGTGGGTGATCTTGCCCAGGCGCTTTGCAATTTGCTGGGTCGAGACAACGAGATCAAGGTCATCGGCACGCGCCATGGCGAGAAGCTCTTCGAGTCGCTGGTCTCGCGCGAGGAAATGGCTCGGGCCGAGGACCTCGGTGGCTACTACCGTATTCCTGCTGATTCGCGCGATCTCAACTACGCCAAGTATTTTGTTGAAGGTCAGCCGGAGATCACGCAACTTGAGGACTACACCTCACACAACACCCATCGCCTGACAGTTCCGGAGATCGAAGAGATTGTCTCCAGGCTCGATCTGGTTCAGGAGTCGATTCGTGCTTAAGGTCATGACGATCGTCGGGACGCGTCCTGAACTGATCAGGTTGTCGCGCACGATTTCCGCACTCGATCGGTATGTCTCGCATTGCCTTGTTCACACCGGTCAAAATTACGATTACGAACTGAACCAGGTTTTCTTTGACGAACTCGGCATCAGGGCGCCCGACCATTTCCTGAATGCAGCCGGCGCGACCGCCGCCGAGACGATCGGGCGGGTGATCATCGCAGCGGACGCAGTGCTGGCCGCCGAGAAACCCGACGCGGTGCTGATCCTGGGCGATACCAACAGTGCACTCGCGGCGATTGCGGCCAAACGTCGCAAGATTCCGATCTTCCACATGGAGGCGGGCAACCGGTGTTTTGACATGCGGGTGCCTGAAGAGATCAATCGTCGAATCGTTGACCATATTGCCGATATCAACCTGACCTACAGTCAGATTGCCCGCGAGTATCTGCTCAGGGAAGGCGTGCCGCCGGAACAGATCATCGTGACAGGCAGTCCGATGCGCGAGGTGCTGCAGCATTACAGCGCATCAATCGAGGCTTCGGACGCAATTGCCCGACTTGGACTTGAACCTCACAGTTACTTTCTCGTCAGTGCGCATCGCGAGGAAAATGTTGACGACCCGGCTCGACTCGATGCATTGATCAAGGTCTTGCAGACCCTGACCCGCGAGTACGCAATCCCGGTGGTTGTTTCGACTCACCCGCGAACCCGCAAGCGTCTTGAGTCTGTTGTCATTGCTCCTGGCGACGATATCCGCTTTCTGAAGCCCTTCGGTTTCTTCGACTGGATCAGTCTTCAGAAGGGCGCGAAAGCGGTGCTTTCCGACAGCGGCACCATTACCGAGGAGGCTTCAATCCTTGATTTCCCGGCGCTGAATCTTCGCGATGTCCATGAGCGGCCTGAAGGTTTCGAGGAGGCGGCGGTGATGCTGGTCGGGCTTGACCTGGATCGAATTCGCGATGGACTTCGAGTGCTGGAGTTTCAGCCCCGAGGCGGGCATCAAATGATTCGAAACGTCCAGGACTATCAGCCTGATAACGTGTCTGAAAAAGTCGCGCGGATTCTGGTGAGCTATACCGATTACGTCAATCGGCGGGTCTGGAAGCGCCAGGACTGAACGTTCGATGCGAGTACTTGTTACCGGCGCGACGGGTTTTGTTGGCGCAGCGGTTGTTGATGCGCTGACCGAACGCGGCCACCTTGTGAGGGCCTGCGTGCGAGGCCCTGCGGTTTGCCGGGCGCAGGAACAGGCGACCATTGGAGACATCGGGCCCGAGACCGAGTGGCAGGATGCATTGGCCGGCATTGATGCGGTCGTTCATCTCGCAGCACGGGTCCATGTCATGCATGAAACCGTGGTCGACCCCTTGAGTGCTTTTCGTCGGGTCAATGTTGAAGGAACCCGGGCGCTGGCTGAGGCGGCTGCGAAGGCGGGGGTCAAGCGGCTGGTCTTTCTGAGCTCGATCAAGGTCAACGGTGAGGCAACTGGGCGTCGCGCATTCGAGGCGCAGGACCCGATATCGCCGAAAGATCCTTATGGCGTTTCGAAGGCAGAGGCTGAGTCGGCACTGCATGAGATTGCTGCTCGTACCTCGATGGAAGTCGTCGTTGTGAGGCCGCCTCTGGTGTACGGGCCCGGCGTTCGAGCCAACTTCCTGCGGATGATGAGCTGGCTGGACAGGGGCGTTCCCTTGCCATTTGGCGCGGTCGACAATCGTCGCAGTCTGGTGTTTCTTGGAAACCTTGCTGATGCGCTGGTGTCCTGCGTCGAGCATCCCGAGGCTGTGAACCAGACATTCCTGGTGTCTGATGGCGAGGATCTTTCGACGACCGCGCTGTTGCGTCGACTTGGCCAGGCAATGGGTCGTCCCGCCAGGTTGTTCTTCATGCCGCCATCTCTCATGAAGTCGACAGCCGGTCTGATTGGCATGGGTGCGCAGGCCGAGCGACTCCTCGGATCATTGCAGGTCAATTCGCAGCACTTGCGCAAGACGCTGGGCTGGCATCCCCCCTTTACCGTCGATCAGGCGCTCGCGCAGACTGCCCGGTGGTTCGAAGGGCGCGCGTCATGAGCATGGGTGGACTGTCTGTGTTCGATCTGCTGCCTGCGCTGGCTGTGTTTGCAGCGGTGCTGGTGTTGCTGATGGTTGGACTGCGCCGGGGTGCGCGACTGCTGCCGCTCGATCGTCCCAATGAACGCTCGCTTCATTCGGTGCCGGTGCCGCGGTTCGGCGGGATGGTGATGATGATTGCGCTCTTGCCGATTGCCCTGGCAACGGTTGCAGCGTCTGTTGTGTGGGTTGTTCCGGTTTGCCTGCTCGCGATGGTGTCCGCAATCGATGATGTCCGCGGATTGCCGGCCCGGATTCGGTTTTCTGTTCAAGGGGCTGCGGCAGCCTGGGTCGTCTGGTGGTTTCTTGGCGACAGCCCGGTCTGGTTGATGCTTCTTGCCTGGGTCGTGACGGTCTGGATGGCCAACCTCTACAACTTCATGGATGGCTCGGACGGACTGGCGGGTGGTATGGCGCTGATCGGTTTCGCTTGCTTTGCCTTCACCGCCTGGGCAAAGGGCGATATGGTCCTTGCCACGGCCAATCTGCTGGTGGTCGGCGCAGCGGCGGCGTTCCTGGTTTTCAATTTTCATCCGGCTCGGGTTTTCATGGGAGATACCGGCTCAGTCCCACTTGGTTTTCTCGCGGCTGTCTTTGGTATGGCGGGCTGGAAAGCAGGGCACTGGCCTTTCATGTTTCCGGCGCTGGTCTTTTCACCGTTCATCATTGATGCGACCGTGACCCTGTTGAGGCGCTTGTATCGAGGTGAGCGGGTATGGCAGGCGCATAAGTCTCACTACTACCAGCGGCTGATCCAGTCGGGGGCAGGGCATCGCAATGTGGCGTTGATCGAATACGTCCTGATGCTGGCGGTTGGGGCGATTGCAATCTGGGGCGCTTTTCACGATCAGATCGGTGTGGCGACGGGTGTTGTTGCGGTGATTCTGTTTCTCTCGGGTTGGTGGGTTGATCATGAATGGGCGAGGGCGCAGGTTGAGCGCCAATCAGGCACCGCTAACGGACCTTAGGCTTGCGATGAACTTCTCCGCCCGCATCCATATCGCCGGCCACAGCGGCCTGGTTGGCTCCGCCCTGTGCCGAGCACTCACTGCAGCCGGCTACACAAACCTCATCACCCGCACGCACGCCGAGCTCGACCTGACCGACGCGCAAGCCACCGAGGCCTTCTTTGCCCTCGAAAAACCCGAATACGTCTTCATCGCCGCTGCGCGCGTCGGCGGCATCCTGGCCAACAACGAATTCCCGGCTGATTTCATTCGCGACAATCTCGCGATCGAAACCAACCTCATCACGGCGGCCCATCGTCATGGTGCGGCGAGGCTGCTGTTCTTCGGCGCGTCGTGCATCTATCCGAAATTTGCCGAGCAGCCGATCCGCGAAGACTCGTTGCTCACCGGGCCGCTGGAGGCCACCAATCGGCCTTATGCGCTGGCCAAAATTGCCGGCATCGAGATGTGCTGGAGCTACAACCGTCAGCATGGCACGCGGTTTCTGTCGGTCATGCCGGCCAGTGCCTATGGGCCTAATGACAACTTCAGCCCCGAAAATTCGCATGTCCTGCCGGCACTCATTCGTCGCTTCACTGAAGCCGCGCGCAACCGCGCCGAATCAGTCACGCTGTGGGGTACCGGTACGGCCTTGCGCGAGTTTCTCTACAGCGACGACCTGGCCGATGCCTGCCTGTTTCTGATGAATCTGGACGACGTGGCCTTCGATGACTTGCTTGGCAAGGGGATCGATCATCAGAAAATTTTTCAGCCGCCCCTGATCAATATCGGTTCAGGGTCTGACCTGCCGATCTCGCAGCTTGCTGCCCGCATCGCAAAGCTTGCCGGCTTTGAAGGTCGCATCGACTACGACACCAGCAAGCCCGACGGCACGCCGCGCAAGCTGCTCGACAATGCACGCATCGCTGCGCTGGGCTGGCAGCCTAAGGTCGATCTGGATGCCGGATTGCGACTGACGATGGACCACTATCTGGCCACACCCGGACAAGGGCGGCGCTGAAACGGCTGCGCACGAGGCGTTCGCGGTGTCATCGCCGCGCCATTGTTCACGGCTGTGTCATGGCAGCGCTCTGTACAATTCGCGGGTTTCGTGGCCCACAAGCCCCACCCACCGGAGCCCTCCCATGGCAGCCCCTTCGATCTCGCCCTCGATCTTCAAAGCCTATGACATCCGCGGCATCGTCGATGGCGACCCGGCCAAGGTCACCCTCACTGATGCGGTGGCGCGCGGTGTGGGTGCAGCGCTCGGCCTGCAGGCCAAGGCCAAAGGGATCCCCGCGATTGTGGTCGGTCGCGATGGGCGCCTGTCGGGCCCGCGTCTGATTGCGGCCCTCACCCAAGGCATCAACAGCGCTGGCATCGAGGCCATCGACATCGGCATGGTGCCGACACCGGTGGTCTATTTCGCCACCGTGCTCACCAATACCGGCTCGGGTGTCGCGGTTACCGGCAGCCACAACCCGCCGGAATACAACGGGCTGAAGATGATGCTCGGCGGCGGCACGCTCTATGGCGACGGCATCCAGGATCTCTACAGATCAATCGTCGACCCCTCGTTTGCCGGCAAGCTCGATGCCAACGCACCGGTGCGCGTCACCAAACGCGATGTCACCGGTGAGTACCTCGCGAAGATCCTGGGTGATGTGAAGCTCTCGCGTCCGATGAAGATCGCGATTGATTGCGGTAACGGCGTAGCAGGCGCGCTTGCGCCGCAGCTCTTCAAGTCGCTCGGCTGCGAAGTGACCGAGCTCTTCACCGAGGTCGATGGCACCTTTCCCAACCATCATCCCGATCCGGCGCATCCCGAAAATCTCCAGGACCTGATCCGCTGCCTGGCCGAGACCGATTGCGAGATCGGCCTGGCCTTCGATGGCGACGTCGACCGACTGGGTGTGGTGACCAAGACCGGCCAGATCATCTGGCCCGATCGCCAGCTGATGCTCTATGCGCAGGATGTGCTCGCGCATCGGCCTGGCGGGCAGATCATTTACGACGTGAAGTGCACCCGCAATCTGGCACCTTGGGTGCGCAAGCACGGCGGTGTGCCGCTGATGTGGCGCACCGGGCATTCGCTCATCAAGGCCAAGCTGAAAGAAACCGGCGCACCGCTGGCCGGCGAGATGAGCGGCCATGTGTTCTTCAACGACCGCTGGTATGGCTTTGACGATGGCCTGTATACCGGTGCCCGTCTGCTCGAGATCCTGTCGCGCTCGACTAACCCGAGTGCGGTGCTCGAAGCCCTGCCGGATGCGATCGCCACGCCCGAGCTGCACATTCATACCGCCGAGGGCGATAACTTCAAGCTGGTCGAGGCGCTTCAGCGCAACGCCAAGTTCGAGGGCGCCGATGAGGTGATCACCATCGACGGCGTGCGGGTCGAGTATCCCGATGGCTTCGGTCTGGCGCGGGCCTCGAATACCACGCCGGTGGTGGTCACGCGATTCGAAGCTGATTCAGAGGCTGCGATTGCGCGCATCAAGGCGGCATTCAAGGCCGCGATCGTGGCGGTGGCACCGGGGGTGGATGTGCCGTTCTGAGTCAGCTCGCTGATGCATCGGCCTTATGCGAACCACCATCCGAATCGACGATGACTTGCTTGCAAAGGCCAAGCGCCATGCGAGTGACAATGGGATGACGCTGACCGCGGTGATCGAGCAATCGCTTCGTGTCATGCTGGATCGCCGTCATTCGACGGTGCCTCGACAAGCCATTCGCTTGAAGACCGCTGGGAGCGGTGGCGTGCTTGCAGGTGTCGATCTGGATCACAGCGCATCTATGCTGAGCCGGATGGATACTTGAGGTTTTGCTGTTCCTGATGCTGCGCCTCTATTCCCTCGGCTGGCTGCTCGCAACGCCGCTGGTCATGGCCTATTTGCTGTGGCGATCGCTGCGTCAGCCGGCTTATCTCTCTCACTGGTCGGAGCGCTTCGGCTTTCTGAACCGGACTAAGCCAGACCCGCGCCCCCTGATCTGGATTCACGCGGTCTCGGTCGGCGAGTCGCGTGCCGCGCAGCCGCTGGTGCGCGCGCTCGCTGCGCGCTACCCGAACACCAGCATCCTGATGACCTGCATGACGCCGACCGGTCGCGAGACCGCTGCCGATCTTTTTTCCAAGGAACTCGGTGATCGCTTCATGCAGGCCTATCTGCCCTATGACTATGCCGGCGCCCCGGGCCGCTTTCTGCGAGCCTGGCGCCCGGCCATTGGCCTGCTGATGGAGACCGAGTTGTGGCCCAACCTGATGGCTGCAGCCGAAGCTGAAGGCGTGCCGATGGCGCTGATCAATGCCCGGCTGTCGCCGCGCTCGCTCAGGCGGGGCCTGCGTCAGCGCGCGCTGATCGAGCCGGCCGCCCGCAGGCTCTCGCTGGTGCTGGCGCAATCGCCGGGTGATGCCGAGCGAATCGCGCAGTTCGGTCGAACGGTCGATGCGGTCACCGGCAACCTCAAATTCGACAATGCGCCCAATGCCGCACTGATGGCGCGCGGGCACGCCTGGCGCAGCCTGATCGGCCGGCAAGTGCTGCTGGCGGCCAGTACGCGCGACGGTGAAGAAGCGCTGATCTGGCAGGCCTGGCGGGCGCAGGGGCAGGGGCAGGGGCAGGGGCAGGGGCAGGGGCAGGGGCAGGCAGGCGCGACCCCGTCGGCATCCGCCTCTCGACCGGTATCTCAGTTCCCATCGAAAGCCTCATCGACCGAGCCCAACGAGCATCCCCTCCTGCTGATCGTCCCCCGCCATCCCCAGCGTTTCGAAGCAGTGACCCGCGCCGCGCAGGCCGCAGGCTTTGTCGTGGCCAGGCGTGCCGACCTCGACGATCCCCGCTTCGATGCCTCATCGATCGACCTGCTGATCGGCGACTCGATGGGCGAGATGGATGCCTGGTATGCGCTGGCCGAGTGCGCCATCATCGGCGGCTCCTTGCTGCCCTTCGGTTCGCAGAATCTGATCGAGGCGTGTGCGGCCGGCTGCCCGGTGGTGATCGGGCCAAGCACTTTCAACTTTGAACAGGCCGCGGCTCAGGCCCTCGAGGCGGGTGCGGCAGCGTCGGTGACTGATGCCGATGACGCGATCGCCACCGGCCTGTCAATCCTTTCAGACCCAGCACGCAAGCAGGCCATGGCCGAAGCCGGCACTGACTTCGCGAGTCGGCATCGCGGTGCCACCGAGCGCACGGTTGCGGCCCTCACACCGCTCATGGCGACATCACTGCCCAATCGATAACCGAGCTCTGGCCGCAAGGCCGGGCCTGGTTCGTCACTGGCCCTCAAGGCCAGTGTGCCGTCACAGCGCCGGCTGCAATCCCGAGGCCGGGTTCAGCGCGACGTCGCCGGCGTGGCAGGGGTGACCGGCGCGATCACCGGCGGTGGCGGTGGCAACACGCGCGCACCGGAGCTCACTGCCGGCGCGCCCGGCTGCGCGGCACGCCCGCCACGATCGGTCGGTGGCGCGCGATTGGCATTGGCCGCGGCCGGGGGCCCAGAAGTTTTTCCGGCGCCATCCTGCATCAATGGATCGCCGCTCATCACCGGCCGGTTGTCCTCGGGCGTGATCGTCGGCGGCGGTGTACGCGGCGGCTCGAGCAGAGCATTGACGCGCAAGACCTCCTGCTCGGTCAGGTCGCCGGCCGTGCCGAGCAGCTTCAGCGAATTGAGCACCACGCCATAGCGGGCAAAGGCCAGGTCGCGCTGGGTCGAAAAGAGCTGCTGCGCCGCATTGAGTACGTCGATGTTGATGCGCACGCCGACCTGATAACCGAGCTGGTTCGACTCTAGCGCCAGCTGGCTCGAACGCTCTGCCGCGGTCAGTGCCCGAACCTGCTCCAGGCCGCTCTTGACGCCGAGGAAGGTCTGCCTCGCACTTTGTTCGGCGGTGCGTCGTGATGTTTCGAGGTTCGATTCGGAGCTGCTTTGCAGGGCGATCGCCTCGCGCACTTTCGAATCGACCGAGCCGCCGCTGTAGATCGGCAGGGCAAACTGCAGTTGCGCTTGTCCGAAATAGCTCTTTGCGCCGACACCGGCCGCGGAAGTCTGACCGGCGGTGCTTCGACCGGCACCTGTCTGCAGCGCCAGATCGACCGTCGGGTAGTGGCCGTAGCGCTGTTTCTCGATTTCGCGCTTGGCGATCTCGGACTGCAGCTCGGCCTGCAGCACCTGAAGATTCTGAGCGCGTGCAACCGCCGCCCATTCATTCTCGCGGGCCGCTTGCGGCGGGGTGATGTCGACATTGGTCTTCAGGGTGTTGAGTTCGTCGACCGGCTTGCCCAGCAACTGCGCGAGCAGCGCGCGTTTGACCTGCAGGTCGTTCTCGAAGGCGACCTCCTGCGAGCGGGTCAGATCGAGACGCGACTGGGCTTCCTGCTGGTCGGTGATGGTGGCGGTGCCGACCTCGAAATTGCGCTTGGCCGATGCAAACTGCTCAGAGAAAGCCTGCTTTTGCGCCCGCACCACGGTCAATGCGTCCTGAGCCGACAGCACATCGAAGTAGGCCTGCGCCACCCGCAGGATCAGGTCCTGTTTTGCCGCCGCGAGTTGCGCCTCGTAGACCTGAGTCGATAACTCGCTTTGCTTGAGCGTCTCGCGATAGATCGGCCTGAACAGTGGCTGCGTGCCGATCAGGTTGAGTGACTGCGAATCAAATCGGCGCCGCGGTGGCGCCGCGGTCCAGTTGTTGTCGATCGCGTTGATGCCAAGGTTGGAGGTCGCGCTCACATTAGGCAGCAACAGGGCATCGGCCTGATTGACGCGTTCGCGGCTGGCCTGCAACTGAGCCTGAGCGGAGGCAACCACCGGATCGATCGCGGCGGCGGTCCTGACCGCCTCGAGCAGGTCGAGCGCAGACGCAGGGCCTGCTGAGACGCTAAAGGCTGAGGCAATGGCCAGGGCGATAAGGCTGCGGGGCATCCGGTAGCTCCAGTCGTTCAATAGGTCGGGCAGGACGGGTCGACGATCCGGGCCCAGGCGTCAATGCCACCGTCGAGATTCAGGACCTGCCTGAATCCCTGATGTTCGAGAAACATCCCGACCTGCAGGCTGCGCATGCCGTGATGGCAGTAGCACACCACCGGCCGCTCGGGGTCGAGCTCGTTCGTGCGCTCGGTGATCTGGCCCATCGGGATGGCGATCGAGCCTTTGAGGGCGCAGGTGGCCACTTCCCAGTCTTCACGCACATCGAGCAGTTGCGGGGCAGGGCGTGTCGCATCGGCGAGCCACGCGGCGAGGGAGTCAGGACTGAGTTCTTGCATGGTCTTGAGGGGCTGGGCTGGCGTCAGAACGTGAACGTTTCACGGGCACGAAACCCGCGAAGCGGTTTGGCGACTGTCTCGAACAGCACGTCGGTGCTTGAGCCGTCGACTGCACCACGGGTCATGATCAGCGCCTGCATGACCGGCATCTTGCCCACGATGGCCGCCAGTCGGCCGCCCGGGTTGAGCCGCTCGATCAGTTCGTCAGGCACGAAGGGCACTGAGCCCGAGAGCAGGATGACATCGTAAGTCGGCAGGTCGGCAAGTCCCTTGGAGCCGTCGGCCTCGCGGATCGTGAGGTTGGCGATTGCGGCGCGTGCCACGTTGTCGCTGGCAAACCGCGCAAGCTCGGCATCGATCTCGAGCGAGTCCACATGCTTCGCCCGATAGGCGAGCAGGGCGGCCATATAGCCTGAGCCCGCGCCGATTTCGAGCACCGAGTCACTGCGCCGCACCCGCAGTTCCTGCAGCAGGCGCGCCTCGATCTTGGGCGACATCATGGTTTCACCGCTCGCCCGGCCACCCACGTTGAGTGGCAGATCGAGGTCGGCAAAGGCCATGTTGCGGTAAGCCGGTGGCACGAATTCTTCGCGTCGCACCACCGACAGCAGGTCCAGCACATCCTGATCCAGAACATTCCAGGGCCGGATCTGTTGCTCGATCATGTTGAAACGGGCGCGCTCGAAGTCCATTGGGGTCTCTTTCAGGCCAGGGGATCAACCGGCGATTCTAACGGTTGCGCATTGCGCCGGCTGGTAAAACGCAGACTCAGTTCGTCGAAAAGGGTGTAGAGCACCGGCACGACCAGCAGGGTCAGCAAGGTTGAGGCGATCACGCCCCCGATCACCGCATGCCCCATGCCCGCCCGCTGCTCCGAGCCTTCGCTGGTCGAAAAGGCCAGCGGAAGCATGCCGAACACCATCGCCAGCGTGGTCATCAGGATCGGACGCAGGCGGATGGCGGCCGCATCGAGCAGGGCCTGTGAGCGTTCGACGCCGCGCAAGCGCTGCTGATTGGCAAAGTCGATCAGCAAGATCGCATTCTTGGTCACCAGGCCCATCAGCATGATGAAACCGATGACCGAAAACATATTGAGCGTCGAGCGCCAGGCCAGCAGCGCCAGCATCACCCCGATCAGCGACAGCGGCAGCGAGGCCATGATCGCGACCGGCTGCAGAAAACTGCGGAATTGCGAGGCGAGGATCATGTAGATGAAGGTCACCGCCAGCAGCAGCGCCTGCAATGCAAATCCGAAGCTCTCCTGCATGTCCTTGGTGGCGCCACCGGTGACGAAGGCATAGCCCGGCGGCAGGGGCAATGCCTTGAGCCGCCGCTGGATCTCGAGCCCGACCGTGCCGGGGGGCGCACCCGAGACATTGGCCGTGATCGCGATCTCGCGGGTCAGGTTCTTGCGATTGACCTGGGTCGGCCCGAGATCCTGCGCCAGGCTGGCGATCTGGCGCAGCGGCACCATGCGGGGCGCGCCATCGGCATCGAGCTTGACCGAGGCGACCGAGAGTCGACCGAGGTCTTCAATGTCATTGCGGCCTTCGAGCGGCAGACGCAGACGCACATCGTAGGTTTCGTCGTCCGGCCCTTTCCAGGTGCCGGCGACCTCACCGGCGAGCAGGGGCCGCAGGGTGCTGCCCACCTGAGCCACGCTCACGCCGAGATCGGAGGCCAGATTGCGGTCGAGGTTGACCGCCACCACCGGCTTGGAGGGTTTGGAGCTGGTGTCGAGATCGACCACCCCCGGCACGCTTCGGATTTCGTCCAGCGCACGAGCCGCCAGGGCTTCGAGCTGCTTTTGGTCCGGACCCTGCACGCTGATGTCGATCTGCTTGCCGCCAAAGCTGCTCGGCACACCCAGGTTGGTGACGGTGATGCCGGCGATCCTGGCCAGTCGCTCACGCGCCGGCATCATCAACTGCTGCACTCGGCGCGTGCGGTCTTCGCGGTTCTTGAGGCGCACATAGATTGACGAATAGTTCTTGCCCTGCGCCAGCCCGGTATTGATGGTGGCGTAAGTAAAGAGCGCCTCGGGAAATTCGCGTAGTGCGGCTTCGGCCAGACGGGTCTTTTCGGCAGTCAGTTCGAGCGAGGAGCCGACCGGCGTGTAGAGCTGGACGAAGAGTTCGTTGTTGTCGGCCTGCGGCACGAACTCGGAGCCGATGAATTTGCCAAGCGACAGCGCCGCGACAAAGCTGAGCACCGCGCCACCAAGCGTGAGCCAGCGATGCGCCAAGCCCCAGCGCAGCACCGCCACATAACCGCGTTCGAGGGTCGCCATCCAGCGCTCGAAGGTCCTCAGAAAGCGCGCGATCGGACCCTTGCCGCGGGCGCCGGCCGCATCGGGGTCGGGCCACACTGCCGAGAGCATCGGATCAAGGGTGAAGCTGATGAACATCGACAGCAGCACTGCAAAGGCAACCGTCACCCCGAACTGCTTGAAGAACTTGCCGATGATGCCGCCCATGAAGCCGACCGGCAGAAACACCGCCACGATGGTGAAGGTGGTGGCCATCACCGCCAGCCCGATCTCGGCGGTGCCGTCGAGCGCCGCTTCGCGGTGATGCTTGCCCATGGCCTGGTGCCGCACGATGTTTTCGCGCACCACGATCGCATCGTCGATCAGCAGACCGACGCAAATCGACAGCGCCAGCAGCGTCACCACGTTGATGGTAAAGCCCATGGCATACATGACCAGGAAGGTGCCGGTCAGCGAGATCGGCAGCGTGAGGCCGGTGATGATGGTCGAGCGCCATGACGACAGAAACAGGAACACGATGATCACGGTGAGCACTGCGCCTTCGATGATGTTGCGCTGTACGCCCGCCACCTGATTGCGGATCGAGGTTGACTGATCGCGCACCACGGTGAGGGTCACATCGGGTGGCAGCTGTCGCTTGAGATCATCGGCCAGTTTCCTGACCTCATTGACCACTGCGATGGTGTTTTCGCCCTGCGATTTGATGATGTCGAGCGAGATCGCCCGCTGGCCATCGACCATTGCCATCGATTCACGGTCTTCCTGACCGTCGATCACCCGGGCGACCTGCGACAGATAGACCGGCTGCCCGCCGCGACGCGCCACGACGATGCGCTCGAAGTCGGCGACCGATTTCAGCCGGCCCCGCACTTGCACCGCCTGCTCGCGATCGCGGGTGAGGACTGTTCCGGCGGGCAGCTCCTGGTTCTCGCTGCGAACGCTGTTGAGCACCTGATCGACGCCGATCTTCAGCGCCTCCATTTCGGCCGGCAGAAGCACGATCTGCACTTCGCGATTGACGCCGCCCACCACGGTCACGCGGCCAACGCCATGCGCATTTTCCAGGCGCCGCTTGACCACCTGATTGGCCAGCGTGGTGAGTTCGCGGGCATCGCGGCTCGGCGAGAGCACCGCAAGCGAAATCACCGGGAAATCATCGGGGTTGAATCGCGCGACGGTCGGCTCCTTGACCTCCTTCTTGAAGCCGGCCTTGATCAGCGCGATCTTCTCGCGCACGTCCTGCGCCGCTTTGGCCGGGTCGGTGGCCAGGTCGAACTCGATGATCACCACCGAGGCGCCCTCGTAGGAACGCGAGGACACCTTGTTGATGCCGCTGATGGTGTTGACCTGCTCCTCGATCTTGCGGGTAACGTCACTTTCAACAATCTCGGGTGAGGCGCCCGGATATTCGGTCGACACCACCACATTCGGAAAGCTGATATCGGGGAACTGGTCGACCGGCAACAGCCGGTACGAGAACACGCCCAGCACCACGAAGGCGAGCATCATCATGGTCGCCAGGACCGGGTTGCCGACAGAAATCCGTGTTAACCACATTGCGATCAGGCCCGGATGTCAGCGTTGCGTGGCAGCGATGACGCGCACGGTCGATCCCGCCCGCAAACTGCCCAGATTGGTCGCGACGATGCGATCACCGGCATTCAGCCCCGACACCACCTCGACGCGTGAGCCATCGGCGCCGGTTTCGTCGCGAAGGCCGAGCTTGATGTCGCGCTCGATCAGCTTGTCGCCTTCGATCGCATAGACGAAGGTGCGCGCACTGGCGTCGCGAACTGCGCCGCTCGGGATGGCGAGCACGCCGTTGCGTCTC
>CAMCXH010000055.1 GCA_945883285.1 Bordetella parapertussis | reverse complement strand
CTATGCGCTCGAGGCAATCGCGATCCTGGTCGGTCTTTTCGGGGTGGCCGCGGCCTGTGCCGGTGAAGCCCTGGCGCGAGCGCGCGAGTTCGGCATGCTGCGCCATGTCGGCGCGCAGCGTCGCCAGATCGTCGCTCAGCTGGCCATCGAAGCCACGCTCGGGGTGAGCGTGGCAGTCGCCTGGGGCGGCGTGATCGGCGCGGCGATCGGGCTCGTCCTGATCGAGCGGGTCAATCCGCAGTCGTTTCACTGGACGATGCAGGTCCACTGGCCGCTCGGTCTGCTCGCACTGAGCGCGGCCGCGCTGATTGCGGCAGCGCTGATCGCCGCACTGCTGGCGGCTCGCAGCGCGCTGGGCACCGGGCCGCTGGCCGCAGTCCGCCAGGACTGGTGATCGGCCGTGATGAGGTCCCGCCGTCGTCAACTGCTCAAAGTGCTCGCGCTGCGGCTGTCGGCGCCTGGCCTGAGCGGCCCGGCGATCCCCGGTTCAATGCGGGTTGGCAGCGCGATGGCGGCCGCCGGCCCGTTTGCAGCGACTGCAACGACTGCCGCGACTGCCGCCACCCCTGCCCTGGCATCGGGCGACCCGGCCGTCGCCTTGCCTTCGCCTGCCTCTCCAGCCTGGGACATCGTCGAATCGGGAACGGTCCTGCGCTTTCCGCAGGACCATGGTGCGCACGCCGGTTTTCGCACCGAATGGTGGTATGTCACCGGCTGGCTGCAGCGCGAAGGTGCCGCCGATGCCGGCTTTCAGATCACCTTCTTTCGCAGCCGCACCGCGCATCCCGACGCCAATCCGAGCCGCTTCGCACCGACCCAGCTGGTGCTCGCCCATGCCGCGCTCGCGCTGCCCGAAAACCGCCGGCTGCTCCACGCTCAGCGCGCAGCGCGCGCCGGATTCGGTCTGGCCACGACGGCCACCGGCGATACCCGAGCGATCATCGGCTCCGGACCCGAGGCCTGGTCGCTAACGCGCGATCCGGCCACCGATCGCTATCGCGCTCATGCCAGCGGCAGCGACTTCGCTTTCACGCTCGAACTCGCCCCGGATGCCCCGCCTCTGCTGCAAGGCCAGTCGGGCTATTCGCGCAAGGGCCCGAGCCCCTCCCAGGCAAGCCACTACTACAGCCGGCCGCAGATGGCGGTGACCGGCTCGATCCGGACCCGCCGATCGACCGCCGGCACGGCGCCCGACACCCCCGTGCGCGGACGCGCCTGGTTCGACCATGAGTGGTCGAGCGACTATCTGGGCAGTCAATCGAACGGCTGGGACTGGATCGGCATCAATCTGGATGACGGCGGCGCGCTGATGGCCTTTCAGATCCGCGGCACCGACGGCAAACCGACCTGGCGCGATGCCACCCTGCGGCGCGGCGCAAACGGGCCAGTGCGAACCGGCCTGTCGCCGGTCTTCGAGACGCTGCGCAGCTGGCGCTCGGTGCGCAGCGGCGCACTGTGGCCGGTGTCTCAGCGCATCCGCATCGATGATCTGGTGATCGAGCTCGAGCCGCTCTTCGATGACCAGGAGCTTGATGCGCGCGGCAGCACCGGCATCACTTATTGGGAAGGCGCGGTCACCGCCAGCGTGTCGGGTCGGCGCATCGGGCGCGGCTATCTCGAACTGACCGGCTATGCCGGCGCGCTCCGGTTCTAGCGCCCACCGAGACCCCGCCGGCTTTCGGAATCCCGGCACGACCGCGGCGCGTAGAATCGGGCATATGATCGATCGCAAAAAGCTCGGCCGCTCAGGCCTGACGGTTCCCGGCATCTGCCTCGGCACGATGACCTTCGGGCAGCAGAACGACACCGCGCAGTCGCATGCGCAACTCGACTATGCGCTTGAGCGCGGCGTCGACTTCGTCGATACCGCCGAGATGTACTCGATGCCGATCCGGGCCGAGACCTTCGGTGCGACCGAAAAGATCGTGGGCGAGTGGCTGGTCAAGGGAAAACGTGACCGCGTGATTCTGGCCTCCAAAGTGTCGGGCCCCGGGCGCGGCATGAACTGGATCCGTACCGGTGATCGCGACGGCGTCGAGCCGCTCTCCAAGCGCGACGTGCTGCTCGCCTGCGAGGCCAGCCTCAAGCGGCTGCGCACCGACTATCTCGACCTCTATCAGATCCACTGGCCGACCCGCAATGTGCCGCTCTTCGGTGCCGGTCGCTTCGACCCGAGCAAAGACCGCGAATGTGCCTCGATCCGCGAGACCCTCGAAGGTCTGGCGCAACTGGTCAAGGACGGCAAGGTACGGGCGGTGGGCGTGTCCAACGAGACGGCCTGGGGCGTGTGCGAATGGGCCAAGGTCGCCGAGCAATACTCGCTGCCCCGCATCGCCAGCATCCAGAATGTCTACAACCTGCTCTCACGGGAGTTCGACGCGGGCGTGGCCGAAGCCTGCCATCGCGAAGACGTCGGTCTGCTGGTCTACAGTGCGCTCGCTTTCGGTCATCTCACCGGGAAATATCTGCGTGGCGGCATGCCCTCGGAGGCCAGGCTGGTCAAGTTCGGACCCCTGTGGCCGCGCTATGCCCGCCCGCAGATCGAACCCGCGGTGCTCAGGTATGAAGCTCTGGCGAAAGAGGCCGGGCTGACGCTCACGCAGCTCGCGCTCGCCTTTTGTTATCGCAGTCCTTATGTCGCCTCGACCATCCTGGGCGCGACCAGCGTCGAGCAGCTTCGCGAGCAGATCGACGCCTGGTCGGTGCCGTTGTCAGAGGACTTGCTCAAGGCCATCGACGCGATTCACGAGCAGATGACCAACCCGGCGCGGTAAGCCGGCCGGGGGCCCGCAGACATTCAGACGCGCCGCGGCCGAAGGCGCGAGATCAGCCGATCGGCCTGATCGAAGGCGCGGGCTGCGACACCGACCGGCAGGCGGCGGGTCAGGAAGGGAATGCCAAGCGCCAGGACCGCGAGATCGTCGGTCCAGCCGACGAGAAACGCGACGTCGGGCAAGAGGTCGATCGGGCTCAGTACGTACAGCGCAAGGGCGGCGGTACCGAGCTTGAGTGCACGCGGCATCTGCGGGTCACGCAGGGCAAACAGCAGCGCGAGGCCATCGCGGCCAACGGTTTTGGCGAATTTCCAGAAACGGTCGATCCACATCGTGAAGATCCTTGAAAAAGGGGTGGGCAAGGCGCTGCGAACAGTGATCGCGTCTGACGCTCGGAATGGAATGAGGCCGCCCGGCGGATTTTCAAGTGCGCCTTCGAGCGATGCTACTCTCGCTGAGGGCAGACCGCGCATCAATCGGTGTTCAACGCTGTGGCGCTCGGTTCATCCTTCGGGTTATCCATCCGCTCACACCTGCATCACCCACCATCACCCACCTTCGTCGCCCATTCATCGAGCCTGCGCCCATGTATCCCTTTACCTACCAACGCGCCAATTCGCTGCCAGACAGCGTGCAGGGATTGCGCAACGATGCCGAGGCCAAGCTGCTGGCCGGCGGCATGACCCTGCTGCCCACCATGAAGATGCGTCTGGCAGCGCCGTCCAGGCTGATCGACATCACGCGGCTCGCCGATCTGCGCGGCATCACCCGCGAGGGCCATTCACTCGTGATCGGCGCAGCGCAGCGCCATGGCGAAGTCGCCACCGACCCGACGGTGCGTGACGCCATTCCCGCGCTGGCCGATCTGGCGGGCCATATCGGTGACCCCCAGGTGCGCGCACGCGGCACACTCGGCGGATCGATCGCCAACAACGACCCGGCCGCCGACTATCCGGCCGCCCTGCTCGGACTCGATGCCACCGTCATCACCGACCGGCGTTCGATCGCGGCCGCCGACTTTTTCCTCGGCCTGTTCACGACCGCGCTCGAGCCCGACGAAATCATTCGTGCCGTGCGTTTTACGCTGCCCCGACGGGCGGCCTATGCCAAGTTTGCGCAGTCAGCCTCGGGCTATGCCATGGCCGGCGTGATGGTGGCGCAGCTTGATGCCGGCATCCGCGTGGCAGTCACCGGCGCGGGCCCGGGCGTGTTTCGTTGGCACGAGGCCGAGGCCGCGCTTGAGCGCAGGTGGTCGACTGATGCGATTGCCGATTGCGCGCTCGATGCCGGCACCCTGAACACCGACCTGCACGGCAGCGCCGCCTATCGCGCCCAGCTGGTACGGGTGATGGCTGCGCAGGCCATCAGCAGACTGGACAGCGCAGCCCGCTGAACCGCTGCGCCTAACGCCTCTTACTGAAGCTTCGGATACCAAAAATGAAGGTCGAACTGACCGTCAACGGCAAGACCCAATCCGTGCAATGCGAAGACCGGACGCTTCTCGTCGATCTGCTGCGCGAGCAACTCGGCCTGACCGGCACGCACCTCGGCTGCGACACCAGCCAGTGCGGCTGCTGCACCGTCCATCTCGACGGACAGGCTGTCAAATCCTGCACCGTGCTGGCGGCTCAAGCCGACGGCTCGCGCATCACGACCATCGAAGGCCTGTCGCAGGGCGACGTGCTGCATCCGGTTCAGCAGGCCTTTTCGGCCTGCCACGGGCTGCAGTGCGGCTACTGCACGCCCGGCATGATCATGGCCAGCACCGACCTGCTGCGCCGCCACCCCGACCCGACCGATGAGCAGATCCGCGAAGGCCTCGCCGGCAACCTGTGCCGCTGCACTGGCTACGTCAACATCGTTGCCGCGGTGAAGCAGGCCGCCAGCCTGATGCGCGCCGCCGGCGGCCAGTCTGCCTGAATTGGCCTGAATCGAGACAACACCATGAACACTGCCACCTTCACCCCTTCCCGCGTCGAAGACCTGCGCCTGGTCACCGGCCGCGGCCGCTATACCGCCGACTGGAACCTGCCCGGTCAGCTGCATGCCCATATGGTCCGCTCCGACCGGGCCCATGCGCTTCTGAGAGGGATTGACACCGCTGCGGCCCAAGCCTCCCCCGGCGTGGTCGCCATCCTGACCGCCGACGATGTCAGCGCCGCGGGCTACACCGAGATACCGACCGGCGCGCCGGTCAAGACCGCCGACGGCTCAATGCAGGTGAAGTGCGCCATGCCGGTGCTGGCCACCGATCGCGTGCGCTTCGTCGGCCAGCCGATTGCCATGGTGATCGCCGACTCGGCACGCGCCGCTCAAGACGCGGCCGAGCAGATCGTGGTCGATTATCAGGATCTGGCCTCGGTCACCAGCATGGCAGCCGCCCGTCGCCCGGGCGCGCCCGAGCTGCATGAGGTCGCACCGGGCAATCTGTCGGCGCTTGTAAAAGCCGGCGACGAAGCCGCCGTGGCAGCCGCCTTTGCGCGCGCCACTTTCACCACCACGCTCGGCATGGAGAGTCAGCGACTGGCGGTGGCCCCGATGGAGCTGCGCGCCTGCCTGGTGGCCTACGATGCCACCGCCGATCGCTACACGGTCTATACGCCGACCCAGGGCATGCTCGGCATGCGCAGCTCGCTGTCGCAGATCAGCGGTGTGGCAGGCGACAAGATCCAGGTGATTGCCGAAGACGTGGGCGGATCCTTCGGTCTGCGCGGCGGCAGTGCGTCGGAGCAGGCGCTGCTGATGCTGGCCGCACGCCGGCTCGGCAAGCCGGTGAAATGGGTCAGCTCGCGCTCGGAGCACTTCACCTCCGAGTGGCATGGCCGCGCCCTGCGCCTGACCGGCCATATTGCCCTCGATGCGCAGCACAACATCCTGGCGATTCGCTGGGATCATCAGGCCGACCTCGGTGCCTACACCTGCTACTTCCAGGCCTTCATCGGCACGCGCAACCTCTCTGTGACCATGGGCGGGGTCTATCGCGTCCCGGCGCTTTTTGCACATCAGGAGCTGATCTACTCCAACACCGTGCCGGTGTCAGCCTATCGCGGCGCCGGCCGCCCGGACATCGCCTATGCGGTCGAGCGTCTGATCGATCAGGCTGCCGCCGAACACGGCATCGATCCGGTCGAGCTGCGCCGACGCAATTTCATCCCCAACGATGCCTTCCCCTACACCACCGCCAACGGCACGGTCTATGACAGTGGCGACTTCGACGGCACGATGAGCAAGGCGCTTGCCATGGCCGATTACGCGGGATTCGCGGCACGCCGCGATGAAGCCGCCCGGCGCGGCAAACTGCGCGGCATCGGCTTTGGCTGCTACCTTGAAGCCTCGGGCGCGGGTGGTGCGCCGAAAGACGTGGTTCGCGCGCGCTTTACCGCCGAGGGTCACATTGATGTCTTCGGCGTCACCGGCTCGTCGGGCCAGGGTCACGAGACCTCGTTTGCGCAGATCGTCGCCGACGGCCTGGGCCTGTCGCCCGCGGCCATCCGATACCGCGCGAGCGATCCGTCGCAGGAGCTGGTGGGCAACGGCACCGGCGGCTCGCGATCGCTCTATGGCGCGGGCAGCGCCTGCAAGATGCTGGCAGCCCGAATCCTCGAGCTGGCCCGCCCGGTGGCAGCGAGTGCCCTCGGTGCCGCACCCGAGTCGCTTCAGTACGTCGACGGCGCCTTCCAGACCGGCTCGGCCGCCACGAGCCCGCGCATCGGCCTGCTCGAGCTCGCCGGCAGCCTTACCCGCAGCGCCGATGGCGCGCATCCGCTCGACTGCGAGGGCGAGGCGGTGTCGGGTGCCACCTTCCCCAACGGCTGCCATGTGGCCGAAGTCGAAATCGACCCGCAGACCGGCGTGACCGAGGTTATCGCCTACAACGCGGTCGACGATCTCGGCACGGTGATCTCGCCGCAGCTGGTGCAGGGACAGGTCCACGGCGGCGTGCTGCAGGGCGCGGGCCAGGTTTTCGGCGAGCAGATCATCTATGACGAAGACACCGGCCAGCTGCTCACCGGCAGCTTCATGGACTATCCGATGCCGCGTGCGGGCTGGGTGCCGACCATTCGCAATGACTACAACCCGGTGCCGACCACGCTCAATGCACTCGGCGCCAAGGGCGTGGGCGAATCGGGCTGCTCGGGCTCGCTGCCGGCGCTGGTCAATGCAATGAGCGCCGCACTGCGCAGCCGCGGCGTGCCGCCGATGGACATGCCCTTTACACCCGCACGGGTCTGGGAGGCGCTCAGCGAACGAGCTGGTTGATCTCGATGATCGGCAGCAACACCGCCAGCACGATCATCAGCACGATCGCGCCCATCACCAGAATCAGCAGGGGTTCGAGCAGACTGGTGAGCGCAAGCGTGCGCCGCTCAACTTCGCCCGACAGGGTTTTGGCGGTGCGCTCGAGCATGTCGGGCAACTCGCCGGTGGCCTCGCCGCTGGCGATCATGTGGATCATGACCGGCGGGAAATAGCCGCCGGCCGCCAGCGCACGCGACAGCGGCGCGCCTTCGCGAACCCGCGATACCGCATCGACCACATTGGCCCGCATCGCCTCATTGGTGAGCGTCTGGGCACCGGCATCTAGCGCACGAATCAGCGGCACGCCGCTGGCGGTCAGGATGGCCAGGGTCGAGGCAAAGCGTGCAGTGTTCACTCCCCGGATCAGCCGGCCAAAGAGCGGCAGATTGAGCAGACGCTTGTGCCAGGCAAGCCTCAGGCTCGGCGTCTTGAGCAATGACTTGGCGCCCACCGCAGCGCCTGCCAGAAGCAATGCCACCAGCCAACCCCAACGCCGCACAAAAGCCGACAGTTCGATGAGGATGACGGTCAATAGCGGCAACTTCTGCTTGGTTTGCGTAAAGACACCGACCACTTGCGGCACCACATAGGTCAGCAGGGCAATGATCACGCCGGCGGCCACGATGGTCACGATCACCGGGTAGGTGAAGGCCATCGTGACCCGCTGAGCGAGTGCGGTGCGCGACTCGACATAGTCGGCCAGCCGCGACATCACCAGCCCGAGATCGCCCGACTGTTCGCCTGCGGCCACCAGCGCGCGATAGACATCCGGGAAGTCGCGCGGATACTTGCCCATCGCGGTCGCAAGCGTCTGGCCGGCGACCACCTCGCTTCTTACTGCTGCAAAGCGGTCGCGAACCACCGGCCGCTCGGCCTGCTCGACGATTGCAGCCAGCGCGCGCTCGAGCGGCAAACGCGCCGACAGCAGGCTCGCGAGCTGTCGGGTCGCCATTGCCAGATCGGCATCCTTCAGCCGACCGCCGATGACCATCGACCCGGCGCCGCCCGCCGCCCGGTCCTCGACCGTGGCTACCGAAATTGGGGTCAGACCCCGATCGCGAAGGACGCCCCGCGCCTGGCGCGGGCTGTCGGCATCGACAATGCCGCGTTCAATGCGCCCGGCGGCCGAGGCGGCCTCGAAGCGATAGGCCGGCATCAGTCGCGCGTCACGCGCACCACCTCGTCGAAGGAGGTCGTGCCGTCGTGCACCCAGCGAAAGCCATCGTCGCGCATGGTCTGCATGCCACTCTTTTGTGCACTCGCCCGGATTTCGCCCTCGCTGGCATTGCGATGGATCATGGCGCGAATGTCTTCATCGACCTGCAGCAGCTCGTAGATGCCGGTACGCCCCGAAAAACCGGTGCGATTGCAGGCCACGCAGCCGACCGCTCGCCAGCCCTTGGTCACCGGATCGGGTTGACGGCACTGCGTACACAGCCGGCGCACCAGCCGCTGCGCGCCCACGCCCAGCAGGCTCGAGGAGAGCAGGAAGGGCTCGACGCCCATGTCGATCAGGCGGGTGACCGCCGAAACCGCATCGTTGGTGTGCAGGGTGGCCAGCACCAGGTGGCCGGTGAGCGAGGCCTGCACCGCGATCTGCGCGGTCTCGAGGTCACGGATCTCGCCGATCATGATGACATCGGGGTCCTGGCGCAGGATCGAGCGCAGGGCCTTGGCAAAGGTCATGTCGATGCGGGCATTGACCTGAGTCTGACCGATGCCTTCCAGGTCGTATTCGATCGGATCCTCGACCGTCATGACATTGACCGTGGTCGCATCGATGCGATTGAGCGCCGAATAAAGCGTGGTGGTCTTGCCCGAGCCGGTCGGCCCGGTCACCAGCACAATGCCATGCGGCTGGTGGACCAGCCGATCGAAGTTGACCAGGGTCGCATCGGCCATACCGAGCCTGGCCAGGTCAAGCCGACCGGCCTCCTTTTCGAGCAGACGCAGCACCGCGCGCTCGCCGTGCCCGGTGGGCAGGGTCGAGACCCGAACATCGACCGCGCGCCCGCCGATGCGCAGCGTGATGCGGCCATCCTGCGGCAGGCGCTTCTCGGCGATGTCCAGGCTCGCCATGATCTTGATCCGCGAGACCAGCGCGGCATGCAGTTCGCGCTTGGGTCGCACCACATCGCGCAGCGCGCCATCGACCCGAAACCGCACCATCGAATAGGACTCGAAGGGCTCGATATGGATGTCCGAGGCGCCGTCGCGCGCGGCCTGGGTGAGCAGCGCATTGATCATGCGGATGATCGGCGCATCGTCCTCGGTCTCGAGCAGATCCTCGATCTTGGGGATGTCCTGCAGCAGCCGCGACAGATCGAGGTCGCTTTCGACCTCATCGACCACCGAGGCGGCCGAGCCCTCCTGCTGCGAGTAGGCCCGGGCAATCGCCGCCGACAACTCAGGGCCATCCTTGCGAACCGGCACCACCCGCAGGGGCAGCGTGCGCGCGAGTTCGGCCAGCGCCTGCGATGGTGTGGCATCGCCGATCCAGACCTCGATCGAATCCCCCGAGACACCCGAAACCAGCATCTGATTCTGGCGGGCGAAACCATAAGGAACGTAGCGGGCAGGCGAGACCTGACTCATGGGCGCGGCCCTATTTCAGCGAATTGCGAAGCGACAAGAAACAACAGCGCCGGCGTCAAGGGCTGCGGGCTCACCTGGACGGACTGCCGGAGACCGGCGAACTCAGGTTGCGCTGAATGATGACCTCATTGGGCGCGGTTTGCATCACCCGCCCGTCGGCGCCGACATCGGGATTGCCGGGCGCTCCCGATGAGCCCGGGGCAAGTCCGGGCGCAGCAGCCGGCGGCGATTGAGCCGGGGCCAGGCCAGGCGCCACCGAGGCGGGGCCGGGCTGGCCCGGCACCGGCGGCAGCACCGCCTTCCAGCGATCGGCCATCGCATCGTTGAAGGCCGGCGAGACCCCGGGCGGGGCGGCGCCTGCGGTACCGGGGCGCGGCGGCATCGGCGAGAGCACCGGCGGGCGCAACTGCGACTCCGGCATGATCTCGCTCGGTGTGACCCGCGCATCGCCCTGCAGCATGCGAATGTAGTCGTATCGATCGGCGGTCAGGCTGTAGGAGCTGTCGGCTGTGCGCAGCACGACCGGGCGCAGGAACACCAGCAGATTGGTCTTGACCCGCTTGCGCGTGTCATAGCGAAACAGATTGCCGATGATCGGCAGGCGCCCCAGCCCCGGGACCATGCTGACGCTGCCCTCGACCCGCTCTTCAATCAGTCCGCCCAGCACCACCAGCTGGCCATCGTCGACCAGCACATTCGATTCGATGGCCCGCTTGTTGGTGATCAGACCGGCGGCGAGTGTCGCGTCCTGCACGCTCGAGACCTCCTGGAAGATCTGCATGCGCACGGTTCCGCCCTCGGCCACCTGCGGTCGTACTCGCAGCGTCGTGCCGACGTCCTTGCGCTCGATGGTCTGGAAAGGATTGATCGCCCCGGCACCGCCGGTGGAGGTAAACGATCCGGTGATGAAGGGCACGTTCTGGCCGATGATGATTCGGGCCTCTTCGTTGTCGAGCGTGACCAGGTTGGGCGTCGCCAGAATATTGGCCCCGGCTTCGGTCTCGAGTGCTCGCGCCAGAAAACCGAGGTTGATCGGTCCGATGGTCGCGGTGCCGTTGGCCGACGTGCCGCCGAGCAGCGGCGCCGCACGGACGATGCCGACGTTCAGGCCTCGCCCGAGACTGCCGATGTTTTGCGCCGCGTCGATGATATTGGAGCCGCCGCCCCGGGGCGGCAGATTGGTGCCTCCGATCACCTGGTTCGAGCCATTGGTGGGCTGCGACAGGAACTGCCATTGCACACCGAGCTCGAGGGCGCGGTCGGCACTGATCTCGACGATCAGCGATTCAATGTAGACCTGGACCCGACGCGCATCAAGCTTTTCGATGACCGCGCGCAGATTGCGATAAACCGGCTCGGGCGCGGTGATGATCAGGGAGTTGGTGGCCGGATCAGCCGCGATCACCGCGCCGCCCGCCGACACGGCGGTCACCGCAACGCCCAGGCCGGTCTGCGACAAAGCGGACGTCGCCGGCGACGCACCGAGCTGCTGCTGACCAAGCATGCCACCGGCCTGCATGCCCTGTGCACCCGCCCCCTGCTGAATGTTGGTGCCGAAACCAGTCGAACCCGCGCCGCCGGTGCCGCCATCGCCGGCCAGCACCGAGCGCAGGACGCCCACCAGCCGCACCGCCTCGGCATTACGCAGATAGACCACGCGGATATTGCCCGACTCGCTCGACGGCTGATCGAGTCGGGCGATCAGCCCTTTGGCCAGATTCATGCGGGCGCCACTGGCCGAGCGCAGCAGGATTGCGTTGATGCGGGTGTCGGCCAGCACGGTCACCCTTTGCCCGGGGTCGACCACCGCACCCGGCGTGCCGCCGGCGCGACTGGGGTCGTCGAGCAGCCGCGACACCTGCAGCGCCACGTCGCTGGCCAGCGCATGACGCATGGCCACTACCTCGACCTCACCGGCCACCGGGCTGTCGAGGGTGGCGATGATGCGGGCAAGTCGCTGCAGATTCGAGGCGTAATCGGTGATGACCAGCGAGTTGTTGTTGGGATAGGCGACGATGGTGTTGTTCGGCGCGATCAGAGGCCTGAGCACCGGCACCAGATTGCTCGCCGACTCATACGTCAGCCGGAAGACCTGGGTGACGATCTGCTCGCCGCCCGCCGTCGGACTGCGCCCGGCATTAACCGGCCCCGACTGCAGCTTGGCGTCGGCCTCGGGCACCACCCGGGAGATCGATCCGGTCTCGACAATGGCAAAACCCTGCAGCCGCAGCGACGATTGAAGCAGTTCGTAGGCGGCCTGCGGCGATACCGGACGCGGGGTCTCGACGGTGATCTTGCCGCGCACACGCGGGTCGATGATGAAGGTCCGGTTCAGGAGATGGCCGAATGCACCAACCACCGAGTCGATATCCGCGTCCTTGAAATTGAGCGTGATCGGCTGCGAACTACCCGCGTTGGTCGACCTGACGTCAGCAGCCGACACCATGCCGGGCCCTGCAACCATCGGCCCAATACAGACCAGGGCAAACGCAAGCAGCCGCGCCATGAAGTGCGCGAGGCGGCTGGATGCCGGACGCTGCTGCTCGACAGAATTCAATCAGGCTCCAATCTTGATGATGGTCCGCTCACCTTCACGGCGACCCAACAATCCCAGCAGCGGCAGCAATCGCGCCCGCTCGGGCTCATCGGCCAGCGCTTCCGCGGTAAAGCGCATACCCGAACGCGCATTCCAGACCCCGTTGCCATCAAGGCGCAACGGTCCTGACAGTGTAGACATAGTGACCTTGGCCTGCTCGCCGGATCCGACGACCTCAATCCGGTAGGCGCCCAACGGACGGACGGGGGTGAGCGCAGAAGCCATCTGGGACAACTCGATCGCGGCCCGCCCTTCAAAGCGGCCGCCGCGAAGCGTCACGTTTTCCCAGGACACCATCAGCGAGCCCGTCGGACGGATTGTATTCCAGGGAGAACCCAACCGGTCCAGCGCAACCTGCGGCAGGCGCAAGACGCCCGGTGTCGCCCGCAACTCGCCCGAACGGCCGGTCAGGATCACCGGTTCGCGCATGCTGTCGTGTTCGATCCGGGCATCGAGCACGCCCACCAGCAGCGACCACGGCGAGACTCGCCAGTCAAAAAACCCGGGAATGACCACCCCTGGGACACTCGCTGCGCGATCGGGCGGCGCCTCAGCGCTTGCCTCCCGGACATCGGCCAGCACCAGTCGCCCCCTGCCCTGCCAGATCGTGCCGCTGGCATCGGCCAGCCGCACACGCCCTGTGGTGAAGCGCTCGAGGGCCAGATCGGCGAAGCTGGCCGGCGCCTGCCTCAGCACCACACCGGCCACGGTGAGCAGACCGGCCAGTGCCATGGCGATGCCCCAGCCGTTGCCCAGTCCCATGCTCATGCCCGCCAACCCGCGGGCTCGCCGGGATGCCTTGCCGGACAGACTCGCGCCGGGCCGACTCACGGGCCGCGCTTCGGTACTTCGAGCGTGACTCGGGCACTCACCAGACCCGGGGTCGATTCGCGTTCGAGCGCGACATCGACCGCTCGCAGCCGGGTCTCACGCAAAGCCGAGTCGAACCAGCCGAGCCAGTCCGCAAACGGTACGCCCTTGAAGCGCAGGTCGATCAGGTCACCGGCAACCGTCAGTTGGGTCATCGATCCCTTGAGCCCGGCGGCAGCAATCGACTGCTCGAGCGCCAGCTTGAGCTGCTGCGGCGTCTCGGCGGTCTGGCTGGTCTGGCCGGCCAGTCGCTGCGCCTCGCCGGCCAGACCTTCCATCTGGGCAAGCTGGCCACGCAACTGCGGTAATTCGGCCTGCAAGCGCTGGCGCCCGACCCAGGCCGGCTCGAATGCCAGCAGATAGGCCAGCACCATGAGCACGCCGGCACCGCCATAGCCGAGCATCCGCCGCTCGCGAAGCTGCAGCGAAGACCACCATTGCAGGAGCTTTTCAATCATGACGACCGCCGCTTACCGCTGCACGCCGACCACAGCGGTCGGATCGCGTTCGTTGTCGAACTGCAGCTTCAGCCCCGCCTTGGCACAGGCCTCGCGCAACGCTTCGCGCGCGGCACGGCCATCGACCCGCTGCGTCTGAAAACGCACCTTCAGGCGCCCTTCGCGAAACTCGGCGCCGGCAATCGCATCAGCGCCGGCCGGCCCCAGGGCCTGGCCGAGCTGTGCCATCAGCGGCACGAAATCATCCGGACCGCTCTGGCCGCTGCGCGCCCGCAGGTCGGCGATCTGCCGGTTCATCTGCAACAACGGGTCGACTACCACCTGCGCGGTCGGAAATGCACTGCGAAACGTCGATTCGAGACTGCGCCGCAGCGCATCCTTTTCGCGAGCCATCTGGATCCAGTGCAGATTCAGGCCGATCAGCCAGGCCAGCAGACAGGCCGCAGCAAGCGCCATCGGCAGGCGCCAGGCCCGGCCATCGAAGGCCGCCAGCATACGACGCGACGCCGCTGCACGGCCCGACAGGAGGTCGATTCCGCCCTCCTCGGGCGGCAGCATCGGCGCCATCTCGAGCGGCAACGCCAGGCGCGTGGCAGCCCGTTCGATCGGCGCACGCCAGGCGGTGTTGTCGACCCACGCCAACAGTTGGTCGGGGCGATCTCCCCCCGCCATCGCCGCCTCCAGCAGCGCCACCACCGACTCGGTGCGAAGATCGATATCGTCCGAGGCACCCCAGCCGAGTCCCTGCAAGGGGCCGGTTCGCAAGGCGATGCCGCCTCGCACGCAGCCGATCGACCAGCTACCCGCACGCCAGGGCAGCGTCAGCTGCGCCGGCCAGGCGGCACGCACCTTCATGCCCCGGCGCTCGAAGGCGCCCACCGTGAACTCGAGCCAGGCCCGATCGATGACCGCAATCAGCCGTCGCCCTGAATCGAGCGGCGGGCCAATCACGAAGGCGCAGGACGCCGCGTCCTGCAGCAGCGAATCCTCGACAATATTGGGAACCGCCTGTACCAGCCGCGCCCCTGAGAGCATCGGCACCTCGGGCATCAGCAGCGTGACGTCGCGGGCATCGAAGACCAGCTGCACCTGCGACGTGCCGGTCAACCCGTCGAGCGAGACCTTCTCGATCGCGCTGCCTGCAACCTGACCGCCCCGAAACGCGAGCAGATGCGCCTCGGTGCCGAAGGCGCGTTCGCCGTCGCTTCGCGGCGGCAGCCAGACGACCGCCCTACCTCGCTTCATCGGCGCAACTGCCATACCACCTCGACACGGTCGCTTCCACGCTCCAACAGGGTCTCGCTCTGCGATTCGACTCGGTCGTAGCGTATCACCCCGGTCACAATGAAATAGGACGAGCCGACCGCCAGCATCTCGGGGCTCAGCACCGGCTGCCCCTCGATATCGGTCGACACGTCGCCCAGCGTTCGGTAAAAGGTGCGCTCACGGCGTGCGACGAATCGGCGCGCCCCCGACAACTCCATCGTCGGAATCGCCGCGGCGATCACCTCAGGCGGCGCGGTGTTGATATTGATGGTGGTTGCCCGCGGCAGCACGGTCACGAAAGGCTCGAGTGCCCTGACTGTCACCAGGTCCACACCCGGGATATCGAGCAGGTCGGCCAGCCGCAGCACCGGCTCGCGCGCAGGCGGTATGACCCGGCCCTCGATCACCCGTGGTGCCGACTGCAGAACCCGGTCGACCACCAGATCGGCGGCCGACTCGGGTCGGCCCACCAGCGACAGAAGCTTTCGCAGGGCGGCCACATGCGGCGCCGAGGCGGTGCCATTGCCACCGACCAGCGAATTCAGGTTGAACAGCGCCTGGGCGTCGGCGATCTGTCCGGCGAGCATCGCCTTGCGAGCCCCTTCATCGAGCTTGGCACCGGCGGTCACGGTTTCGTCGAGACGGGTGTCGACCACCGGCACCGCCCAGGGCTCGCCCAGATGATCGACCGCACCGGCGCGCTGATCGGCCCGCAAAATCACCTTGGCCCAGTCCACCGCAGCCCGCTCGATCCAGCGGCTTTGCGACAGTGCGAGTCGATTCTCGATCGACCTGACCGCCACATGCTCGCGCCAGAACAGCCCCGACACGACAACCGCCGCCAGCGTCACCACCAGCATCGCGGTGATGATCGCCGCACCGCCCTGGCGCTTGAGGTGCCGGCGCAAGCTCAGTCCTTCACCGGGAAGACCCGCTCGAGGACCTTGCCGTCACTGCGCACGACCACGACCTGCAGGCCGGTGACCATGGCAACCGGCGCCGGCGGTGGCGCAGCCGCTGGCGGTGGGGTGCCCGCAGAAGCAGACGGCGCACCGCTCTGGTCGCCAGCCGCCGGTGCCGCCGCAGCCGCTGCGGCCTTGAGCTGACCGGCAAGCGCCTCGGCCACTACCCAACCCTGACCCTGCACCCAACCCTGCATCCTGAGCGCCGACACGCCGCCCAGCACCGGCTGCCAGACCAGTCCGCCCGCCGCTGCCTCGGCATCGCCGCCGACGGGTTTCGCAGACGGCGCGGCTGACGAGACCACCAGCGGACCGAAGCCGCGCTCGAGCACATCGCCGCGCAGGCGCCAGGCGACCCGCTGGATCTTGGTCGGCTCCAGCGCGCCGGTCGACTCGCGCAGCAGCTCGAGCGTTGTGGTTGCCTGTTCGCCTGAGACCGAAAAGGCAATCGACGGCACCGGCAGCTTGAGCAGACGCACCGGCCAGGATTTGCGCAGGTCTTCATCCATCTGCGCAAAGGCGATCGTCAGAAAGCGCAATTCGTCAGAGGCCTTGGCAATCCGATCGCGCGAGGTCAGCACGGTATCGAGCCCGCGCCACGACAGCAGCGCCAGCACCGCCAGCAGCGTTGCCGCAATCAGCAGTTCGATCAGCGTGAAGCCGCGCAGGCCTTGTCGCCGGCCGGCGTGCATTCGCCTCGCATCGCGGTCAGCGAGGCGTCTGCTCATGGCAAGTTCGTCGCAAAGCCCACCAGCCGCGCCAGTCGCACCCGCTGCCCCTCGACCGGGAACACACTGAGCTCGACCCGCCTGAACTGCGGATTGGGCGTGACGAATACTTCTTCCTCGCAGGTCATCGCCACATCGGCCTGGGTGCAGTCAAAACTGCGCTTGCCCTGCTCCGGCCACTCGCCCTGGATCCGGATTCGCCCAAGCCGGTTCTCGGCGCTCCACTGCGCAAGCGTGCGCTGGCGCAACTCGCCGGCGCTGACCGCCAGCGAGCCAGTCGCCCGCAACGAGGCCATCAGCGCCACCGCGACAATGGTCAGGGCCACCAGCACCTCGACCAGGGTGAAGCCGCCGACCGGCCGGCGCAACCCGGCACCCAAGATGCGCTCAGTCGACGACATCAAAGCTGCCCAGGCCGTTGGCGACAATCGTGACGCTTGCGCCCGGTCGCTGCATCCTGACCCGATAAGGCGCCTCGACCATGTCGCGCCCGAACTCGAGCGCCGAGGTGCCGTCGGCCCGTTCGATCAGAAGCCGGGTTTCGGTCCCCCAGGGGCGCGGGCGCAGATCGCCATCGTCGGCCACCGTTCGCCACTGCCGATCGCGAAAGATCACGAAGCGATAACCGCTCGAATCGCTCTCGAAGCGGATCGGCGCACCACGCACCTGTGCTTCCTCACGGGCCAGCGACAGCAGCAGCGCCAGCCGCTCGGCGTCCTGGCGCAGCACGCGGTCGGGGCTTGGCGACCCCGACAGGGTGACCATGCCGGTGATGACCGCCACCACGATCAGCACAACCAGCAACTCGATCAGGGTGAAGCCCCGCTGGCCGCTTGAGGCACTCCTGCTCGGTCGAGCCAGGATCGGCCCGCCACGAGGGCGGTCGGGAGATTCGCCCCTCGGGGCCATCAGGCACCGGGCTCGAGCAAGCGAACGAGGATGCCGGATCAGAGGTCCCACGAACCGATGTCGGCCTCGACACCAGTGCCGCCGGCCTGGCCGTCGGCGCCCAGGCTGAAGACGTCGATCTCGCTGCGCACGCCGGGGCTCAGATATTGATAGGGACGCCCCCAGGGGTCGCTCGGAAGCTTCTCGAGATAGGACTTCCAGTTGGTCGGCAGCGGGCCGCTGGTGGGCCGTGCGACCAGCGCCTGCAGGCCCTGCTCGGTGGTCGGGTAACGCGAATTGTCGAGGCGATAGAGCTTGAGCGCCTGCATCACCTGGGCGATGTCCTGGCGCGCGGCCACGACGCGGGCCTCATCCGGGCGGTTCATGACGCGGGGCACGACCAGCGCTGCGAGCACACCGAGAATCATGATCACGACCATCAGCTCGATGAGCGTGAAGCCCGCCTGCCTGAGTGCGCGACGACCGCGACCTGGGGGGTATTGCATGACCATCGATTTCCTGCCCATAAACTGAACGATTAGTGACCGATTGCCGGATGGTTCATTTCGCCTGGCGCGCCGATGACGCCCGATTCAGCCTGAGGTCGCCAGGACAAGAACTCAGCAGCCTGACTGAAAAGGCACTTCTTGCCGGTCGTCTATGATAGCAGCGGGTCTTGCGTCTCATCCCTGAGCAAGCCGTCAACGATCGGCCGGTTTCGACCATGCGTATCCGTCTTCCTGTGGCCAGGCTTGTCTCGGCAGGGCTCTTTGCCGGGCTGTGCGGTGTCATTGCGTCCTGGGCGCTCGAACTGCTCGGCCCGCAAGCTCCGATCGCGCCCGCCAGTGCGATCGGCCAGGCGCAGCCGCCGACCAACCTCGGTCCGGCAGGCAGCCTGTTTGGCGCCACACCGCAGGCCACAACCGCCATCGCGGTTCAGGCGCCCTCCAACGTTCAGGTGGCCGGGGTGCTGGCCGGCGGCCCGAATGCGGTGGCGCTGCTTGCGGTCGACGGCAAACCGGCAAAACCCTTCGGCATTGGCGAAACCGTGGCAGATGGCCTGAAAGTGACCGCGATCAGTGCCGACAGCGTTACCCTCGATCGGCGTGGCCAGGCGGTCAAGCTGCCGACGCCCGCCCGCTCCTCGCTCGCCGTGCTCAACAGCGCGCCGCCCACGCCTGCGCCCGGCATGCCTGCTCCCAACGGCACGGGCCTGTCGCCCCCGCCCGGCAGCGGCGCCCCGCTGACACCGCCCCCCCAAGGCCAGCCGGACGCCTCCAATCGCCCCTTGCCGCCGGCCGGCGCTGCCGCCGCACCGCTCGAGCCACAGGCAGCCCCCCCAGGAATGCCTGGCGCTGGCGTCCCGATCCCGCAGGGCAACGCGCCGCTCGGCGCGGTGCTGCCACCAGTGATGATGACCGCCCCGATGCCGGGGCAGCCGGTTCAACCCTGACCGCATCTCAAACGAAAGCCAACCATGCGCCCCTATCACGATCTGATGCGACATGTTCTCGAGCACGGCGTCCAGAAAGCCGATCGCACCGGCACCGGCACCCGCTCGGTCTTCGGCTGGCAGATGCGCTTCGACCTTGCGCAGGGTTTTCCGCTGGTCACCACCAAGAAGCTGCATCTCAAGTCGATCGTCCACGAGCTGCTGTGGTTTCTGTCGGGCTCGACCAACGTCGCTTATCTGCGCGACAACGGCGTCTCGATCTGGGATGAATGGGCCGATGCCGACGGCGAGCTCGGCCCGGTCTATGGCCACCAGTGGCGCTCGTGGCCCACGCCCGAGGGCGCTCATATCGACCAGATCAGCGAACTCATGGAACGCCTCAAGCGCGATCCCGATTCACGTCGTCTGATCATCTCGGCCTGGAACGTCGCCGAGCTGCCGAAGATGGCGCTTGCGCCTTGCCATGCGCTCTTCCAGTTTTATGTGGCCGACGGCAGGCTGTCGTGCCAGCTCTATCAGCGCAGCGCCGATATCTTCCTGGGCGTGCCCTTCAACATTGCATCGTATGCGCTGCTGACCGAGATGGTCGCGCAGCAATGCGACCTGAAGCCCGGCGACTTTGTCTGGACCGGCGGCGACTGCCACCTCTATCTCAATCACCTTGACCAGGCCCGTGAGCAGCTCGCCCGCGAGCCCTTTGCACTGCCGCGTCTCGAATTCAAGCGCCGCCCGGCCTCGATCTTCGACTATCACTACGACGATATCGCGATCACCGGCTATCAGGCGCATCCGCACATCAAAGCGCCGGTTGCGATCTGAGGCTGCCATGGCCACCGCGATGCCGCGCCTGACCATCGTTGTCGCCCGTGCCCGAAATGGCGCGATCGGCCGCAACAACGCCATGGCCTGGCATCTGCCCGAAGACCTGCAGCACTTCAAGGCAACGACGCTTGGGCATCCGATGATCATGGGGCGCCTCACATTCGATTCGATCGGGCGACCTCTGCCCGGACGCCGCACGATCGTTGTCACCCGCAATCCGCAGTGGTCGCACGACGGCTGCGAGCGCGC
>CAMCXH010000054.1 GCA_945883285.1 Bordetella parapertussis | reverse complement strand
GCCGGGTCGAGCGCGCGCATCACCAGCGGACGCTGACGTCGCCAGTCGTCGCCCTCGGCCGAAAACAGCCCATCGATGCCCATTTCGCGAAAGATCGGCCGCACCGCGAAGTGCCGACGAAAGTCATGCGGGCGCTCGCGCAGCACGCTCATCATCGCGTCCGGCTCGGAGATCACGACGATCGGCAGGGGGCCGAGTTTGACGCGATAGATCTGGCCATATTCGCGGGCCCACTGTTCAAGCAGCAGATGGGCGCGGGAGGCATCCCAGCGATGCAGCGAGCCGATCAGCGGCAGACCCCGCGGCCCGGGCAGCGATGCCGGGTCTGCGAGCGGACCGGCGGGAGCCGGTGCGCCTGCCGAACTGGAAGGGGCGGGTGATTGCACGATTGTCCGGGAAGTAGGAATGCGGGATGCCACCAGTGGGATGCCGCTATTGTGCTACGGACCGCCGGTCTGTTGCGCACCAGACTGGAGGCGCCCGGCTGAAGGTCGTGGTTCAATAGAACCGCAGGCCGGCGGGGCCGCGCGGATCGAGACAGTTCGTGGCGTTTTCCGTGCGACTGCCCCGCTTGCCTGTAGCGCTGTCCTTGACGCGCTTCCCTGTAGCGCTGTCCTTGTCGATGAGTGTCACCGTGCCGCCCCAGCGTCATCCCGATTCACTGCCGGATCAGCCGGTGCGAACGCTCGTGGCGCGAGGCGACCACACGGCGGTCACGCTTGATCAGACCCGGCTGCCTTTCGATCGGGTCGAGCTCGTGCTGCGAGACGCCGCCGATTGCGCCAATGCGATTGCATCGATGCAAGTCAGAGGTGCACCGCTGATCGGCGCGGTGGCTGCCTTCGGCCTGGCACTGTCGCTGCGTGAGGCGCCTGACGATGCTGCGCTCGATGCCGCGCACGCCACGCTGCTCGCGACCCGTCCGACCGCGGTCAATCTGCGCTGGGCGCTCGATCGCATCCGCGACGCAGTCTTCCCGGCATCGCCCGGACAGCGCTGGGCGATCGCCTGGCGTGAGGCCTGCGAGATCGCCGATGAAGACGTCGCCATCAACCACGCAATCGGTGAACATGGTGCAGCGCATTTGCGTCGCCTGATCGCGCAGCGCGAGGCGGTGGGCCGGCCGGTTGATGCGCGCACCCCCCTGCAACTGCTCACCCACTGCAACGCCGGGCGACTGGCCGCGGTGGCGCATGGCACCGCGCTCGCGCCGATCTATGCCCTGCACCGGACCGGTGTGCCGCTGCATGTCTGGGTCGACGAAACCCGCCCCCGCAACCAGGGTGCGAGCCTGACCGCCTGGGAGCTCGCCGATGCGGGTGTGCCCTGCACTGTGGTGGCCGACAACGCCGGCGGTCTGCTGATGCGCCAGGGGCGGGTCGATGCGGTGATCGTCGGCTGCGACCGGGTGGCCCGCAATGGCGACGTCGCCAACAAGATCGGCACCCTGCTCAAAGCGCTGGCGGCCCGCGATGCCGGCGTGCCCTTCTGGGTCGCCTGTCCGAGTCCGACCATCGACCCTGCCTCGCCCGACGGCGAAGCGATCGAGATCGAGACCCGCAGCGCGCGCGAACTTACCCACATCACCGGACGTTCGGCCGACGGTCGCCTGTGCGAGGTCCAGCTGGTCCCCGACGGTGTGGCTGGCTTCAACCCGGCCTTTGACGTCACGCCGGCACGGCTGGTCGACGCGCTGCTGACCGAGCACGGCGTGGTGGCGGCCAGCCTCGGGGGCATCGAGGCGGTGCTCACAGCCTCGGCGGCGTTCAGGGCATCGTCATGACCGAAGATCAGGCCCGTCAGGCCATCATCGACCTGGCCCGTTCAATGACCGGGCATGGCATCAACCACGGCAGCGCCGGCAATGTCTCGATGCGCTGGCATCGTGGCGGTGGCGACGGCTTTCTGGTCACGCCCAGCGCGCTGCCCTACGACCAGTGCACCCTCGACGACATCGTCTGGATGTCGCTTGTTGCACCCGATCCGGCGGCAATCGCTCCCCCGCCGGGGCCGTTCAGGACGCCTGCCGAGCCGGTGATCGATGGCCGGCGTCGTCCTTCATCCGAATGGCGCTTCCATCACGACCTCTACGCGCATCGCTCCGACGCGCAGGCGATCGTTCATACCCATGCACCGCATTGCGCCGCGCTCGCCTGCCTGCCACGCGTCCAGCGCGACGGTATCCCGGCCTTCCATTACATGGTCGCGCTGGCCGGCGGCCATGACATCCGTTGCGCGCCTTATGCCACCTTCGGCACCCAGGCCCTGTCGGACCATGTGCTGGCGGCCATGACCGATCGACGGGCGTGCCTGATGGCCCATCACGGCATGCTCGCCATCGGTGCGTCGCTTGACGCGGCGCTCGCGCTCGCGATCGAACTCGAGTGGCTCGCCGCAACCTATGCCCAGACCCTCCAGCTTGGCGGCCCGGCGCTGCTGACCGATCAGGAGATGGATCGGGTGCTCGAGAAGTTTTCGTCCTATCGTCCCTGACCTGTCCCTGACCTGTTCCTGAATTGCCCATGACTCCGCGAATCGCAGCGCTTTACACCTATCCGATCAAATCCTGCGCCGGCATTTCGGCCGACACCATGCGCTTCGATGCCCTTGGCCCGATCGACGATCGCCGCTGGATGCTGGTCGACGAACACGACGACTTCATCACCCAGCGCGATCAGCCCAAACTCGCGCTGGTGCGTACGGCCCGCATCGATGGCGGACTGCGCGTCTTTGCACCCGGGATGCCCTTCCTGCAGGTCACAGGTGTCGGCGGCACCTGGCGTGCCACCAGTTGCTGGGACGACCGCTGCGCCGGGTTCGACGAGGGCATCGAGGCACGCGCCTGGTTCAGCGACTACCTCGGTCGCAAGGTGCGGCTGCTGCGCTTCGATGCCGACAACCCGCGTGCGGCCAATCCCAACTGGACCGGCGATGCCAGCGGCAAGCCGGGTGCGCTCACACGCTTCAGCGACGGCTTTCCGCTGCTGGTGATCTCGAGCGCGTCGCTTGACGATCTCGGGCGCCGGCTGGTCGAGGCCGGTCTGCCGCCCGCGCCGCATCAGCGCTTTCGACCGAACATCGTGATCGACGGCCTCGCGCCCTTCGAGGAAGACTACGCGGCCGAGATCACGGTCGGCAATCCGGGCGAAGTGCCGGTGACGCTGCGCCCGGTCAAGCCCTGCACCCGCTGCACGGTCACCGAGGTCGATCCTGCCACCGGACGCCAGCAACCGGGTGTGCTGCAGGTGCTCGCCACGTTTCGCGCCGACCCCAAGCTCGGTGGCGCGCTTACCTTCGGACAGAACTGCATCGTGACCAGCGGGCTCGACGGGACGCTGCGGGTGGGTGATCCGGTCGAGGTCGTTCTCAGGTTCTGAGCCGCGTCGCGGCAGCATCGTTGCCGCGGGTCGCGGCACCATCGGCGCGATCCGCGATGTTGGCACCCCCGCGCCGCAGTATCGGCGCGAGATAGCGGCCGGTATGGCTGGCAGGGTTTGCGCAGATTTCCTCGGGCGTGCCGCAGGCGACCACCATGCCGCCGCCTGCGCCGCCTTCGGGTCCCATGTCGATCAGCCAGTCGGCGGTCTTGATCACATCGAGGTTGTGCTCGATGACCACCACAGTGTTGCCATGGTCGCGCAGGGTGCCAATCACTTTGAGCAGCAGCGCGATGTCCTGAAAGTGCAGCCCGGTGGTCGGCTCGTCGAGGATATAGAGCGTGCGCCCGGTGTCGCGCTTTGACAGCTCCAGCGAAAGCTTGACCCGCTGCGCTTCGCCGCCCGACAGCGTGGTCGCGCTCTGGCCCAGCCGCAGATAACCGAGCCCGACATCGAGCAGGGTCTGCAGCTTGCGGGCGATGGTCGGCACCGGCGCAAAAAAGGCGTGCGCGGCCTCGACTGTCATGTCGAGCACTTCGGCGATGTCGCGCCCCTTGTAGCGCACCTCGAGCGTCTCGCGGTTATAGCGCCGGCCGTGGCAGACATCGCAGGGCACATAGACATCGGGCAGGAAATTCATCTCGACCTTGATGACGCCATCGCCCTCGCAGGCCTCGCAGCGCCCGCCCTTCACATTGAACGAAAAGCGGCCCGGCCCGTAGCCGCGCTCACGCGCCATCGTTGTTTCTGCCATCAGCTCGCGGATCGGCCCGAAGAGTGCGGTGTAGGTCGCCGGATTGCTGCGCGGCGTGCGTCCGATCGGACTCTGGTCGACGCTGATCACCTTGTCGAAGTGCTCCAGCCCGTCGATGCCGTCGTGCGACGCCGGTTGGGCCTGCGAGGCATAGAGGTGGCGGGCGACTGCCAGATGCAGGGTGTCGTTGATCAGGGTGGATTTGCCCGACCCTGACACACCGGTCACACACACCAGCAGCCCGACCGGGATCGCGACATCGATGCCGCGCAGATTGTTGCCCCGTGCCCCGCGGATTACCAGCTCGTGATCGCCGCAGGGGTTTCGCGAGGCCGGCACCGCGATCGATTGGGCACCGCACAGATAGCGGCCGGTGAGCGAAGCCGGGTTGGCCGCGATCTCGTCGGGCGTGCCTTGTGCGACCACCTCGCCGCCGTGCACGCCTGCGCCCGGGCCCATGTCGATCACATGGTCTGCCGCGCGAATCGCGTCTTCATCATGCTCGACCACCAGCACCGAATTGCCCAGGTCGCGCAGATGACGCAGCGTGCCGATCAGGCGATCGTTATCGCGCTGATGCAGGCCGATCGAGGGCTCATCGAGCACATACATGACACCGGTCAGGCCCGATCCGATCTGCGAGGCCAGCCTGATGCGCTGCGCTTCGCCGCCCGACAGTGTCTCGGCCGAGCGTTCGAGCGACAGATAGTCGAGGCCGACATCGACCAGAAAGCGCAGCCGGTTGCCGATCTCGCGGATGATCCGCTCGCCGATAATGGCTTTGGAGCCTGGCAACTCGAGGGTCTCGAACCAGTCGCGGGTCTGACCAAGCGTCCATCCCGAGACCGTCCAGATCGGCTCATCCTTGCCGCGCACGCCGACCCGCACATGGCGCGCCTCCGGGCGCAGCCGCGATCCCTGGCAGACGGTGCAGGTCCGGGTGTTGAGATAACGGGCGAGTTCCTCGCGCACCGGCGCGGCCTCGGTCTCGGCATAGCGCCGCTCGAAGTTCGGGATGACGCCCTCGAAGGCATGTTCGCGGACCGACGTGCCCTCGGCCTCGCTCAAGTAGACGAAGGGGATGCGCTGCTTGCCCGAGCCATGGAGCACGACATTGCGAATCTTCTCGGGCAAAGCTTCGAAGGGGGTTTCGATGTCGAAGTCGTAGAAGGCCGCAAGGCTTTGCAGCATCTGGAAATAAAACGCATTGCGCCGGTCCCATCCCCGGATGGCGCCGGCGCCCAGTCCCAGATTGGGAAAGAGCACGATGCGCGCCGGGTCAAAGAATGGCGTCGTGCCCAGGCCGTCGCACTCCGGGCAGGCGCCCATCGGATTGTTGAACGAGAACAGGCGCGGCTCGAGTTCGGACAGGGCGTGGCTGCAGATCGGGCAGGCAAAGCGGTTTGAGAAGAGATGTTCGTGGCCGCTGTCCATTTCGGCGGCAATCGCGCGGCCCTGGGCGATTCGCAGGGCGGTCTCGAAGGATTCGGCCAGACGCTGGCGCGCCGCCGGCGCCACCTTCAGCCGGTCGACCACCACCTCGATGCTGTGGCGGGCGGTCTTGCCGAGTCTGGGCGGATCATCGAGTTCATGCAGGCGCGCCGGCTTGCCCTCGGTGCGCACCCGCACCCGCACAAAGCCCTGCGCGCGCAGGTCCTCGAAAAGATCGATGTGCTCGCCCTTGCGATCGGCGACCACTGGCGCGAGGACCATCAGCCGCGTGTCGGGCGGCAGAGCGAGTGCCGCGTCGACCATCTGCGAGACGCTCTGCGCCTCGAGTGCCTGATCGGGATGGTCGGGGCAATAGGGTGTGCCGACCCGGGCAAAGAGCAGCCGCAGGTAGTCGTGAATTTCGGTGACCGTGCCGACGGTCGAGCGCGGATTGTGGCTGGTCGCTTTCTGCTCGATCGCGATGGCCGGTGACAGCCCTTCGATCAGGTCGACATCGGGCTTTTCCATCAGTTGCAGAAACTGCCGGGCATAGGCCGACAGCGACTCGACATAGCGTCGCTGACCCTCGGCATAGAGCGTGTCGAAGGCGAGCGAGGACTTGCCCGAGCCCGACAGACCGGTGATCACCACCAGCCGGTTTCGCGGCAGCTCCAGGCTGATGTTCTTGAGGTTGTGGGTCCGGGCTCCGCGGATGCGGATGACCGAGAGCGGGTCGATTGGCATGGTCAGCCCGCTACTATAGTTCAAGCGTGCCCTGCGCCGGCACCTTAGTCCTAGGCGTTTTGGCCGAGTGTCGGACGCGATGGCTGGAGTAAGCTACAGGCCTACTTCGGGCATCCCTGCAGCGGCCCCTCCCCATGTTGCTTCAGCGCCTCATCCGCGGCGCTTTCCACCCCAGGAGAACATCAAGATGGCATCGGTGAACAAGGTCATTGTGGTCGGTAATCTCGGCAAAGACCCCGAGACCCGCTATTCCCCCAATGGCGGCGCCATCTGCAATGCGCGCATCGCCACCACCCGCAACTGGAAGGACAAAGCGAGCGGCGAAAAGAAGGAAGAAACCGAATGGCACAGCGTGGTCTTCTACGATCGTCTTGCCGAGATTGCCGGTGAGTTTCTGAAAAAAGGCCGATCGGTCTATGTCGAGGGTCGACTGAAGACCCGCAAATGGCAGGACAAGGAAGGTCAGGACCGCTACACCACCGAGATCATCGCCTCCGAGATGCAGTTGCTCGGTTCGCGCGAGGGCATGGGCGGTGGCTCATCGTCCGCCGACGACGGCAACTACAGCCGCGAATCCTATGCAGGCGGCTCGGGCGGCGGCGCGGCGGCCTCGCGCGGTGGCGGCTCGGCGCCCGCCCGCAAGCCTGCCCAGGCTCCCGGTGGTTTCGACGCGATGGACGACGATATTCCCTTCTGACGATGAGTTCGCTCTCGCCGCAGCGCTCCGAGCCTGGCTATCAGTCGGGCTTCGGCAACGAATTTGCGACCGAGGCCCTGCCGGGTGCCCTGCCGCAGGGTCGCAATTCGCCGCAGCGCTGCCCCTACGGCCTCTATGCCGAGCAGATCTCCGGCACCGCCTTCACCGCGCCGCGCGCCGACAATCGGCGCAGCTGGCTCTATCGCATCCGGCCGGCTTCGATGCACGCGCCGTTCAAGCGCATCGCCGATGGTGCCCTGGTCGGTGCATTCGGTGCCGCGGCAGGCCTCGAGACTGCGCCCAATCAGCTGCGCTGGAGCCCGCTGCCCCTGCCTCAGGTGCCCACCGATTTCATCGACGGGCTCTTCACCATGGCAGGCAACGGTGACCCGGCCTCCCAAGTCGGTTGTGCGATCCATCTCTATGCCGCCAACCGCTCGATGCGTGATCGATTCTTTTTCAATGCCGATGCCGAGATGCTCATCGTCCCCCAGCAGGGCGACCTCACACTGCGCACCGAGCTCGGCCTGATCAGCCTCGAGCCGCAACAAGTCGCGATCATTCCGCGCGGCATCCGCTTCTGCGTCAATCTGAGCGATGAGGCCGGCCCGGGTGTTCGCGGCTATGTCTGCGAAAACTTTGGCGCACCGTTGCGCCTTCCCGATCTCGGGCCCATCGGCTCCAACGGGCTGGCCAATCCGCGTGATTTCCTCACGCCGGTGGCGGCCTTCGAGGACCGCGAAGGGGCCTTCGAGCTGGTCCAGAAGTTTCAGGGCCGGCTGTGGGCCGCCGAGATCGGCCATTCGCCGCTCGATGTGGTCGCCTGGCATGGCAACCACGCGCCCTGTCGATACGATCTTCGGCACTTCAATACCATCGGCTCGATTTCCTTCGACCATCCCGATCCGTCGATCTTTCTCGTGCTGCAATCGCTCTCCGATACGCCGGGTGTCGACAACCTCGATTTCGTGATCTTTCCGCCGCGCATCCTGGCCATGCAGGACACCTTCCGCCCGCCCTGGTTTCACCGCAATATCGCCTCCGAATTCATGGGTCTGATCCAGGGCGACTACGACGGCAAGGCGCAAGGCTTCGCGCCGGGTGGCGCGAGCCTTCACAACGGCATGGCCGGCCACGGGCCAGACGCCGCCACCTTCGAGCGCGCAATGGCCGCCGACACCTCAATGCCCCAGCTCATCCGCGACACCATGGCCTTCATGTTCGAAAGCCGTGCCGTGCTGCATCCCACCGCCCAGGCGCTGGCCCTGCCCACCCTGCAGACCGATTACTGGCAATGCTGGCAGGGGCTGACACGCCGCTTTACTCCCGATCAACGCTGATCTTTCTCGAGATACCTGCCATGAAAGCCGTCGGATACCGTCAATGCCTGCCCGTCACCGATCCCGGGTGCCTGATCGACATCGAGTTGCCCAAGCCGGTTGCCGCCGGTCGTGACCTGCTGGTGCGCATCCATGCGGTGTCGGTCAACCCGGTCGATACCAAGGTGCGGCGAAATGTTGCACCCGATGCCGGTTTGCCCCGCGTGCTGGGCTTCGATGCTGCCGGCGTGGTCGAGGCGGTCGGCCCCGCGGTCACGCTCTTCAAGCCCGGCGACGAGGTCTATTACGCCGGCTCCCGGTCTCGCTCGGGCACCAATGCGCAGTGGCATCTGGTCGACGAGCGCATCGTCGGGCACAAGCCGCGCACCCTCGATTTCGCACAGGCCGCGGCCATGCCGCTGACTGCAATTACCGCCTGGGAGGCGCTTTTTGACCGGCTCGGCCTGCGCATCGGGCGCCCCGACGATGCCGGCACGCTGCTGATCACCGCCGGCGCAGGTGGCGTGGGCTCGATCGCCATCCAGCTTGCACGACGCCTGAGCGGCGCGAAGGTGGTTGCGACCGCCTCGCGTCCCGAAACTCGCGCGCAGGCCGAGCGCCTCGGCGCCCATCTGGTCATCGATCACTCCCAGCCGCTGTCGCAGGGGTTGCAGCAGGCCGGCATCCGTTGGGTCGAACGCATTTTCAGCGTTTCCCATACCCATGTGCACTTTCCCGAGATTGCTCGCGCGATTGCGCCGCAGGGTCGGGTCTGCGTGATCGACGACCCCGACATGATCGACGTGCGGCTGCTCAAGGCCCGCTGCGCCTCGCTGCACTGGGAAGCGATGTTTACCCGCTCCGGATTCGAAACAGCCGACATGGGCGAGCAGGGTCGTCTGCTCAACGAAGTCGCGGCACTGGTCGACGATGGCATGATCGTCACCACCCATGCTCAGACGCTGGGTCATATCGATGCCGCCAGTTTGCGGGCGGCTCATGCGATGATCGAGACCGGCAAGACCATCGGCAAAGTGGTGCTGGCCGGGTTCTGAATCCGGCTCGGCATTGTCTGGTCACCGTGCACGACAATACAGACGATCTCATGCGCCAGGCCTTGATGCCTGCCTCGATCACAAGGAGACATTCAATGAAATCGATGAAGACCGCGGCGGCTGCCGCATGGCTCGGTGCCCTGCTTGGGCTCTTTGCCACCACGGCGATGGCCCAGAGCTATCCCAACAAACCAATCAAGATGGTCGTGCCTTTCCCGCCCGGCTCGGCCACCGACACCATCGCTCGGGTGTTTGCCAGTGCGATTGCGCCCACGCTCGGCCAGCCGGTGCTGGTCGAAAACAAGGCCGGCGCCGACGGTGCCATCTCGGCGACCGAAGTCATGCGCGCCAACCCCGACGGGTACACCCTGCTGTTTGCCACCAACAGTCCGATGTCGGCCGCGCCCGCGCTCAAAAAGAACCCGCCTTACGATCCGGTCACCGACTTCACACCGATTGCCGATATCGGTCGCTACACTTTTTTCATCCTGCTGCACCCGAGCGTGCCGGCCAAGACAGTCGCCGAATTTGTTGCTTATGCCAAGGCCAATCCCGGCAAGCTCAACTACGCGACCGGCAACACCACTGGCATTGTCTCGACCGCACTGTTTTCCTCGCTGGCTGGCATCCAGATGGTCCATGTGCCCTACAAGGGCGAGCCGCAGGCCCTCACCGACCTCATCGCCGGCCGGGTCGAATTCATGGTGGCATCGGCCGGCACCACCATCGGCCATATCCGAGACGGGCGGCTGCGCGCGATCGCCGTCACACTCAACAAGCGCAGCCCGATCCTGCCCGAGGTGCCGACCCTCGCTGAGGCGGGCATGCCCAAGTTCTCGCTGATCTCATGGGCAGGCGTCTTCGGTCCGGCGAAAATGCCGCGTGAGACCGTCGATCGCCTGAACCGCGAGTTCAATACCGCCATGACCAAGCCCGAAGTGCAGGCAGCAATGGGTCAGCAGGCCTTTCAGCTCACCGGATCAACGCCCGAGCAGCTCGGCGTTCTGGTCAAGGAGCAGCTCGAGAGCTTCCGCAGCACGCTCAAAGTGGCTGGCGTCGAGCCCGACTGAGCCGGCGCAGCCCGCGTCCAGCCGCCGGTCCTTTATCGGCCGGCCCCGCGTTGAGGTCGTCGGCGCGGGCGCCGCCTCGCATGCGACAGCACGGCCGAAGGAAAACCGTCCTATAATTTCGGGTTTTCCTTCTTCCCCCCGCTGCCCGCCTTGTTCAGGTGTTGCGGTGGCCGGGAATCACCACGCCGTTCCAGAACGCAGACCACCATGCCGATCTATGCCTACCGCTGCGCGAGCTGCGGCCACGACAAGGACGTGATCCAGAAGTTTTCGGATGCACCTCTCACCCTGTGCCCGGTTTGCGGTGCCGATGCCTTTCGCAAACAACTGACTGCGCCGTCCTTCCAGCTCAAGGGCAGCGGCTGGTATGTCACTGATTTTCGTGATCAGGGCAAATCCAAGACCGGCAAGCCTGAGGGCGGCAAGTCCGAGGGCGAAGGCAGTTCGGCCCCCCCGGCTGCCTCGCCGACAGACAGCAGCGCTGGCGCCTCGGCGGGGTCGGCGCCTGCAAGCTCGGGTTCAAGCGATGCGTCGTCTGCGTCGTCTGCGCCGGCCGCCGCTGCGCCCAAACCGGCATCCACCTGAATGTTCCGCGCTGCGCCCGAGCGGCCTCACGAATCCCCACTGCGAGTCATCTGATGTTTCGCCGCTACTTCATCACGGGCCTCCTGCTCTGGGTGCCGATCGGCATCACCCTGTGGGTGCTGAACACCATCATTTCCACGATGGATCTGAGTCTGTCGCTGCTACCCGCCAACTGGCAGCCGGTGGCGGTCGTCGGGCGCAACCTGCCCGGCCTCGGTGTGGTGCTCACCGTGCTGGTGGTGTTTGCCACCGGGGTGCTCGCGACCAATTTTCTCGGCCAGCGCCTGGTGCATGTATGGGAAATCGTGCTCTCGCGAATCCCGATCGTGAACACGATCTACTCCAGCGTGAAGCAGGTAAGCGATACCCTTCTGTCGCCCCAGGGCAATGCCTTTCGCAAGGCACTGCTGGTCGAATATCCCCGCAAGGGAAGCTGGACGATTGCATTTCTGACCGGCGTGCCGGCCGAAGAAATCAGGCGACGCGTGTCGCCCTCGCTGTCGGGTGAGTCAGGCGGCCCCGAGATGGTGTCGGTCTATGTGCCGACCACGCCCAATCCGACATCGGGTTTTTTCCTGATGTTTCGCAAGGACGAAACCGTCGAACTCGACATGAGTGTCGACGAAGCGCTCAAGTACGTCGTGTCGATGGGTGTGGTCGTGCCCCCGGTCCGATTGATGACGACCCCGGGCAGCGATGTTGCCCCCCTGAATAAAGCGGAGATTCACTGAGCATGCGCACTTGCTACACCGGCGAGGTTTCACTCGATCATCTCGACCAGGTTGTCACGCTTTTCGGCTGGGTGGCCCGGCGCCGCGACCATGGTGGCGTCATCTTCATCGACCTGCGCGATCGCACGGGGCTGGCGCAGGTGGTCTGCGACCCCGACCGCCCGCAGATGTTCGAAGCAGCCGAGCGCATCCGCAACGAGTTCTGTGTGAAGGTGGTCGGCAAGGTCAGGCGCCGCCCCGAGGGCACCGATAACAGCGCCTTGCGCAGCGGCCAGATCGAAGTCCTGTGCCACGAACTGGTCATCCTGAACGCATCGGTCACGCCACCCTTCCAGCTCGATGACGACAACCTGTCCGAGACCACGCGCCTGACGCATCGGGTGCTCGATCTGCGTCGCAGTCCGATGCAGAACAACCTGATGCTGCGCTACCGCGTGGCGATGGAGGTTCGTCGTTACCTCGATGCGCTGGGTTTCATCGACATCGAAACCCCGATGCTCACCAAGTCCACGCCCGAGGGCGCGCGCGACTATCTCGTGCCTTCGCGGGTCAATGCCGGGCAGTTCTTTGCGCTGCCGCAAAGCCCCCAGCTCTTCAAGCAGCTGCTGATGGTCGCGGGCTTCGATCGCTACTATCAGATCACCAAGTGCTTTCGCGACGAGGACCTGCGCGCCGATCGGCAGCCCGAGTTCACCCAGATCGACTGCGAGACCTCGTTTCTGGATGAGATCGAGATCCGGGCGATTTTCGAGGAGATGATCCGCACGATCTTTCGCACCCAGCAGGGTGTCGAGTTGTCGGGCGAGTTCCCGACCATCACCTATTCCGAGGCGATGCGCCTCTATGGTTCCGACAAGCCCGATCTGCGCGTGAAGCTGCAGTTCACCGACCTCACCGAGGTCATGCGCGACGTCGATTTCAAGGTCTTTTCAGCCGCTGCGCAAATGGATGGCGGTCGGGTGGTGGGCTTGCGGATTCCTGGCGGCGCCGAACTGTCGCGCAGCGAAATCGACGCCTATACCCAGTTCGTAGCCATTTATGGTGCCAAAGGGCTGGCCTACATCAAGGTCAACGACGCCGGCAAAGGCCGCGACGGGCTGCAGTCGCCGATCGTCAAGAATCTGCACGACAGCGCGCTCGATGCGGTGCTCTCGCGCACTGGCGCACTCAGCGGCGATCTGATCTTTTTCGGCGCCGACAAGGCCAAGGTGGTCAATGATGCGATCGGTGCCCTGCGTGTTCGCATCGGCCACTCCGATTTCGGACGCAGCCATGGGCTCTTCGAAACTGCCTGGAAGCCGCTCTGGGTGGTCGACTTCCCGATGTTCGAATACGACGAGGCGGATGCCCGCTGGGTCGCGGTCCATCACCCCTTTACCGCGCCCAAGGACGGTCACGAGGACTACATGGCCACCGATCCGGGGCGCTGCATCGCCAAGGCCTACGACATGGTTCTCAACGGCTGGGAGATCGGTGGCGGCTCGGTGCGCATCCACCGCGAAGAGGTGCAGAGCAAAGTGTTTCGTGCGCTCAAGATCGGCCCCGACGAGGCGCGTGCCAAGTTCGGCTTCCTGCTCGATGCCCTGCAATACGGCGCGCCGCCGCACGGCGGCATCGCATTCGGACTCGATCGCATCGTGACCATGATGGCGGGCGCCGAATCGATTCGCGACGTGATCGCTTTTCCCAAGACGCAACGCGCCCAGGACCTGCTCACGCAGGCGCCTTCGCCGGTCGACGAAAAGCAGCTGCGCGAGTTGCACATCCGCCTGCGAGCCACCGAGATCAAGGCCTGAGGCGGGCTTCGGACTGGCCGACGCGCAAGCGACGACTCAGGCAGGCATGCAAGGGGCGCAGGCGATGGGCAACAAGATTCCCGAATCGGTGCTCGTGGTGATCCACACCGCCGATCTGCAGGTGCTGCTGCTCGAGCGTGCCGATCATCCCGGCTTCTGGCAGTCGGTGACCGGCAGCAAGGATGCGATCGATGAGCCGTTGCTGGTGACCTGCGCGCGCGAAGTACAGGAAGAAACCGGGCTCGATGTGGCCCGCCATCAGCTCCAGGACTGGCAGGTCTCGCATCAGTACGAGATCTATCCGCAGTGGCGCCATCGTTATCCCGAGGGCGTGACCCGCAATACCGAACATGTCTTCGGATTGCGGCTTGCCGCGCCCGAGCCGATCCGGCTGGCCGCCCGCGAACATCTGCAATACCGCTGGCTGCCCTGGCAGGAGGCGGCCGGCATGTGTTTCTCGATGAGCAATGTCGAGGCGATCCGGCAACTGCCCGCCCGCTCGAGGCCGGTATGACACCGACCACCCCGGGTGACACGCCACCCCCCGGCGCCCTGCGGGTTGCGACCTACAACATCCACAAAGGCGTGATCCGCGAACTCTTCGGCCTGCGGCGAATCACGAGCGTTCATGCGCTGCGCTCGCGCCTGCACGAGCTCGATGCCGATCTGATCTTCCTGCAGGAGGTGCAGGGCCGCAACGAGCAGCATGCCAATCGTTTCGAGCAGTGGCCGCGCGAGCCGCAGGACGAATTTCTGGCCCGCTCGCCGACGCTCAAGCACACTTTCGAATCAGCCTACGGGCGAAACGCCAGCTATCTGCATGGCCATCACGGCAATGCGCTGCTGTCGCGATTTCCGATCGTGCGCAAGGAAAATCGCGACTTTTCCGATCACGCCCTCGAAAAGCGCGGCGTGCTCCATTGCGTGGTGCGGGTCGACAAGCGCAATGTGCACTGCTTCGTGATTCACTTCGGGCTGTTTGCGCGCAGCCGCGAGCGCCAGACCGATGCCCTCATCGACTGGATCGCCCGCGAGGTGCCGCAGCGCTCGCCGCTGCTGATTGCCGGTGACTTCAACGACTGGCGCGACCACCTGAGTCGCCGCCTGATCGATTCGCTGCAGGTCTCGGAGGTCATGGGATCGGCCCGCACCTTCCCGGCCCTGGTGCCCTGGCTGCGCATGGACCGCATCTATCAGCGCGGATTCACGCTGCAGGGCGCCCGTGTCCTGCGAGGGCCGTCCTGGGCGCGCCTGTCCGACCACGCGCCGCTGGTCGCCGATTTCACGCTGCGCCGATAGATCCGCAGGACCGCGTCGATGGCCAGGCCCATGCCGAATCGTGGATCGCTGCTGCAGGGCTTGCGGCCGGTGATCTGCGACGGCAATCAGGTCGAATTGCTGCAATCGGGCGGCGAGTATTTCGATGCCCTGCTTGTGGCGATCGAGGCCGCGCGCACATCGATCGGGTTGGAGACCTACATCTTTGCCGATGACCCGGTCGCGCTGCGGGTGGCGGGCGCGCTGGCTGCCGCCGCGCTGCGAGGGGTGTCAGTCAGGGTCGTGGTCGATGGTATCGGCACGCCGGTCCTGGCGGCGGGGCTTGCCGATCGTTTTGCCCAGGCGGGCGTCGAGGTAGCGACCTATGGGCCGGTGCGCAGCCGACTGAGTCTCGATCGCGAGCATCTTCGCCGTCTGCATCGCAAACTGGTCTGCATCGATGATGCGGTGGCATTCGTGGGCGGCATCAATCTGCTGGGCGATCAGTTCGATCCCAACCATGGCGAGCTGGAGTATCCACGGCTCGACTATGCGGTTCGCCTCACCGGGCCACTGGTCCCGGAGGTCAGTCGGGCGCTTGCGCGACTGTGGCGGCAGGTGACCGGGCAGGCGGCTTCGCCGGCACAGCAGCCGTTGTCCGAGCCGCACTCACTGCCGCACTCACAGCCCTCTGACCCGTCACTGACACCCCAGCTCACGCCTGTCATGTCGCGCCCCGCGGCTCGGGGACTGCGAGCCGGGCTGCTGCTGCGTGACAATCTGGTCCATCGCCGTTCGATCGAGCGTGCCTATCTGAAGGCGATCGGCAGTGCAAAACGCGAGGTCCTGATCGCCAATGCCTATTTTTTCCCTGGCCGCCGGTTCAGACGGGCGCTGATCGAGGCGAGGCGACGCGGCGTGCCGGTGCGGCTGCTGCTGCAGGGGCGTATCGAATACACCTTGCCGCATCTGGCCACGCAGGCGATGTATCCGCCGCTACTGGCCGCCGGTATCGAGATCGTCGAGTATCACCGCAGCTTTCTGCATGCCAAGGTGGCGGTGGTCGACGACTGGGCGACGGTCGGTTCGTCCAACATCGATCCCTTTTCGCTGCTGCTTGCACGCGAGGCCAATGTCGTGGTTTTCGATGCCGGCTTTGCCGCCGAGTTGCGCGGCCAGTTGCTGGCCGCGATGGCTGACGGCGGCAAACCGGTCGAGCGCGAGCAGCTCCAGCGCCGATCGGTCTGGCAGCGTTTCAAGGGCTGGGTCGCCTATCGCGTGCTGCGCTTCGGTGTGATCGTCTCGGGCCATGGCAGCAGCTACTGAATGAGAGCCTCAGCACGACCGCCGCTGCTGACCCTGCAGGCGCAGGGCCTCTATTGCGAAGCCGGCGATTTTTTCGTCGACCCGTGGCGCCCGGTTGATCGGGCGGTGATCACCCATGCCCATGCTGATCATGCCCGCAGCGGGCATCGCCACTATCTGTCGGCCGCGCCCGGCGCCGGCGTGCTGCGCGCACGGCTGGGTGAGATCAGTCTGCAGGCCCAGCCCTATCGCGAGCCAGTCGACATCAACGGCGTGCGCGTGTCATTGCATCCGGCAGGCCATGTGCTGGGCTCGGCGCAGGTGCGCATCGAGCATCGTGGCGAGGTCTGGGTGGTCAGCGGCGACTACAAGCTGCAGCCCGATCCCACCTGCGAGGCCTTCGAGCCGGTGCCTTGCGACACCTTTGTGAGCGAGTCGACCTTCGGCCTGCCGATCTACCGCTGGGCGCCGCCCTCGCAGGTCTTTGCCGAGATCGATGCCTGGTGGGCGGCCAATGCTGCCGCGGGTCGTGCGAGCGTGCTGTACTGCTATTCGTTCGGCAAGGCGCAGCGCATTCTGGCGGGCGTCGATGCCTCGATCGGCCCGATCATCTGCCATGGCGCCATCGAGTCGCTCAACCGTGTCTATCGCGCGGCCGGCGTCACGCTGCCCGACACCGCCCTGGTGAGCGAGGCGACCCGCGCCGCGCCCGGTCGTCAGATCTCCGATCATCAGCCGCTCTCGCGTGCCCTGGTGCTGGCGCCGCCGTCGGCCGCCGGCACGAGCTGGCTGCGCCGTTTCCCCGATCCGAGCGATGCCTTTGCCTCGGGCTGGATGGCGCTGCGCGGCGCACGACGACGGCGCGCCTGCGACCGTGGCTTCGTGCTGTCCGATCATGCCGACTGGCCCGGGCTGCAGCAGGCCATCGGTGAAAGCCGCGCGCAGCGGGTCTTCGTGACCCATGGGCAGGTGGCGGTCATGGTCAGATGGCTTGGCGAACAGGGCATCGAGGCGGGTGCCCTGCCGACTCAATTCGAGGGCGATGAAGGCGAGGGCGATGGTCGCGCTGACGACCCCCGCGCTCCGGCCGGCACACCCTCTGGCACCCCGCACGCCGAGCCGCGCGCATGAAGGCCTTCTCCAGGCTCTATGCCGACCTCGATGCCTCCGGATCAACCTCCCACAAGGTCGACTCGATGGTGCGCTATCTGCGTGACGCACCGCCCGCCGATGCCGCCTGGGCGACCTACTTTCTCGCTGGCGGCAAGCCGCGCCAGATCGTGCCGGCGAGATCGCTTCGCGAGGCAGCGCGACAGGTCAGCGGCCTGCCCGAGTGGCTGGTCGACGAGAGCTATTCCAGCGTTGGCGATCTGGCCGAGACCATCGCCCATCTGCTGCCCGAGGCGCAGGCTTGCGAGTCCATTGGCCTGTCGCGATGGATGGACGAGCGTCTGCTGCCCTTGCGGGGAGCGCCGGCCGAGGTCGGCATCGAGGCGCTCAAGACCTGGTGGTCGCAGCTCGACTGGAACGGCCGCTTTGCGCTCAACAAACTGATCACTGGCGGCTTGCGGGTGGGCGTGTCGAAGCAGCTGGTGGTGCGTGCCCTGGCCGAGGTCGCCGGACTCGAGGCGACCCTGATCGCGCAGCGCATGATCGGCTATACCGATACCCGCCGGATGCCGGATGCACAGCGTTACCTCGCGCTGATCGCGCCGGTGGCCGAGGGCATGGCCGTGCTCGCGACCGGCGGCCAGCCTTATCCCTTCTTTCTCGCGCATCCGCTTCAGGGCGAGGTGGCGTCGCTTGGCGCGTTGCAGGACTGGCAGGCCGAGTGGAAGTGGGACGGCATTCGGGCGCAGCTGGTCATGCGGGGCGAGCAGGTCTGGCTCTGGTCGCGCGGCGAGGAACTGATCACCGAGCGCTTTCCTGAAATCGAGCGGGCTGCGCGACAGCTGGCCGGGGCCCCGGCCCTCGACGGCCCGGGGCCTGATGGCCTTGTCCTCAACAGCCTGGTGCTCGACGGCGAGGTCCTGGCCTGGGATGTCGCCCGCTCGCGCCCGTTGCCCTTTGCCGCCCTGCAGCGGCGCATTACCCGCAAGACCCTCACCGCTGCGATTGCGCGCGAGGCACCGGCGGTGTTCGTGGCCTACGACCTGCTCGAATCGGGCGGCCAGGACTGGCGCGATCGACCGCTTGCCGCGCGGCGCGCGCAGCTCGAGCGCCTGCTCGGTGCGCCGATCAACGAGCTTGTGCGCCTGTCGCCGGTGCTCGCCGCATCCGATTGGCCCGAGCTCGCCACCCTGCGCGAGTCTTCGCGCGAACGCGGCGTCGAAGGCTTCATGCTCAAGCGCCGGTCATCGGCATATGGCATGGGCCGCACCCGCGCCGAAGGCGTCGACTGGTGGAAATGGAAGGTCGAGCCCTACAGCATCGATGCGGTGCTGGTCTATGCGCAGCGCGGCCATGGCCGACGCGCAAGTCTTTACACCGACTACACCTTCGCGCTGTGGAGTCGTGCCGCAGGCGAGGGTTCTGAGCTGCCTGCGCTGCTGCCCTTTGCCAAAGCCTACTCCGGCCTCACCGATGACGAGATCACGCAGGTCGACGCGGTCATTCGCCGCACGGTGGTCGAAAAGTTCGGCCCGGTGCGCAGCGTCACCCCGACCCTGGTTTTCGAGCTCGGCTTCGAGGGGATTTCGCACTCGCCGCGTCACAAGTCGGGTGTGGCGGTGAGGTTTCCGCGCATCCTGCGGTGGCGCACCGACAAGACGGTCGATCAGGCCAATACGCTTGCCGATTTGCACGCCCTGCTGGGTTCGGCGCCATGAAGCTGATCGGAGTCGACTTCACCAGCGCGCCGAGCCGACGCAAGCCGATCACGGTGGCGGTGCTGCAGGTCGAGGAGACGGTTGAATCCGTCGTCGAGCCGGTCGCAACTGATCGCGTCGCGCCGGCCCATCGTGGCGCTGTTGCCGCTAGTGCCTCTGTTGCGGCCAGTGCGGCCAGTGCGGCTGACACAGGCCGCTCGCCAGACTTGAATTGCCGCCTCGAGCACCTCGATCGCCTTGACAGCTTTGAGGCCTTCGACGCCTGGCTGCAGGCGCCCGATGCCTGGGTTGCGGCCTTCGATTTCCCCTTTGGATTGCCGCGTGCCTTTGTCGAGGGGCTGGGCTGGCCGACCTCGGGCGTCGCGGTCTGGCCGACCCTGACCGCGCGCCTGCAGGCGCTGGCTCGCCCCGAGCTGGTAGCCCATTGCCGGGCCTGGTGCGATGCGCGCCCGGCGGGTCAAAAGTTTGCGCATCGCGCCACCGATGCAAGCGCCGGCAGCAGCTCGTCGATGAAATGGGTGAACCCGCCGGTGGTGCTGATGCTGCATGCCGGCGCGCCGCGTCTGCTTGCGGCCGGTGTGAGCCTGCCCGGCCTGCATGAGCAGGGCACCGACCCCGCTCGCATCGCTTTCGAAGGCTATCCCGGACTGCTCGCCCGATCGGTGCTGGGCCGTGAGTCCTATAAAAGTGACGACCCTGCCAGACGTCTGGATGCGCCACGACGCACGGCCCGCGAGCGGCTGGTCACCGCGCTCGAGGCCGGCGCCCATCACTTCGAGACCCGCATCGATTTCGCGCAGTGGCGCGCCGATTGCATCGAGGACGCCGGCGCCGATCTGCTCGATGCGGTGTCATGCGCTGCGCAGGCCGCCTGGGCCTGGCGCCGGCGCGATCACCGCTGGGGTTTGCCGCAGGCGGTCGATCCGGTCGAGGGCTGGATCATCGGGTCTTGAGTGTCCGCCCGAGTGTCCGCCCGAGTGTCCGCCCGGGCGTCGACCCGGTCGCTTGTCGAAGCGACTGCCCGCGACTTGACCGATACCGCCTTCCGGTTCATGGTCACCCCATGTCGGCGCTCGACCGACCTTGATCAGGAGACCCACGATGATCCGATGGATGCGGTATCTGCTTGCGATGACCCTGTGCGTGCTGTC
>CAMCXH010000053.1 GCA_945883285.1 Bordetella parapertussis | reverse complement strand
CATGCCGGCCACTGCATTGAAGATCACCAGCAGACCGACGAAGACGATCACATTGGTCAGCACCGGCGCCTTTTCGACCGGCTTGAGGATGGTCCGCTGAATCAGCAGGCCGCCCAGAAAGGAGACGGCCACCGTGGCAAAAAACGCGCCCCAGTAGGGCCAGCCTGCATTGACAAGCGCCCAGGCGATGAAGGTGCTGAAAGTCGCCATCTCGCCCTGGGCGAAATTGATGTGGTGAGTGGCCTGATGAATCATGACCAGCGCGAGTCCGATGGAGGCATAGATAACCCCATTGGAGATGCCGGCAAAGATCTGGTGAAATAAGGCTTCCATCGTCTCGTTTCGCTCTGTTTTCTGTTGTTTGCGGAAGGGGGCGGCGCTGGGATCAGTAACCGAGGTAGACCCGGCGGACGGTCTCGTCGTTCCGGATCTGTTCGCTCGGACCCGAGATCACGATCCGGCCGGTCTCGAGAAGGTAGGCATGGTTGGCCAACCCGAGCGCCAGACTGGCGTTCTGCTCGACCAGCAGCATGCTGACTTTTTCTTCCTCGTTGATCTTGCGCATGATGCGGAAGATCTCGGCGACGATCAGCGGGGCCAGGCCAAAGGACGGCTCATCGAGCAGCAACAGGCGCGGACGCAACATCAGCGCGCGGCTGATCGCGAGCATCTGCTGCTCGCCGCCCGACAAGGTGCCGGCCTGCTGGTTGCGACGCTCTTTCAGTCGCGGAAAGCGGGTGTAGGCCCGCTCGATGTCGAGCGCCACCTCGGCCCGGTCCTTGCGCACATAGGCACCGAGCTTGAGGTTCTCTTCGACCGACAGTGCGGTGAAGGTGCCGCGGCCATCGGGCACATGGGCCACGCCCATGCGCACAACCGATTCGGTCGACTTGCCGACCAACTGCTGACCATCAAAAAGGATGCTGCCGCTGGTCTTGACCGCCTGGCAGATCGCCCGCAGGGTGGTGGTCTTGCCGGCGCCGTTGGCACCCAGGATGGCGGTGATCTGCCCCTGGGCCAGCGAGAAGTTCATGTCGTAGAGGACCTGGGTCGGTCCATAGGAGGCGTTCAGGCCTTTGACTTCAAGGAGTTCAGGCATCTTCCGGTGCTCCGAGGTAGGCAGCGATCACTTCGGGATGCTGCTGGATTTCAGCCGGGGTGCCTTCGGCGATCTTCTTGCCGAAATTGATCACAACGACCTTTTGCGAGACCGCCATCACCAGGCTCATGTGGTGCTCAACCAGCAGCACCGTGATGCCAAGCCGGTCGCGGACATCGTTGATCCGTTCTTCCAGGCCGGCCATCTCGTCGTGGTTCAGACCGGCGGCCGGCTCATCGAGCAGCAAAAGCTTGGGGTCGGAGGCCAACGCCCGGGCCATTTCGACCCGCTTCTGGATACCGAAGGGCAGATCGCCGACCAGTCGCTGTGCGTAGGGCGAGAGGTCCATGTAGTCGATGATCTCGGCAGCACGGGCACGCAGGCGCTCTTCTTCGGCGGCCACCGATGACAGACCGAGCGCGCTGGCAAAAAAGCCCGCCTCTGAACGGCTGTGTGCACCGATCATGACGTTGCGCTCGACGCTCATGGTCTTGAACATCGCCAGGTTCTGGAAAGTGCGGCCGAAACCGAGCTTGGAGATCTCGTTGGACTGCATCGCGGTGATCGACTTCCCCTCAAAGAGGATGTCGCCGCTCTGGTACGAGTAAAGCCTGCTCAGGCAGTTGAAGAGCGTCGTCTTGCCGGCGCCGTTGGGGCCGATCAGACCGCAGACGCCGCCCTTGGGAACATCGAAGGTCACGCCATCCAGGGCGACGATGCCGCCAAATCGGACCGTGACGCCCTGCACGCTCAGCAGGGCTGATTTGCTGTCAACCATCTGTCTCCGTCCACTTCGAAATGACTGGCGCAGACCCTTATGACAAAGGGTTTACCGCGCGGAAGGTGAGCTTATAAGCTGGAACCGGCACCGCTGGCAAGCAGCTTCAGTGAGCCGAAGGGTTATACCCGAAGACGGTGCCAGGGGCGCACTTGAAATCGGGCGGAATTGCTGCATCGCAGCATTAACGCTTTCGTTGCGCCATGATCAAGCGCTGCGGGCTGCCAAGCCCTTGAAATCCAACGAGTCGACAGGCCAGCCGCGAGTCTGGCCCGGCCCCGGCACAGAACGGTCAGCGGGACTCGAAGGCGTCGCCCGCGCTCAGGACACCGCGGGGGCCGTCGCCCGACAGCCACGCCGCAGCCTGGGTATCGTTGTGCAGCCTTGCTCGCCAGAACGCCAGACTCAGACCGGCAGCAACGCGAAGAACATGGGCATCGGCCGCCTTTCGGGCCGCCCTTGGCACGCCCCCGTTGAAAACCATGTGATCGCCTTCGGCAAACCACAGCAGCCAGGCATTTCCGGGCGGCAGTCGTTCGTAGACTGCCCGCCGCATGGCTGGTGTGACGCCGGTGAGTGCGCCGCCGTCGTCAAGGGCGCCGGTGATGACCATGAAGGGCAGTGTGATCGCGGCAACCGACGCCTCATCCGCGCCGCGGATCGCGGGGCTGAAGGCGATCGCGGCGCTGATTCGCGGATCGCGAAGGGGCGCAGCAGGCGTTGCAGGCGCTGCTGAACCCGGCTGACTCGCCGCCGCCGGCCAGACCAGCCGACCCTGGCCGGCCACCATCTGCGTCGTCTGCGCGCCGAATGAGTGGCCGGACATGCCGACCCGAGCCAGGTCGAGACAGGCCAGCCGGGGGTCGCGAACCTGACGCCTGGCCAGCCAGTCGAGCACCGCGGCGACGTCAAGCGCTCTCAGGACTGCCTGCTCGGGGGTCATGCCCAGGCGCAGCCTCGCGGGATCGAAGGTCCCAGGCCCGGTCCGCCAGAGCGACTCGTCGCTGCCGGGATGCTGCAGATGGATGACCACGAATCCGTGCGAGGCCCAGTGCTCGCCCCAGCGGGCACCACCGGCCTTCGATCCGCCCAGGCCGTGCGAAAACAGGATCAGCGGACGCGGTGTCGCGGCGTCGCAGGGCGCAGGCACCCGCAGGCGCAGGGGCAGGGTCCGGCCACCCGGGCCGTCGACGAGATCGTCATCGAAGCGCTCGAGCACGAAGGGGCCGGGGTCGAACAGACCGGCATCGCCCGACAGGGCCACCGGCTGGGACCACGACACGCCAGACCAGGTCAGCAGCGCAAGCCCGAAAATGATCGACGCGGCCTGCGCTGCCACCCGCGAAATCCCCGCCGCGCTGTCTGCGCCATGTTGCCGGTTCTTCAGATCAGAAGCCGGCCGGTTCGAGGCAAAAAGGCTCGGCATGAATGGCAAAAGCAGGGAGTTGACCGTCAAGTGTAGCAAGCGGGGCGGCAGGTTTCGCCTGAGGCGCGCTCGACTGGACTGGCGCTCGCCGGGGGCGCCCGGCAGGCCGGCGTCGCAATGCACCGACGGCGGCAAACCGCCGGCACGCCGACACTGGCCGTTCATCCTTGCGGTGGCGTCGGGCCGTGTCACAAGCGTTCCGGCGGCTGCAAACTGACTGGATGAACAATCGTATAGCCATCTGGAGGAGGCGTTGAGCCTCGCCGGAGCCAGTGCCGCCACCGACAACGTTGTCCTGTCGGGGATGGCTCGCGCGCTGGTTCAGCACCAGTTGCTGACGCTGGAAGCGGCCGTCGAGATTCAGAAGAAGACCGACCCCGCCAAGGGAAAATTCATCGATGTGCTGGTGAGCGGCGGCGGGCTGTCGGCGATCAGCCTGGCGCGATTTGCCGCCGAGACCTTCGGGCTGCCGCTGATGGACCTGGCGGCCCTGGATGCCCAGTCGATCCCGCCAGAGCTCATCGATCGCAAGCTGGTCGTCGAGAGCAGGATCATTCCCCTGGTCAAACGCGGCAACCGTCTGACGGTCGCCCTGTCGGATCCGACCGACCTGCAGGCCATCGATCGGGTCAAGTTCCAGGCCCAGGCGAGCGTCGATCCGGTCATCGTCGAGCACGACAAGCTGCTCAAGGCCATTGAGCGGCTGGGGCAGTCGGCCAACCAGAAGATGTCCGAGCTGGTCAGCGATTCGCTGGACAGCGAACTGGCCATGGTCGAATCGGAATCGCCGGCAGCGGCGCCGGCAGACGACGGTGGCGAGATCGACGATGCGCCGATCGTCAAGTTTCTTCAGAAGATCCTGCTTGACGCCATCAATGGCGGCGCCTCGGATATCCACTTCGAGCCCTATGAAAAGCACTATCGGATCCGTTACCGGATCGACGGCGAACTGCGCGAGATCGCTCAGCCGCCGCTGGCGATCAAGGACAAGCTCGCTTCGCGAATCAAGGTGATCTCCAAGCTCGACATCTCGGAAAAGCGCGTCCCGCAGGACGGCCGGATGAAGCTGGTGATGTCGGCGCAGCGCGCGATCGACTTCCGGGTCTCGACCCTGCCGACGCTTTTCGGCGAGAAGATCGTGATGCGGATTCTGGATCCGTCGTCGGCGCGTCTGGGCATCGAAGCGCTCGGCTACGAACCCGAACAAAAAGAAGTCCTGCTCGATGCGGTGCGCCGACCTTACGGCATGGTGCTGGTAACCGGACCGACCGGCAGCGGCAAGACCGTCTCGCTCTATACCTGTCTGAACATTCTGAATCAGCCGGGCGTGAACATCTCGACTGCGGAAGACCCTGCCGAGATCAACCTGCCCGGCATCAATCAGGTCAACGTCAACGACAAGGCGGGCCTGACTTTCTCGGCGGCCCTCAAATCGTTTCTGCGCCAGGACCCCGACATCATCATGGTCGGTGAGATCCGTGACCTGGAGACTGCCGACATCTCGATCAAGGCCGCCCAGACGGGTCACATGGTGCTGTCGACGCTGCATACCAACGACGCACCGACCACCCTGACCCGGATGATGAACATGGGCATCGCGCCCTTCAACATCGCCTCAGCGGTCATCCTGATTACGGCGCAACGACTGGCCCGTCGGCTGTGCACCTGCAAACAGCCGGTCGACATCGAGGAAGACGTGCTGCTGGCAGCCGGATTCAAGGATGAAGACCTCGACGGCAGCTGGACGCCCTATCGGCCGGTCGGCTGCGAGCGCTGCAGTGGCGGCGGCTACAAAGGCCGCGTCGGCATCTATCAGGTGATGCCGATCTCGGAGGAGATCCAGCGGATCATCCTGGCCGGCGGCAATGCCATCGAGATTGCCAGGCAGGCCAAGCTCGATGGCGTCTCGGATCTGCGGACCTCGGGATTGCGCAAGGTCAGGCAAGGGCTGACGTCAATCGAGGAAGTCCTCGGTTGCACCAACGATTGAAGCGGAGCGCGTCATGGCAAGCAAGCCCCTGAGCAAACCCCTGACCGGCAACACCCTGGCGGTGAAGACTTTCACCTTTCTCTGGGAGGGCCGCGACCGAGGCGGCAAGGCCATCCGGGGCGAGATGCGTGCAGGCGGCGATGCGGTGGTGCGGTCGACACTGCGCCGTCAGGGCATCACGGTGACCAAGGTCAAGAAGCAGCGCTACAAGACGGGCAAGAAGGTTACCGAAAAAGACATCACCCTCTTTACCCGCCAGTTGTCGACCATGATGAAGGCCGGCGTGCCGCTATTGCAGTCCTTTGACATCGTGGCCAAGGGCAGCGACAACCAGTCGGTCGCCAAACTGTTTACCGATATCAAGGCCGATGTCGAGACCGGTACCGCGCTGTCGCAGGCATTCAGGAAATACCCGCTCTACTTCGACAATCTGTTCTGCAATCTGGTCGGTGCCGGTGAGCAGGCCGGCATTCTCGATGACCTGCTCGACCGCCTCGCGGTCTACAAGGAGAAAATGCAGGCCATCAAGTCGAAGATCAAATCGGCCCTGTTTTATCCTGCCGCGGTCATGGGGGTGGCCGGGATCGTGGTGAGCGTGATCATGCTGTTCGTGATCCCTGCCTTCAAGAGTGTGTTTGCGAGCTTCGGTGCCGATCTGCCCATGCCAACGCTGGTCGTGATGGCGATGTCGGACTTTTTCGTGGCGAACTGGTATCTCATCTTTGGCGTGACCGGCGGCATCTACTACTTCCTGATGCAGGCCTGGAGGCGATCGGCGGCGGTGCAGTTCTTCATGGACAGGCTGATGCTCAAACTGCCGGTCTTCGGGCCGCTGATCCGCAAGGCGACCATCGCCCGATGGCTGCGCACGCTGTCGACCATGTTCGCCGCCGGCGTGCCGCTGGTCGAGGCGCTTGATTCGGTGGGCGGCGCATCCGGCAACATCGTCTACCTGAATGCCACCCGCAAGATCCAGCAGGAGGTCTCGACCGGCACCAGCCTCACCACATCGATGGCCAACGCCGGCGTGTTTCCGAACATGGTGCTGCAGATGTCGGCGATCGGCGAGGAGTCGGGCGCACTCGACGCGATGCTGGGCAAGGCCGCCGATATCTTCGAGGGCGAGGTCGATGATGCGGTCGACGGACTCGCATCCCTGCTCGAGCCGATTATCATGGTGTTCCTTGGTGGACTGATCGGCGGACTGGTGGTCGCGATGTATCTGCCGATCTTCAAAATGGGCCAGGCGGTATAGCGCCAGATGGTCCGCGACCTGGCCCATGGCCGCCCGATGCGATGCTGCTCAGCCCTGCGATTCAAATGCTGGATGACCTCGGACCCGCCACGCTGATCGGCCTGGCGGCCGTCCTGGGGCTGCTGGTAGGCAGCTTCCTGAATGTCGTGATCTACCGGCTTCCCAAAATGATGGAGGCCGACTGGCAAGCCCAGGCGGCCGAACTGCGCGGCGAGCCGGTCGCCGAACGCACACCGTTCAACCTGATGACGCCGCGTTCACGCTGCCCGCACTGCGGCACGCCGATTGCAGCCTGGCAGAACATTCCGGTCGTCTCGTGGCTGATGCTGCGCGGACGCTGCGGGCACTGCGGGACAGCCATCCCGATGCGCTATCCACTGGTCGAGGCACTCAGCGGCCTGCTCGCGGCGCTGGCAATCGCAAGCTACGGCCCCACCGCTGCCGGCGCAGGCGCGCTGCTGCTGGGCTTCGCCCTGATCGCGCTGACCTTCATCGATCTGGACACGCAACTGCTGCCCGACGACATCACCCTGCCGCTGCTGTGGCTCGGGCTGGCCTTCAACCTGAGCGGCACCTTCGTGCCAATTTCCGAGGCGGTCGTCGGGGCGATGCTCGGCTATGGCATCCTGTGGACCATCTTCTGGCTCTTCAAACTGGTGACCGGCAAGGAAGGCATGGGTTACGGCGACTTCAAACTGCTGGCGGCGCTCGGCGCCTGGTTCGGCTGGAAGCAGATCCCTTCGATCATCCTGCTCGCCTCGGCGGTCGGCGCGACCGTCGGCATCCTGCTGATCGTCTCCCGACAGCATCGGCGCGAGACGCCGATTCCCTTTGGTCCCTATCTCGCTGGCGCCGGTCTGCTGGCGCTTTATGTCGGAAAGCCACTGGGAGCCTTCTTTGGCATCGCCTGAATCAGCGTCGAAGTCGGATCGCCCGGTTGGCGCCACACCCCTCCTGATCGGTCTGACTGGCGGCATCGGCAGCGGCAAGAGCACGATCGCCAACCTGTTCGTTGAGCGGGGGGCTGCGCTGGTCGACACCGATCAGATCGCCCACGAATTGACCGCGCCCGGTGGCGCGGGCATCAAACCGATCCGGGCGGCCTTCGGCGATGCCGCGATCGCGGCCGATGGCCGCATGGACCGGGCCTATGTCCGCTCGCTGGCGTTTACGCAGCCCGCTGCCCGCCTGCAACTCGAAGCCATTCTGCATCCGCTGATTCGCGAGGGCACCCGTCGCGGCATCGAATCGGCAATCGCAGGGGGCGCGCCTTATGTGCTGGTCGCTGTCCCCCTTCTGGTCGAGTCCCGCGACTGGCGAGGCCGCTACCAACGGATCCTGGTGATCGATTGCCCGCCCGAGGTCCAGATCGATCGGGTCATGCGACGCAGCGGACTTGAACGCGCTCAGGTCGAGGCGATCATGGCCGCTCAAGCCTCGCGCGATCAGCGCCTGGCCGCTGCCGACGACGTGATCGACAACGGCGGCGAGCCGGGCGCGCTCACGAGTCAGGTTGCCAGGCTGGATTCCCTGTATCGCGGTTTGTCATTGCAGGGCGAATGAGCCAGAATGGCTGCGCCGACTTCCGGACCTGCCCAGGACGGCCCCTGCGTTGATTCTCTACGAATATCCGCTCAACGAACGAATCCGCACGCTGCTCAGGCTTGAAGACCTGTTCGGGCGTTTCGATCACTTCGCCGACCAGTCCGGTCCCCTTGAACATCATGTGGCGCTGACCACGCTGTTCGAGGTCCTGGAGGTCGCCTCTCGTGCCGACCTGAAATCCGACCTGCTGCAGGAACTCGAGCGCCAGCGCCAGACCCTGACCGTGTTTCGCGATAATCCCGAGGTGTCGACCGAAGCACTCGACAAGGTGCTCGACCAGATTGATACCGCCGCGCAGGCGCTGAGCGCCACCACCGGCAAGACCGGTCAGCATCTGCGCGATAACGAGTGGCTGATGAGCATCCGCAGCCGGGCTGCCATTGCCGGCGGAACCTGCGAATTCGATCTGCCCTCGTATCACGCCTGGCTCAACCGATCAGCCGATATCCGCAGTCGCGACATTGCGAGCTGGGTAGCACCGTTCCGGCCGCTTCGGGCGAGTCTGGTGATCGTGCTGCGATTGCTGCGCGACTCGGCCAACCGCTCAATGGTCACGACGCATCATGGCAGCCTGCAGCAGTCGCTGGCCGGCAAGGTCTATCACATGCTGCAGATCAGGGTCGATGCCGACGCTGGCGCGATCCCCGAAATCTCGGCCAACAAGTACATGCTCTGGATCCGCTTTACCTCGCAGGACGGTGATCTGCGGCCCCGACCGTTTGAAGGCGATGTCACCTTCGAACTGAGCCTGTGCAACCTTTAATCCGATGGCACCGATCGTCGACTGCCCTATCTGCGGCCGGAAAAGCGAATTCTCATCGGCTAACCGATGGCGCCCGTTCTGCTCGGAGCGCTGCAAGATGATCGACCTCGGCGTCTGGGCCACCGGCGGTTATGCCATCGGCACCGACTCGGCCACGCCCGATCCGGTCGACGAGGACGAGACTTAGCCGCCCCACAAGCCCTGCGCCCCGCACTGCCGCTCAGCGCCAGGCGGCTCGCATCATGGCCACGCCATGGGCGCCTGCTGCTTCAGCCGCCGGCAGATCGCCTTGCGACAATCCGCCCAGTGCATAGACCGGGATCGGCGTTGCGGCAATCTGTGCGGCCAGCCCGGCAAATCCGATCGATGCCGCGCCGGGATGGCTGTCGGTCGGGGCGACCGGCCCGAACACCGCAAAGTCGCAGCCGAGTCGATCGGCGACGATCAGGTCGTCGGGATGATGGCAGGACGCGCCGACCCAGGTCAGCTTCGGCCGAACCGTGGCCGCAGCGAGGTCGCGCCCGGTCAGGTGGACGCCGTCGACTGCCTGCCAGAAGGCTGCAGGATGCCGACTGCTGACGAGGATGCGCAGCGGGCGCGTCTGGCGCAGCCTGAGCAGCCGGTCGAAGAGCCGCTCGAATTCAGCCTCGCCAAGCAGGGGCTCGCGCAGCTGCAGAAAGACCGGCTGCGTGCTCAGCAGTGCCTCGAGCGATCGCTCGAACGCCGCGACGCCGATGTCGGCCGCACAGGAGATGCGATAGAACGGGGGCAGGCGCAACCAGCCGGTCGGGCCGATCGAGGCGGGCAGCAGCGGGGCGACACCGATCGCATCGGTCGGCTGCCACACGAGTGCCTGTCCCTCGCGGGACCGCGGCTCACCGCGCCAGCGGCGCACCCGCCGAAAGTAGAGCCGCACGGTCGCATGGGGGTAGTCGTGGCCGCGCACGATCCAGGGCGTCGATTCGACCGACTCCAGCCCGAGTTCTTCGTTCAGTTCGCGGGCCAGTGCCTGCTCGACCGACTCGCCCGCCTCGACCTTGCCGCCCGGGAACTCCCACCATCCGGCATAGGGCTTGCCGGCGAGGCGCTGACCGATCAGGACCTGACCGTCGGGTGACAGCACGACGCCAACCGCTACATCGAGCAGCTTGGGCGCGGCATCGGACATCGACAGGCCGGGTCGCAGCGGTGGATCGGCGCTCAGCGGCTGCGCAGGCCAATCGACCTGGCGCTGCCTGCAGGCGCAGATCCGATCGCCTTTTCTGGTGCGGCGCGCTTGGCGGCCTTCGTGCGTCCGGGCTTCGCAGCCGATGGGGCATCAGCCTGCCTGATCTGCTTGCCATGACTGCCTGCCCAGTCGCGAGCGAACTGCCAGGCGACCCGACCCGATCGCGACCCCCGCTCGAGTGCCCAGCGCAGCGCATCGCCGCGAGCGCTCTCGATCTGGGCCGCAGTGCAGCCGAAATGACCGAGCCAGTGAGCAGCGACCGCGAGATAGTCGTCCTGGCGAAACGGATAAAACGCGACCCACAGGCCGAAGCGCTCGGAGAGCGAAATCTTTTCTTCGGAGGTCTCGCCGGGGTGAATCTCGCCGTCTTCGGTATGCGTGGCGGCAAGGTTTTCGCTCATCTTTTCGGGCATCAGGTGACGCCGGTTGCTGGTCGCATAGATGAGCACATTGTCGGAGGCCGCGGCAACCGAGCCGTCGAGCGCCACTTTCAGGGCCTTGTAGCCAGGCTCGCCTTCCTCGAAGGACAGGTCGTCGCAGTAGACGATGAAGCGTTCGGGCCGGTCGGCCACCAGTTCGACGATATCGGGCAGATCGACCAGGTCGGTCTTGTCGACCTCGATCAGTCGCAAGCCACGCGAGGCATAGGCGTTCAGACAGGCTTTGATCAGAGACGACTTGCCGGTGCCGCGCGAGCCGGTCAGCAGGACATTGTTGGCCGGTCGCCCAGCCACGAACTGGCGGGTATTGCGCTCGATCAGGCGCTTGGCCTCGTCGATGTTGTGCAGATCGTCGAGCGAAATCATGCCGCGATGGCGCACCGGCGCAAGCCAGGACTGCGCACCCAGCGCGGAGTGACGGCGGCGCCAGCGAAACGCCACTGCCGAGTCCCAGTCTGGCTCGGGGGTCTGGGGCAGCAGCGATTCGATGCGGGCGAGCAGCGTCTCGGCACGCTCGGCAAGGCGGGTCAGGAGGGCGTCATCAAGGCTCATCGAGGGTATCAGGACCGGTAGTCGGCGTTGATCGAGACGTAATCGTGGGACAGGTCGCAGGTCCAGACCGTGGTGGCCGCTTCGCCCCGGTTGAGCACCACGCGGATCGTGATCTCGGCTTCCTTCATGACACGCTGCCCGTCTTCCTCGCGATAGTCGGGGTGGCGCCCGCCGCGGGTGGCGACATGGACGTCGCCGAGATAAAGGTCGATGTCGGTCTGGTCGAGATCGTCGATGCCGGCGTAGCCGACCGCGGCCAGGATGCGACCGAGGTTGGGGTCGCTGGCGAAAAACGCGGTCTTGACCAGCGGCGAGTGGGCGATGGCATAGGCCACCGCCGAGGCCTCGGCGTGCGAGGTGGCGCGCTCGACCATCACGCTGATGAATTTGGTTGCGCCCTCGCCGTCGCGCACGATGGCCTGGGCGAGCTCGCGGGCAACCTCGATGATTGCGGCCTTCAGGACCGCTGCGGCCTGACCGCCGGCGCCGTCGGCATCGAGCTCACCAGCGCCGGTCGCCACCAGCAGCAAGGAGTCGTTGGTGGAGGTATCGCCGTCGATGGTGATGCGGTTGAAGCTGGCATCGGCCGCCTCGCGCACCCATTGCTCGAGCAGCTCCTGTGGCACGAGCGCGTCGGTCGCGATGAAGCCGAGCATGGTCGCCATATTCGGGCGGATCATGCCGGCGCCTTTGGCGATGCCGGTGACCACCGCCGCTCGGCCATTGACGGTGACCGAGCGCGAGGCGGCCTTGGGCAGCGTGTCGGTGGTCATGATGGCCTCGGCAGCCTGCGCCCAATGGGCAGGATCGAGATCGGCGATCGCCTGCGGCAAACCGGCGACCAGCCGATCGAGCGGCAACTGTTCGAGGATCACGCCGGTTGAAAACGGCAGCACCTGCGTCGGCGTGCAGCCCATGAGGTCGGCCACCGCCTCGCAGGTATCGCGTGCGGCAGCCAGCCCCTGTTCGCCGGTGCCGGCGTTGGCATTCCCGGTGTTGACGACAAAGGCTCGCACGCCAGCACCGGTGGCCAGATGGTCGCGGCAAATCTGGACCGGTGCGGCGCAGAAACGATTGCGGGTGAAGACACCCGCCGCGGTGGCGCCGGGCGCAATGCGTGCAATCAGCACATCGCGGCGACCCGGTTTGCGGATACCGGCTTTGGCGGTTCCCAATTCGATACCGGCCACCGCTTTCAGGGTGGCCGGGTCGGGGGCGCTCAGGTTGACTGGCATGGGGAGCTCTCCTTCAGCCCAGGCGGCCGTGGCAGACCTTGTATTTCTTGCCCGAGCCGCAGGGGCAGGGATCGTTACGACCAATCTTGTTGCCAAAGCGCCGGAAGGGCTGCTCGCCACCGTCGGCATCGGATGGCGCAGCGGGCGCATTCTGCACCGCCAGGGCCACGGCCTCGGCATCGGCGTCGGGCGCCGCCGCAAAATCGGCATGCGTGAAGGAGGCCTGCGAATAGGACTGCTCGGCCTGGCGCTCGACCTGCGCCTCAGCCTCTTGCGCCTGCTCGGCACTCTGGATCTGGACATTCATCAGGATCCGCACCACCTCGTCGCGAATCGACTGCAGCATGTTCTCGAAAAGCTCGAAGGCCTCGCGTTTGTATTCCTGCTTGGGGTTTTTCTGGGCATAACCGCGCAGGTGAATGCCCTGACGAAGATGATCGAGCGACGACAGATGCTCGCGCCAGCGCTGATCGATCGACTGCAGCATGATCGAGCGCTCGAAGCCCTGGAAACCCTCGCGACCGACCTGCTCGACCTTCTCGGCATAGCGGCTATCGGCCGCCTTGAGCACGCCTGCGAGCAGATCGTCATCGGTGACATTGCCCTCGGCCGCCAGCATGGTGGTGATCGGCACCTCGAGCTTCCAGTCGTCCTCGAGAATCTTCTGCAGAGCAGCGGCGTCCCATTGCTCCTCGACGCTGTCTTCGGGCACATGCGCGCGGAACAGGTCGGTGAAAACGCCCTGGCGCAGCCCGGCCATCAGGTCCTGGGTATCGGCCGATTCGAGCAGCTCGTTGCGCTGCTGATAGATGACCTTGCGCTGGTCGTTGGAGACGTCGTCGTATTCGAGCAGCTGCTTGCGGATGTCGAAGTTGCGCGCCTCGACCTTGCGCTGGGCGCTCTCGATCGAGCGCGACACCATGCCAGCCTCGATCGCCTCGCCCTCGGGCAATTTGAGTCGATCCATGATGGACTTGAGCCGATCGCCGGCAAAGATCCTGAGCAGCTGATCGTCCATCGACAGAAAGAAACGCGAGGAGCCCGGATCGCCCTGGCGGCCCGAGCGGCCGCGCAATTGATTGTCGATGCGACGCGACTCGTGGCGCTCGGTACCGATGATGTGCAGACCGCCGGCGGCCACCACCTGATCGTGGAGCTGCTGCCATTCGGTTCGTACCGCCTCGACCTGCGACTGGCGGCTGGCCTCATCGAGATCGGCGCGCGACTGAATCTGATCGACCCGGCCCGAGACATTGCCGCCAAGCACAATGTCAGTGCCTCGGCCGGCCATGTTGGTGGCGATGGTGATCATGCCCGGGCGCCCGGCATCGGCCACGATCTGGGCCTCCTGGGCGTGCTGCTTGGCGTTGAGCACGTTGTGCGGCAGCTTCGCTTCTTTCAGCAGCCCGGAGAGCAGCTCGGAGTTTTCGATGGACGTGGTGCCCACCAGCACCGGCTGACCGCGTTTCTGGCATTCCTTGATGTCAGCCAGGATCGCGCCGTATTTTTCAGCCGCGGTGCGAAAGACCTGATCCTGACGATCGTCGCGGACCATCGGCCGGTGCGTCGGAATGATGACCGTCTCGAGCCCGTAGATCTCCTGAAATTCGTAGGCCTCGGTATCGGCGGTGCCGGTCATGCCCGAGAGCTTGCCGTACATGCGGAAGTAGTTCTGGAAGGTGATCGAGGCGAGCGTCTGGTTCTCGGACTGGATCGTTACCCCTTCTTTGGCCTCGACCGCCTGATGCAGGCCATCGGACCAGCGCCGCCCTGACATCAGCCGGCCGGTGAACTCGTCGACGATGATCACCTCGCCATCCTGCACCACATATTGCTGGTCGCGGAAAAACAGCGTGTGGGCGCGCAGCGATACCGTCAGGTGATGCATCGACAGGATGTTGGCCGCGTCGTAAAGACTGGCGCCCTCGGGCAGGATGCCAAGGCGGGTGAGGATCTGCTCGGCCTTTTCGTGGCCGGCCTCCGACAGATGCACCTGGTGACCTTTGCGGTCGACCCAGTAGTCGCCATCCGGTTCGGGCTCGTTGGGCTTGGGTTCGTCGGCCATGGCGGTGAGCAGCGGCGGGACCGCGTTCATGCGCACATAGAGTTCGGTGTGATCTTCAGCCTGCCCCGAGATGATCAGCGGCGTGCGGGCCTCATCGATGAGGATCGAGTCGACCTCGTCAACCACCGCAAACGACAGGCCGCGCTGCACGCGGTCGGCAATGTCGTAGACCATGTTGTCGCGCAGATAGTCGAAGCCGAATTCGTTGTTGGTGCCGTAGGTGATGTCGGAGGCATAAGCCTCGCGCTTGAGGTTCTGCGGCATCTGCGAGAGGTTGACGCCGACGCTCAGGCCCAGGAAACGATAGACCCGACCCATCCAGTCGGCATCGCGCTTGGCGAGGTAGTCGTTGACCGTGACCACATGCACGCCGGTGCCGGGCAGCGCATTGAGATAAGCCGGCAGGGTCGCCATCAGGGTCTTGCCCTCGCCGGTGCGCATTTCGGCGATCTTGCCGTAATGCAGCGCCATGCCGCCGAGCAATTGCACATCGAAGTGGCGCATACCGAGCACACGCCGGGCCGCCTCGCGACAGACCGCGAAGGCCTCGGGCAAAACCGCATCGAGGGTCTGGCCCTGGGCGAGGCGCGCGCGCAGCTCGGGGGTTTTTGCGGCAAGCTGCTCATCGGAAAGCCCGGTGAGCGAGGATTCGAGCGCGTTGATCTTCGCGACCACCTTGCGATAGTCCTTCAGCAGACGCTCGTTGCGGCTCCCGAAAATCCGGGTGAGAAAGTTTTGGATCATGAGTGTCCGGGCCGCCAGGCGGACCCGCACCAGGGCTGATGGACAGCTGACGAGTTTAGCATGCGCCTCTGGCGACCCTGGCCGACCATCGGGCCACAGGTTCAGCCGCACCACCCGCTCCACATCGGGCACCATGTGCACTTTGACACCCTGAGTGGCGTGACTGCCCGTTCATTGCCGATGAAGCCGCCGCGGTCCCGAAATGCCCTGTCATGGCTGGTTGCCGAGCCGGCCTTCGCACGCCTGGGCGAGCAGGCGACCCGACTGGCCGCGCTCGAAGCCGACGTCCGGCGTGCCCTTCCCGGACTGGCGCTCACCGTGGTCGCCTTCGAGCACAAGCAACTCGTGGTCGGCGCCAGCCATGCCTCGATGGCGGCAAAGGTCCGTCAGGTCGAGCCGACCCTGCTCGCCGCACTCGGGCGAAAGGGCTGGGCGGTCGACAAGGTACGCTTCAAACCGCTGTTTCATGCACCGGCCGCGAGCGCCGCGCGTCGCGACAAACCGCCGCCGGGGGCCGATGCGGTCGCGCACATCACTGATCTGTCGCAGCGTATCGACCATCCTGGCCTGAAAGACGCCCTGGCTCGCCTGGCCGCCCGCCACTCGGGTTGATTCGTCCGGCCAAGCCGGCGACGCGCCACGACCACGGTCGGCCAGCCCAAGCCAACCTGGACCAGCCCCACTCAGCTCAGGCGCCGGCCCAGTCGAGTGCAAACACCCGTGGCGCCTCGCGGCGCTGGGGATAGGTGGTGAGCTCGAAGGCGGTCTCATCGGCCAGCAGCGCGCGCAGCAGCAGGTTGTTCATGGCATGGCCCGACTTGTGCGCAGAGTAGGACGCCAGCAGCGGATGACCGACCAGATAAAGATCGCCGATGGCATCGAGGATCTTGTGTTTGACGAACTCGTCGTCGGAACGCAGGCCATCGGAATTGAGGACGCGGGATTCGTCCATCACGATCGCATTGCCCAGGCTGCCGCCGCGGGCCAGCCCGTGCGAGCGCAGCGATTCGACATCCTGCATGAAGCCGAAGGTGCGGGCGCGCGAGATTGCGCTGACATAAGACGCGTTGGCGAAATCGACCTCGACCTGCTGCACGGTGGCATTGATGGCCGGATGGCCGAAATCGATCGAGAAACGCAGCTTGAAACCGAAGTGAGGCTCAAGGCGTGCCCATTTGTCGCCATCGCGCACTTCGACCGCGCGCTTGACCCGAATGAAACGCTTGGGCGCGGGCTGCTCGACCAGGCCCACCGACTGGATCAGGAACACGAAGGAACCGGCCGAGCCGTCGAGGATCGGGATCTCGGGGGCGGTGACATCGATGATGAGGTTGTCGATTCCCAGTCCTGCCAGGGCCGACATCAGATGCTCGACCGTGGCCACCTTGACCGATGCACCCTCGCCGGTGTCGGCCGCGCTCAGGGTCGAGGCCATTCGGGTATCGGTCACGCGGGAGGCCGAGACGCGAATCTCGACCGGCACCGGCAGGTCGACCCGCCTGAACACGATGCCGGTATCGGGCGGCGCCGGGCGCAGGGTCAGTTCGACCCGTTGCCCTGAATGCAGCCCGACGCCCTGCGTGCGCACCAGCGCCTTGACGGTGCGTTGTCTGAGCATCGCGATACGCGCCTGGTGTCTTGACCCGAGCCGCTCAGAGCTGCTTGAGCAGGGTCGCGGCGTCGCTGACTTCGAACTTGCCGGGCGCCTCGCGATTGAGCTGCTTGATGACGCCGTCATCGATCAGCATCGAATAGCGGTCGGAGCGAACGCCCATGCCGCGCGCAGTCAGGTCGAGCATCAGGCCGGTAGCGCGGGTGAATTCGGCACTGCCGTCGCCCATCATGCGCACCTTGCCGCCGCTCTTTTGCTCGCGACCCCAGGCGCCCATGACGAAGGCGTCATTGACCGAGACACACCAGATCTCATCGACGCCCTTGGCGCGCAGCGCGTCAAAGTGTTCGACATAGCTGGGCACATGCTTGGCCGAGCAGGTCGGCGTGAAGGCGCCCGGCAGCGCAAACAGCGCAATCTTCTTGCCCTTGACCAGGTCGGAGACCTTGAAGGCGTTGGGGCCGACGCTGCAGCCGTTGCCCTCGACTTCGATGAATTCGGTCAGGGTGGCTTCCGGCACACGGTCGCCGATTTTGATCGTCATGCTCGTGACTCCTGTTGTTGGAACGGTTGGTTAAAGCGCCTGCATGGCTCGACCAGAGCCTGAAGGAATCGCCACGCCGGCGCACCGGCATCAGCAGCGGGAGATTGTATCCCGCTGGCATGACGCCGCACCGAATCGCAATCAGTCGGCCTGGCGACGCAGGAAGGCCGGGATGTCGAGCCGATCGACGCCCTTTTCCTCGAGTGCCGCAACCTGAGCCGAGGCGCTGCCGCGGGTATTGCGCCAGACCGCCGGTTTGTCCAGGTCGTTGTAGGACGGCTCGGCCGGCTGCGCATCGCTGGTGCCGGTCGCGCGAAAGGTCTGCGGCACCAGCTGGGGCTTGCGCTGGGTGCGGCCGATGCCGGTTGCCACGACGGTCACGCGCAGGCGGTCGGTCATCGACTCTTCATAGACCGTGCCGTGGATGATCGTGGCATCGTCGGCGCAGAACTGCTTGATGGTGTTGATCACCTCGTTGGTCTCGCGCAGCTTGAGCGAGCGGCTCGCGGTGATGTTGACGATCACACCGCGCGCACCCGACAGGTCGACGCCGTCAAGCAGCGGCGAGGCCACTGCCTGCTCGGCGGCCAGCCGCGCACGATCGAGCCCGGCGGCTTCGCCGATGCCCATCATCGCCTTGCCCTGCTCGCCCATGATGGTCTGCACGTCAGCGAAGTCGACGTTCACCAGGCCGGGCACATTGATGATCTCGGCGATGCCGGCCACCGCGTTGTGCAGGACGTCGTCGGCACGCACAAAGGCGTCTTCGAGGCTGGCGTCTTCGTCCATCACTTCGAAGAGTTTCTGATTCAGCACCACGATCAGCGAGTCGACATGCTCGGCCAGTTGATCGAGGCCCTCATCGGCGATGCGCATCTTCTTGCTGCCTTCGAACTCGAAGGGCTTGGTCACGACGCCGACGGTCAGGATGCCGAGTTCCTTGGCGACCGCCGCCACCACCGGCGACGCACCGGTACCGGTGCCCTTGCCCATGCCGGCGGTGATGAACACCATGTTGGCACCGGCGAGCGCCGCCTTGACCTGCTCGCGTTCCTTTTCGCAGGCTGCGCGGCCTGCACCCGGGTTGGCACCGGCGCCCAGACCGGCATCGCCGAGCTGGATCACGCTGGGCGCGAGCGAGCGCTTGAGCGCCTGGCGATCGGTATTCACCGCAATGAATTCGACCCCCTGCACGCCGCGGCTGATCATGTGATTGACGGCATTGCCGCCCGCGCCGCCGACGCCGACCACTTTGATCACAGCGCCGTCGGTTTCGTTTTCGATCATTTCAAAAGCAGACATCGGTAGGGCCTCCAACGTTGGATTGAGATATCAATCAATTCAGATTGAAAAAAAGACAGAAATAAAAATAGAACCAGGCAGACAGACCTCAGAAATTCCCCAGAAACCATTCCTTCATCCGGCGCAGGGTTTCCTTGAAGGATCCCGACTGCTCCGCAACCTTTCGACCTCGCTGACGCTGAACCCGGGCCTCTTCGAGCAAACCGAGCACCGTGGCATAGCGCGGGGTCCTGACCACATCGGCCAGACCGCCCGAATATCCCGGCACGCCGATGCGCACCGGTTTGAGGAAAATGTCTTCACCGAGTTCGGCCATGCCGCGCAGCATGCTGGTGCCGCCGGTGATCACCACCCCCGACGACAGCAGTTCTTCGTAGCCCGACTCGCGGATCACCTGCTGCACCAGCGAAAAAAGCTCCTCGACCCGTGGCTCGATCACCGCGGCCAGCGCCTGACGCGACAGCGACCGTGGCCCGCGATCGCCGATGCCGGGCACCTCGATCTTGTCATCGGGATCGGCGAGCACCTGCTTGGCGATGCCATAGCGCAGCTTGATGTCTTCGGCATCGGGCGTCGGCGTGCGCAGGGCCATTGCCACGTCGTTGGTGATCTGGTCGCCGGCGATCGGGATCACCGCGGTATGGCGAATCGAGCCGCCGGTAAAGATCGCAATGTCGGTCGTGCCGCCACCGATATCGACCAGCGCCACGCCGAGCTCCTTTTCGTCGTCGGTCAGTACCGCCGAACTCGAGGCCAGCGGCTGCAGAATCAGGTCCTGGACCTCCAGGCCGCAGCGGCGCACGCACTTGATGATGTTCTGCGCAGCAGAGACTGCACCGGTCACGATATGGACCTTGACATCGAGGCGCACGCCGCTCATGCCGATCGGTTCGCGGATGTCCTCCTGGCCGTCGATGATGAACTCCTGCGCGAGCACATGCAGGATCTGCTGGTCGGTTGGAATATTGACCGCCTTGGCGGTTTCGATCACGCGAGCCACGTCGGCGTCGGTGACCTCCTTGTCCTTGATCGCCACCATGCCGATCGAATTGAAGCTGCGGATATGGCTGCCGGCGATCCCGACATAGACATTGCGGATCTTGCAGTCGGCCATCAGTTCGGCCTCTTCGAGGGCGCGCTGGATGGAAGCGACCGTGGTCTCGATATTGACCACCACGCCTTTCTTGAGGCCGCGCGATTCGTGCTGGCCGAGGCCGACCACCTCGTAGCGGCCATCGGGCTGCATTTCGGCGACCACGGCGACCACCTTCGAGGTGCCGATATCGAGCCCGACGATCAGGTCCTTTGCTTCTCGTGTCATGGTGTGCGCCTGGCGGTGGAGGGTCGAAGCGTCGCGGTGCTTGCCCGCGGCTTGGCCCCTTGCGGGGCGGTAACAGCGCGCATTGCCGCCGGTTTGCGAGGGGTCTGGTCGAGCGCGCCGGGAGCACGCACGGCAAATCCGTTCGGGTAGCGCAAGTCAATGCTCACCGCGTCGCGGCTGAGTCGGGCCTGCGCCAGGGGATAGACCGAGATCCAGCGCTCGATGCGGCTGGCAAGCGAGACATCCTGCTCGCGCCCCAGCACCAGCGTCAGACCATTGTCGAAGCGGGCGGTCCAGGCATAGCGTGGCGACAGGGTCAGCGCATCGATGGTCAGATTCAGCGGCGCGAGCTGTTCGCTCAATTCGCGCCAGCGACGGGTCATGTCGGCCTCGCTGCCGGGCGGCCCGGAGAACGCGACCAGCGTCTGGTCCGCTTCGGCCTCCTCGGGGTTGGCGACGAACAGTTCTCCTTCGCGATTGACCAGCCTGCCGTCGCCCCAGATCGCCAGCGGACGATGCTCCTCGATGCCAACCAGCAGGGTGTTCGGCCAGATACGGCGCACCTGGGCGCGGCGTACCCAGGGCACGGTCTCGAACGACTCGCGCACCGCCTCGAGGTCGACGGTAAAGAACGTACCGCGGATCGGCCCGGAGGTCGCCGATCGAAGCAACGGGGCCGTGATGTGCATCAGCGGCTGCTGGGGCGAGATCGCTTCAACCCGCACGGTCTGCAGCGCAAAGGCCGGGCGCTGCGCGAGCCACCAGATACCGGCACTGAGCGAGGCGCACATCGCCAGGGCCATCAGGGCAT
>CAMCXH010000052.1 GCA_945883285.1 Bordetella parapertussis | reverse complement strand
ACTGTTCGATTGTAGGGGATTGCCTGCCTGTGCCCGCTCAAAGACGCCTTGCGTCATTCGTTGAGGTCAGCTGAGCATCCAGATCAGCGCTGTCCCGCCGATCGAGATCAGGATATGTCCGAAGGCCACCGTGCTCGAGTAGCCGATGACGGCGACCGGGCTTTCGGAGCGCTCCTGAAGCGCGGCAAGACCCGCGGTCATGGTCTGCGCGCCGGCGAGTGCCCCCAGCAGCAGTAATGGGTTGAGGCCCAAGAGGTAGCGGCCCACCAGCAGGCCGACCAGTTGCGGCACAAGCGTGACCACGATGCCTCCCAGGAAGACCTTCAGGCCGATCTCCCGGATGGCATCAACAAACACCGGCCCGGCCTTGAGCCCGATCATGGCCACGAAGGCAGCCAGACCGATTGATTTCATGAACTCGATGGCGCCTTCCGGAATGAAGGCGAACTCGGGATGGGTCGAGTTTCGCCAGCCCATTGCGAGCCCCATCAGCAGCACCGCGACGCTGCTTCCGAGTGCGATATGAAGGCCGCCAACCGGCAAGGCCAGGGCGAGCCCCAACAAAGCACCGGTGAAAATCGCCAGGCCCAGTGCCACGAAGTCGGTGTGCTGGGGTGGATGGGCCACGTTGCCCAGGCGCTGCGCCACCCGCTCGACAGTGGGTGTCAGCCCGAACAGCGTGAGTTTGTCGCCCCGTTGCAAGACCGTACCCGGCGCGACTGGAACGTCCTGTCCACCGCGCCTGATCGATCGCACGAAAACGCCCCTGATAAGTTCGGGGTCGGCACGCAGTGCATCGATGGTCGTGCCCGCGATCTCTCGTCGGGTGATCTCCACCTCCAGGCTCGACTGGCCGATCTCCAGCAGTTCGCGGTCGAACACTTCTTCGGCCTGCGGCGCGAGCGTGCCGACCAGTGTTTCGTTCAGTCCGATCACGGCAACCACATCGCCTGCCGCGAGGATGGTTTCGGGCCCCGCCTCGATAATCGAAGCGTCGCGCCGAATGCGTTCGATAAAGAGCCTTGCCGGTTGCGCCATGGCCTCGGCCTGGGCGATCGTTTTTCCGACAACCGAATAAGACGGATCCAGTCGATAGGCTCGCAGCTCGAACATCCGCCAGGCGGAGGTGACGTCGTGGCGGTCGCGGTCCATCCCCATCGCGGTTTCAAGCTTCACGGCCTCAGCCTTGAGATCCAGGCGCAGCAGCCAGGGGCCGATGTAGGAGCAGAAGAAAATCACCCCGAAAGTGCCGAAAATATAGGTGAGCGCATCGGCCACCGGGATCTGCCTGATCAGGCGCTCCTTTTCTTCGCCCGACAACGGCAGCGACCTGATGGCCTCGCTGGCGGTGCCGATCACCGGGGATTCGGTCAGAGCACCCGACAGCATGCCGGCGGCGTAGCCCAGCTCGAGCTTGAGCAGGCGAGCTATCGCGAAGGCTGTCAATACCCCAACCACCGGAATCACGACGCCAAGCGCGACCCACCGCCAACCGCCGTCCTGGACGCCTCGCACGAAGCCCGGCCCCGCCGAATAGCCGATCCCGAACATGAACAGCATGAAAAGAAACTGTTTTGCGGTGTCGGCAACCGGGACGTGAAACAGGTAGCCGATAAGCAGCCCCGCAATCAGCGAACCGGTGACAGGCCCGAAGCCCACGCCTTTCAGTTTGAACTTGCCGATCCAGTATCCGATGCCGATTGCCAGAAACACCGGCAATTCGGGGTGCTGCGTCATGTAAGGAGTCAACCAGTCCATCGCGTGTCGGCCAAGTATGAATCCGTTCATTCTATGCGCAGCTTCTTTGACTGCTGTCCTCGCGCGCCTGGTCGGCAGGATACCGGTGTGAGCCCGGCGTCCGCTCGGGCCTTGTCTAGACAGTCCAGTGCCGGTGCAGCGGCTCCGACCGTTCAGTCGATGCTGACGCGTGCCTGATTTTCAGCGATTGCGACGTCCGAATGACGCGCTCGCGCGGGTATGAGATTCTGCCGGAACATTGCGATTTGAGGAGACAGCATGAGCCAGTCGGGCATGAAGGTGACCCCCTATTCATCCGCGCTTGGTGCGCTCATCGAAGGCGTCGACCTGGCGCAGTCGCTTTCAGACGACGAGTTCTCTGCCATTCGGCAGGCTTTTCAGGACTATGGCGTGATCTTTTTTCGCGATCAGGCGATCACGCCTGAGCAGCATCTCGCCTTTGCAAGGCGCTGGTCGCCGATCGATGTCAATCGCTTCTTCAAGCCGGTCGAGGGCTATCCGGAGATCGCGCAGGTTCTGAAAGAGCCCGATCAGCGCACCAACATCGGCGGCGATTGGCACACTGACCACAGCTACGACGAAGTCCCCGCCATGGGCTCGATGCTGCTGGCACGCGAAGTGCCGCCCCGTGGCGGAGACACCTTGTTCGCCAGCATGAGCATGGCCTATGAAGCGCTGTCGCCTGGCTTGCAGGTGATGCTTGATGGACTGCGTGCCGTTCATTCATCGGCCCATGTATTTGGGGCAAATGCGCCCTATGTGAAGCGTTCTGGCCCGCGACTGGGCAACGCCGAAGCTGCCACTCAGCATGTCGTGCATCCGGTCGTCATCCGCCATCCGCAGACCGGCCGTAGAACGCTCTATGTGAACCGGGCCTTCACGCTTCATTTCGAAGGCTGGACACCGTCCGAAAGCAAGCCCTTGCTTGACTATCTCTATCAGCATTCGGTGCAGCCCGAATTTACCTGCCGCTTCGAATGGCAAGAGGGCTCAATGGCATTCTGGGACAACCGGGCGACCTGGCACTACGCGCTCAACGACTATCACGGATATCGGCGGCTGATGCATCGGATCACGCTGCAGGGGTCGCCGATCACCGCCTGGTCAGCGGTGTGAAAGGGCGTTGACTTTGCTCCCTTCCCCGCTCAATTGAAAAAAGTTATGCTGAAGTGTTTCTTTTTAGTCACTACTCATTCCACGTCGAGAGCAATGGATGTTTGATCGATTTTGCAAGGCATTTTTTCACTTGATGATGTTGACCGCCTTTGGCGCGCCATTTGCCACACCGGCTCATGCGCAGACCGATTCACAAGGCCTGACCATCGGCGTGGTACCGAATATGAGTGCGCGGGTGGTGATTGCCCAATACCAGCCGGTTCGCGATTATTTTCAGCGCACGCTCAAACAGAGCGTTGAGATTGTCACCTCGACCGATTTCCCGAGCTTCAGTCGCGAGACGCTCAAAGGCAATTATTCGATGGTTTTCACGCCTGCAAACCTCGGCCGGGTCGCGCAGTTGGATGGCGGATGGTCGGTGCTTGCTCGCCTGGAACCGGGTATTCCGGCTGTGCTGGTCGGGATGGCCGACAACCCGAATTCAAATCCCAATCAACTGTCAGGCAAGTCGCTTGCCACCTCCAATCCTTCGTCGCTGGTGGTGCAGGCCGGCATCCGATGGCTGAAAGAACGCAAGCTGGAAGTCGGGCGCGATTACAGGCTGTCCATGGTGCCCAACGACGACAGTCTGTTTGCGGTCTTGCGTTCGGGCGAAGCGCCGTTTGCGATGATGAGCAAGGGCGAGTTTCTGGCCAAGCCCGAACCGATGCGGCAATCGACGCGCATTGTCACCGAGATGGAAACCGTCTCAGGCTTCTGGATTCTGACCAATCCGAAGATGCCGGTCGCGCAGCGACAGCGCATCAGGGAGCTGCTTCTCGCGTTCCCCGACTCCGATGAGGGCAAGGTGTTTTTCGCTTCGCCGGGGCGCAACGGTCTGCGCGACGTCACTGAGGCAGAGATGAAGGAACTTGACGTTTATCTCGAGGTGACGAGGAAGGCGCTGACCCCCTGACCTGCCTGGATTTTCCAGCGATGTTTGCGAAGCTTGGCTTTCGGGCCAAACTGGTTTTGCTGGGTGTGGCGCTGCAACTGGCCACACTGGGGGGCATTGTTTTCGTTGCCTCTTTGTTGATTGACCGATATCTCGAGGCCTCGCTCGCCGAACGCGGCGCCGAACTCAAGCCTTTGCTCAACGCGAGTCTGGCAACGCCGATGGCACAGCGCGATTACGCGTCGGTTGAGGCAATCTTGTTAGAGGCGGTCTCGGTTGAGGGAATTTCTTCAATCGCGGTGTTCGACAGACACGGGCGACTGATTGCATCAGCAGGCGAAAAATTGCCGGCGCCAGGCGTATCGAGCGACTCACCGGGCAGTCAGATCGATTCGCACCTGCTCGAGTTTGCCAGTGCGATCAGGACGCCTGAGCAGTCTCTTGGGCAAACCCGGTTTGCGCTCTCAAGAACATCGCTCGTCGATGCGCGTCAAAGCATGTTGTCGAGCCTGGCGATGATCACCCTCGCGGGGCTCGGTCTGTTCATCGCCTTGCTGGTAGCAGGATCCTATTCTCTGACGCGGCCGATCGACGCCCTGATTACCGCGAGCAAGGCGATTCGTGATGGCAACTTCGCGATCAGCTTACCCAGAGCGCGTGGCGACCAGATCGGGGCACTGATCGAAGCTTTCGGGCGGATGTCGCAGGAAGTGCGACGCAAGATCGACGAGCTGACCGTCAGTGAGGCGATGCAACGCAAGTACCTCCATCTGTCGATACAGAAGCAGGCGCAAGCAGAAGCCGCCATGAAAGAGGCGGATCTTGCAAACCGGGCCAAGAGTGAGTTTGTCGCAAACATGAGTCACGAAATTCGCACACCGATGAATGCGATTCTCGGGTTTGCCGAATTGATCCGCGATACGCCGCTGACAGCAACGCAAGCCGAATACATCGACACCATCCGCTCGTCCGGCGATTCACTGCTTGCGATCATCAACGACATTCTCGATCTCTCGAAAATCGAGTCAGGTGAACTCAGACTCCAGATCGAGGCATTCAGTCCTGCAGCGCTGGTTCGAAAACTGGATGCGCTGTTTCGGTCGCAATGTCGCGCCAAAGGCATCGAACTGCAGATCAATCTCGATCCGCGGATGCCCGATCAGCTGCTTGGCGACGTCATCCGTATCGAACAGGTACTGATCAATCTCGTCTCGAACGCGATCAAGTTCACCTCGCAGGGCATGGTACGGGTCATGATCGAGCCGCATCAGTCCGACGCATCGGATTGCACCATCGGCGTGACCATTGCCGACACCGGCATCGGCATCAGTGAGGATGTGCTTTCCCGGCTGTTCCAGCCGTTTGTGCAGGCCGACGGATCGATCACCCGGCGATTCGGTGGCACGGGGCTTGGGCTGGCAATATCGAAACGGATGGTTGAATTGATGGGTGGGCAGATCTCGGTGAGCAGTCGCGCAGGCATCGGATCGACCTTCAGTTTCACGGTGGTCTGTCAGCCTCTTCTGAATGACGAGCCAGGTCGGTCGATCATCGGGAGCCAGGGGCAGATGGGTTCGATACTGCTCAATCAGGATGTCGAGGCGGTATCGATCAGTGAGCGATTGCGCGACAAAAGGGTTTTGCTTGTCGAAGACAATGCTGTCAATGCAGCGCTTGCGAGCCGCTTCCTTTCTGTCTTGAACATGCAGGTCACCCTTGCAGAAAATGGGCTGCAGGCTGTTCAGAAAGCATCGGCTCAGCAATTTGATGTCGTGCTGATGGATCTGCAGATGCCCGAGATGAACGGCTTTGAAGCGACTCAGGCGATCCTCGCCCAATTGCGTGAGCGTGCCCCTCCGATCATTGCCTGCACGGCCTCGGTACTCGATCAGGACAAGCAGGCCTGCCTGGACGCCGGCATGGTTGATCACCTCGCCAAGCCGATCAAGCGTGAGCGTCTGCTCGAGGTGCTGCTGCTATGGATTCGCAGTGCCGAGGCGCGACTGAGCGACCTGACCTGACCGGCGGATCCGCCCATGCTCGACCAGCCTCGCTTTCGGGTCGATGGCTGTCTTGATCGATTGTCCGGCACTTTCTCTGACGCAATGGCGTCGCTTGAAGGCGCTGCGTTTCCAGGCTTGCCCATGCAGACTCGACCGCGGGACGGCTGACGGCCACGCCGTTCATTCCACAACAATTGTCGGGAGTGAAGATGGGGCATTCATCCAGACCCGTTCATTGGGCAAGGTCTCTGATTGCGACCGGAATTGCGACGGTGATTGCAACGGCTGCCTCGGCGCCAGCGTTTGCGGCGATTTTGTACAACAGTGTTGATGGCGTTGTGTATCTGGGGTTTGGCGGCTTTTCGGAGGCGTCAGTTCGGAATCAGGCTGCGCTGAGCAATCCTCTCTTATCGGTTGGCTCGAAAACTGCAAGTTTCAGCGATAACGGCACGCTCAATTTCACGACGCCAGCAAACAATCGCCGGTCTTTCTTTAACTCATGCGGCGGGGCGGTTTCGGATTCAACCGGTCTCAACACCCTTGTTTCAGGCCCGGTTTTCACTTTGACGACGGTCATGACGATCAGCGGCACGACAGCATTCCAGGCGTGGGGAAGCCTCCCCACTGACGATGATGGCACCACGGCTTACAACACCTTCGCAAACGCCGGCGCTGGACTCACAGGCGGCCCGTCACCGACAAGTTCGATGTCGATGCGTTTTTCGAACCCGAACCGCAGCAAGTGGGAGCTGGTTTACGGTGTGGTCAATGGCCTGCCCGAGGTGCTCCCGATGGATGCGACCTCGCGGGTTTCAGAGCCGGCGACGCTTGGCATCATCGGCTTGGGGCTCGGTCTGCTCGGCATGGCGAGCCAGCGTCACAGGAAGGCCTGATCGGCTGCGGCGACTGCGGATCTGATCTTCCTTCGTCGCGCGCATCATCAGGCGATGGCAGCCAGTCTGCTTGCCTGATCGATGGCCCGTTTGGCATCGAGCTCCGTCGCTTCAAACGCGCCGCCCACCAGTTTGCTGTCGATCCCGAGTGCGGTCAGCTCGTCATGCAGTTTGCGAAGCGGATTTTGTCCGGCGCAGACGATCACGGTATCCACGTCGAAAGTGCGGGGCTCGCCATTGACCAGCGCATGAAGCCCCGAGTCATCAATCTTCAGATACTCGACACCGCTCACCATGTTGACACCCCGTCGAGCGAGCGTCATACGGTGCGTCCAGCCGGTGGTTCGCCCCAGCGACCGGCCCGGTGACTCGGGCTTGCGCTGCATCAGATAGATGGTGCGGTCGGCAGCCGCCACCACCGGCTCGACACCGGTCACACCGCCTCGTGGATGGTTCTTGAAGTCAATGCCCCACTCGCGCGCGAACACCTCGATATCGAGGGCGCCCGACACCCCTTCATGCGAGATGAGTTCGGCCACGTCAAAGCCGATGCCGCCGGCGCCCATGATCGCGACTCGCTTGCCGATCGGCTTGCGGTTCAGGATCGCATCGACATAGGCCACGACCTTGGGATGGTCGATGCCGTCGAGCTCAGGGCGACGCGGTTCGATGCCGGTGGCGATGATGACCTCGTCAAAGGCAAGCTCGCGCAGCATCGCGGCGTCAACGCGGCAATTCAGTCGCAGGTCGATTGCGTGCAGATCGATCATCCGACGGTAATAGCGCAGTGTCTCGTTGAACTCTTCCTTGCCGGGAATCCGGCGGGCGAGGTTGAACTGGCCGCCGATATCGTCACCTGCCTCAAACAGCGTGACCGCGTGTCCGCGACCGGCTGCGACGGTGGCATAAGCCAGCCCTGCAGGTCCTGCGCCGACCACTGCGATTCGCCGCGGCGTCTCGGTCTGTGGGTAGCTCAGCAGGGTTTCGTTGCAGGCGCGCGGGTTGACCAGGCAGCTGACCTGCTTGCGACCGCCAAAAGTGTGATCCAGGCAGGCCTGGTTGCAGGCGATACAGGTGTTGATCTCATCCTCGCGACCCTGCAAGGCCTTGATGACCAGATCGGGATCGGCCAGCATCGGGCGAGCCATCGAGACCAGATCGGCATCGCCACGGGCGAGCACTGCCTCGGCGACTTCCGGCATGTTGATGCGGTTGCTGGTGATCAGTGGCACCGAGAGCTCTTTGCGCAGGCGGCCGGTGACCTGCGCAAAGGCCGCCCGCGGCACCATGGTGGCAATAGTGGGCACCGGCGACTCATGCCAGCAGAAATGCGTGCTGATGATGTTTGCACCGGCGGCTTGCACCGCCTTGCCCAACGACACCACTTCATCCCAGGCGAGTCCGCCATCGAGCATATCCATGGCGGCGATTCGGAAGATCAGAATGAAGTCGGGGCCGACCGCCTCACGCACTCGCCTTATCACTTCGACCGGAAACCGCATCCGGTTTTCCCATGAACCGCCCCAGCGATCAGTGCGCAAGTTGGTCTTTTGCACGAGAAAGGTGCTCAGAAGATAGCCCGCCGAGCCGATGACTTCGACCCCGTCATAGCCGGCCTCGCGGGCGAGCGCTGCGCAGTTGGCGAAATCGGCGATCTGCTGCTCGATACCGGCCTCATCGAGTTCGTTGGGCCGGTAGGTGCCGATACGCGACTTCACCGCCGACGGCGCCACGCAGTCGGGCACACGGGCCAGCGGCCCGGAATGCAGGATCTGCATGCAGATCTTGACCTCGGGGTCGGCCGCATGGACGGCCTGCGTGATCTGACGATGCTGGGCGGCTTCCGCGGGCGTTGAGAGCTTGCTGCCCACGCCCCCTTGCGTGTTGGGGGCAATCCCGCCAGTGATGATCATGCCAACGCCGCCGCGGGCGCGCTCGGCAAAAAACGCGGCCATCCGTTCGAAACCGTTTTCGGCTTCCTCGAGGCCGGTGTGCATTGAACCCATCAGGATCCGGTTTTTCAGCCGGGTAAAGCCGAGGTCGAGGGGCGAAAACACGTGGGGATATCGGGTTTGGCCGGTCATGGCGATGTCTCTGGTTGTCGGTTATGAGCCTGAAATTACACCAGATCAGTCGGAACTGACACGGCATTCTGGCGCCGGCTGTGGCACTATCGATAGGCTTTTGAATTTTTAGACCGCCAAGAGGGAGATAAGACCATGAACAATTTCACCGTGAAACCCAAAACCGGTTTCGGCTTGAACCCGCTCGATGAGCTCAACGATCTGCGGATGTCCGAGGCAGCGATGCCGCTGCTCGAGCATGTGCGTCGATTCGTCACCGACACGGTCGAGCCGATGTCCGAGAAATTCGAAAAGCTCGGTGAAGGCCGTGCTGATCGTTGGAGCTACGCGCCGGGCCAGCTCGAGCTGCTCGAAGGCGCCAAGGACCAGGCCAAGAAAGAAGGCCTCTGGAATTTCTTCCTGCCCGATGCCGAAACCGGCGAAGGCCTGAAAAACCTCGACTATGCCTATATTGCTGCCGTCCTCGGTCGCAATCGCATGGCCTCCGAGACCATGAACTGCGCCGCGCCCGATACCGGCAATATGGAAGTTCTCGAGCGCGTCGGAACCCCCGCTCAGAAAGAGCGTTGGCTCAAGCCGCTGCTGGCCGGCGAGATCCGGTCGGCCTATGCCATGACCGAACCCAACCGGGCCTCGTCCGATGCCAAGAACGTCGGCATGCAGGCTGTCCTCGAGGGCGAGGAGTGGGTGCTCAACGGTGAGAAGTTCTACATCTCGGGTGCTGGTGATCCGCGCTGCAAGATCATGATCACGATGTGCAAGACCAGCCCTGATGCGCCGGCTCACAAGCAGCAGTCGCAGATCCTGGTCCCGATCGACACACCCGGCGTCAAGATTCTTGGCCCGATGTGCGTCTTCGGTGAAGACGATGCGCCCCACGGCCATATGCATATCAGGTTCGACAATGTGCGCGTCCCGAAAGAGAACATGCTGCTCGGCGAAGGTCGTGGCTTCGAGATCTCCCAGGTTCGCCTCGGTCCGGGTCGGATCCACCATTGCATGCGTTCGATCGGCAGTGCCGAGAAGGCGCTGGAGCTGATGGTCACTCGCGGTCTGTCGCGCGAAGCCTTCGGCAAGAAGCTGGTGCATCTTGGCGGCAACATCGAGATCATTTCGCGTGCCCGAATCGAGATCGAATCGATGCGCCTGATGGTTCTCAAGGCGGCCAAGGCCATGGACGTGCTGGGTAATCGTGAGGCCCGCATCTGGGTGCATATGGTCAAGGCCCTGGTGCCTGAGCGCGTTTGCCAGATCATCGATCAGGCGATCCAGATGCATGGCGCAACCGGTGTCTCGCAGTGGACCCCGCTGGCACGCATGTATACCCAGCAGCGTACGCTGCGTCTGGCCGACGGTCCGGACGAAGTGCATCACCTGGTGGTCGGTCGCAATGAAGTTCGCCGCTATGAAGGTGGCGAGGAAGACGCGAGCAGTGCAGCCGTCTTTCGCAACTGAGTCTCAGGCTGATTGAACGGCGGGGCGGGTCGGTCATCGACCCGCCCCGTGTCGTTTCAGATGCCTGCAAAGCAGGGGTTCGTGCGTTGGTGTCGAACCTGGATGACTAGTCGTAGGCCAGCATCACATCGTCGACCGCGCGCTCCAGATCGGCTGCGCTCGCGCAGTGATAGAGCTTGGTGATGAGCGGTTCGTAGCGCAGCATGCAGCTGTCGCCGGTACCCCATCTCATCGGTGGCTCGGGGCACAACCAGACCAGGCGTTTGGCGCGGTCTGCGATTTCCTGAACGATATCGAGCCTTGGGTCGCTGTGATTGGAGCGACCGTCGCCAAGGATGATCACGGTCGTACGCCGGTCGATGCTGTCGAAGTAGCGCTCCTGCAGCTCGGCCAGTGCCTGTCCGTAATCAGTGCTACCCGAACCGGCAACATCGACGATGCGATCCATGGCGGCTTCGGGCGAGAGGCGGGCGAGGATGTCGCCGACGTCATGCAGCGTGTTGGAGAAGGCAAAGGTGTCGACGTCCGAGACTTCGTCGCGCAGCGTGTGCAAGAAGAGCAGCAGGAAGCGGACATAGCTTGCAACCGACCCCGAGACATCACAGATCGCGACGATCTTCGGGCGATCCTTGCGCTTGGTTCGCCAGACGAGGTCGACCGGCACCCAATCATTGGCCGCGCTTGCCCGCAGTGTGCGGCCGATATCAAGGCGGCCGCGATTGCGGATGCGCCGCTTGCGCGAGTGCCTCACAGCCAGACGTTTGGCCATCCGCGCAACGATGAACTTCATACGTTCGAGGTCGCGATACTCGAGCTGGTCGATCGAGCGATTGGCGATCGTCTCGTTCATGAAGTTTTCGGTGGCACTGCGACCGAAGACCTCATAACGCTGCTTGATGTGCGCACGAGCCTGCTGCTGAACAGCCATGCGGGCATCGATCAGTTCCTGCGCCTGCGATGAGGGCGAGGGGTCATCGAGTTTTTCGAGCAGGCGGCGCTCCAGCGCCTCGACGCCAAGCTGTTCGAGCATACGACGCACGAAGTAACCGGTCTGCGAGGCAAAGCGGATCTCGTCGGCACCGACGGCAGTGGCCGCCTTTTGCATCGCCATCGCGACCTGAGCCGGATTCTTGTTGCTGGCCAGTGCCAGGAAGCGTCCGATCTGATCGGCGTCCGGATCACCGCCGGCAGCGTCTGGCGGCGTGTCGTCGCTGGAAGCCTGCGAGTCCTGATCGTCACTGCCCTGACCCTGCGACTCGCCCGCGCCGGGCATCAGATTTGAATTGTCTTCGCCCTCGGCCGAGTCGGCATTCGGGTCGTCCTGCTGCTCACGCCTGGGCGAGGTCTCGACCGTCTTGAAGAAGACATCAAAGAGATGGTCGTGAAGGACTTTCTCCTCTTCCGACTTTGCCAGCACCATCGACAGTGATGTCTTCATCACCTCCCGATCGGCGTAGCCGACCAGCGCAACGGTACGGGCCGCGTCGATGGCCTCGGTACTTGAGACATCGGCACCGGCCGAGCGCAAGGCCCGGATGAACCGTGTCAGTGCACGTTCCATTTACGCTGCCGCGCCGGGTCCGGTGATGGCTGCCTGGGTCAGCGAATCGAGTTTTCCATCGAGCGAGATGACGTCGGTCTGGCGCTTGAGCAGGACACTGAGCGTTGAGCGAACCAGCGCAGGGTCGAGTGCCTCGGCATGCATCAGCAGCAGGGTACGCGCCCAGTCGACGGTTTCACTGATCGACGGCAGCTTGCGGATGTCCTGCTCGCGCAGCGATTGAACGAAGTCGACCATCTGCTTGAGAAGGGACTGTGCAATATCCGGGACGCGTGCCCGTACGATCTGCTGTTCGCGGTCGGCATCAGGGAAACCCACATGCAGATGCAGACAACGGCGCTTGAGGGCGTCGCCAAGTTCGCGTGTGTTGTTGGAGGTCAGGATCACCAGCGGTGGGGTCTGGGCCTGGATGGTGCCGATCTCGGGGATGGTGACCTGGTAGTCGGCAAGAACTTCGAGCAGAAGGGCTTCGAAAGCCTCATCGGATTTGTCGATTTCGTCGATCAGCAGGACCGAGCCACCCTCCTGCTCCATGGCTTTGAGGACCGGGCGCGGGGCAAGAAATTCGCGCGAGAAAAAGAGATCACGAAACCCCGAGAGTTTGGCAAGCGAGGCCTCGATCGAGTCGGCATCGCCAATGAGGTGATTGATCTTGTCTTTCAGAACCTGGGTGTAGAGGAGTTGTTTACCGTATTGCCACTCATACAGCGCTTTGCTCTCATCGAGGCCTTCGTAGCATTGCAGCCGCAGCAGCGGATAGCTCAGCGCCCTGGAAATGCAGACCGCCATATCGGTCTTTCCAACGCCTGCCGGACCTTCGACCAGCACCGGCTTGCGCAGATGGTGAGCAAGGTAAAGCGCTGTGGAAATCGACGGGGTCGAGATATAGCCTGCAGAGGCGAGCGCGGCGGTCACAGCATCGATCGATGCGAAGCCCAGTTGATCGGAAGCCAAGACAGAGGAGGGAAGTCGCGACGATGAGGTCATCTGGAGTCGGCGACAGCGGTCGCGCAGAAGAAGAACGAAGTTGAGTTTAACGCAGCCGATCGGCATGCCCGCGCAGGCGTTTCAGTTCTGCGGTGCGGTGCGGTGCTGTGCCAATCCATTCGACCAGGATCGGTCGCGGCTGGTACGACGTGCGGTGGTTCGATACGCCGGCTGAGTGCTACATGAGCGCGTCCAGCGCGCTGGCGAAGGCTCTTGCGACAGGCTCCAGAATTGCCGGGCTGGTGGTCTGCGGGCCGTCTGTCGGTGTGTGAAAAAAGCGATGTGACCCGGCCATCCCGAAAAAATCGCGATATCCGGCCGCTTTGACATCGCGCAGTTCGCCGATGGCTTCCTTGTCGGCGATGAATTGCACGGCATCGATTTGCCGGAATTGCTCGGTGATCATGGTCTGCATCGAGGGGCTCATCACCAGACGGCGCGAAGCGCTATCGACCGAACCGTCGGTGTGCCATCCCTCGCCATCCGGTGTCCAATGATGGCAGGCGTTCGAAGCGCCAAGGTGAATCCATGCCTTGACCGCAGACGGCGCCGGTGCGCCATCGCGCAGGAAGGTCTCCATGCCACCGTGTCCGATCTCGTGTCCTGCAGTGGCAACGAACACGAGATTGGTATCGCCATGCCGACCCGAGGCATGGCGCGCCAGCGCCAGAAAGCTGGCAATGCCGGGACCACGCTCGCCGGTGCTGTTGAACCAGCTGGTGACCGGTGTCGAGATGACGATCGTTTGCGATGCGCCTCGATCGAGGCGGGCGATCAGGTTGCGCCCGGGAACGTCGCGCCGGTAGCGACCGGCGACATCGATCGATATCGCGGTGCCATCGTTCAGGGCCTTGGCGAGCAGCGTCTTGTGGCGTGCTGCGACCACGATCACCGGTACCGGCCAGGCAGCGTCTTCCTGATTGGCGTTGTAAGTGAAGATATCGTTGGCCGGATTGTCGATGGTCAGCACGATGGCCACGGGATTGCGTCGGGCAGCCTGATGAATCGCCGTGCGATGCGAATCATTCAGATAGGCGCTGCGATCGTGCGGCAGCGCAACCCAGATCAGCTTTCCTGTCGCATCGGTGGCGTCGCCAAGCTGCGCCGACAGGGCGAAGGTCGCGCGGTCTTCCGGCAGCCACCAGTGTGGAAAGGCCTCGAGCGCATCGTCGCCGATATGCATTTGCGCATGGTCGAGTTCATATTGCCGGGGCATTGTCAGTGTCTGGGAGTCGACCTGATACCCGGCGGCAGCGAGTTCATGCTCGATCCATGACATCGCCGCTTCGGCACCGCGGCTGCCATAACGATGAAGTCCAAAACCGGCGTAGCGTTCGATGTCGCGAAAGAGCGCTGTGCCCGACAGGGGATCTGACATGACGGTTCTCCTCGAGATCGGTGGCGTCGATCGGTGGCGTCGCTCGGTGGCGTCGCTCGGTGGCGTCGCATTGCCGGTTTTCGGCGACTTGATGAGAAGATCTCACTATTGCAGGGATCACCACAAGCCTTGAGGAGACCGTCATGAATACCTATGAAGCCGTTGCCGGCCGGCGTTCGATCCGCGCCTTTCTCGACAAACCGGTGGACGCAGCGGTGATTCGCCGCGTGCTGACCGCGGCATCGCGATCGGCCACTGGCGGCAATCTCCAGCCCTGGCATATCGACGTGGTGGCGGGCGAGCCGCTTACCAGGCTCAAGGACATCATGCGAACGCGGGTTGTCGAGGCACCCGCCGGAGATCCGGTCAAGGACTACAGCATTTACCCGCCCGAGCTGGTGGCGCCGTATCGCGACTACCGTTTTCAGGTCGGTGAAGACATGTATGCGCTGCTCGGCATTCCGCGCGAAGACAAGGCTGCGCGGCTTCAGTGGTTTGCGCGGAACTATCAGTTTTTCGGTGCGCCGCTTGCGTTGTTCTGCACAGTTGATCGGCGAATGGGCATGCCACAGTGGTCGGATTTGGGTATGTATCTGCAGACCGTGATGCTGCTGCTGCGAGAAGAGGGGCTCGACAGTTGCGCCCAGGAATGCTGGGCGGTGTATCCGCAGACCGTCACGAATTTTCTCGGCACCCCTGCCGAGCGCATGCTCTTTACCGGCATGGCAATCGGCTTTCGGGACGACAGCCATCCGATCAATCAGCTGGTGACACGACGCGCGCCGCTTGAGACTTTCGCCAGATTTCATGGGGTGTGAGCGGCGGTCGGCATTCGATTCGAGATCAACATTCCAGCATCGACCTGAAGGAGACGACTCATGGATGTGAAGGGCAAGATTGCAGTCATTACCGGTGCCGCCAGCGGCATCGGCCGCGCCACGGCGCTCAAATTTCATGCCGAAGGCGCGGCCGGCATTGTCGTGGCCGACATGAATGAAGCCGGCCTGCAGCCTGTGGCGCAGGCGGTCAATGGCCTGGCGGTGCGTTGCGATGTCAGTCGCGAGGCTGATATCCAGGCGCTGGTGGCAGCCGCCGAAGCCCGTTACGGTCGGGTCGACATCTTCTTTTCGAATGCCGGCATCGGCAACAGCAAAGGGGCCGAGCCCGATGACGAGATGTGGGACAAGATGTGGAAGATCCACCTGATGGCCCATGTCTGGGCGGCGCGCGCGCTGGTCGACAAGATGGTTGCTCGCGGTGAAGGCTACTTTCTCATCACCGCGTCGGCAGCCGGTCTGCTCAACATTGTCGAGTCGGCCGCCTATGCGGTGACCAAGCATGCGGCGGTGGCATTTGCCGAATGGCTCTCGATTGCCTACGGACGCAGCGGCGTGCATGTGTCCTGCCTTTGCCCGCAGGCAGTACGAACCGGCATGGTGCCGGGCGATGGTGGGTCGGCGGGCGGTGACGGCATCCTGAGCGCAGAGGTGGTGGCCGATGAGATCGTGAAGGTCATGGCGGCCGAGACCTTTCTGGTCCTGCCTCACCCGGAGGTGCTGCAATACATGCGCAAGAAAACCGATGACTACGATCGGTGGCTGGGCGGCATGCAAAAGCTCTTCATGAAATCGCAGTCAAGCACTGTCTGGAAGTAGACGGCGGCCTGGACACGCCGATGACGATCGACGCCACACCGACCGCCGACACGCGCTCAGCGCCTGAGGCGGTCGGCTTTCGTCAGGCCTTCCTTTTCTGGCTCAAGCTGGGTTTCATCAGCTTCGGCGGACCAGCCGGACAGATCGCCATCATGCACAGCGAGCTGGTCGAGCGTCGCCGCTGGATCAGCGAGCGGCGATTTCTGCATGCGCTCAACTACTGCATGGTGTTGCCCGGACCCGAGGCCCAGCAGCTGGCGACCTATATCGGCTGGCTGATGCATCGCACTGCAGGCGGTCTGGTTGCGGGTGGACTCTTCGTGCTGCCGTCGCTCTTCATGCTGATCGGCCTGTCCTGGATCTACATTCGCTTCGGTGAACTGCCGGTGGTAGCCGGGGTCTTCTATGGGCTGAAACCTGCGGTGGTCGCGCTGGTGCTGCACGCTGCCTACCGAATCGGTTCGCGTGCGTTGCGCAATGGGGTGATGTGGGGCATTGCGATCGCAGCGTTTCTGGCGATCGCCATCGTCGATGCACCGTTTCCGCTCGTCTTGATGGTCGCCGCGCTGATGGGTTTACTGGGTGCGCGCCTTGCGCCGGGTTACTTTGCCGTTGGAGGCGGCCACCGCGACTCCGGCAAGGATTATGGTGCGGCGCTGATCGACGATGATTCGCCGATCGCCCCGCACGCCCGCTTTTCGCCTGTGCGTCTTGTGACGGTGATCGCAGTCGGCCTGCTGCTGTGGGGGCTTGCAATCGGCGCCTTGATTGCCACAGGCGGCCTGCAGGGCACGCTCACGCAAATGGGATGGTTCTTCACCAAGGCGGCGTTGCTGACCTTCGGTGGCGCTTATGCGGTGCTGCCTTATGTGTACCAGGGCGCGGTCGAGGGCTATCAGTGGTTGAGTGGTCCGCAGATGATCGATGGCCTCGCGCTCGGTGAAACCACGCCCGGGCCGCTGATCATTGTGGTGGCATTCGTTGGATTCATCGGTGGCTGGAGCAGGGAGGTCCTGGGGCCGGATATGCTGTTCCTCGGCGGTGCGATGGCCGCTTGCGTCGTTGCCTTCTTCACCTTTTTGCCGTCTTTCGTTTTTATTTTTGCCGGCGGACCACTGATCGAAGCGACGCACGGCAAGCTTGGTTTTACCGCGCCGCTGTCGGCGATTACCGCGGCCGTTGTCGGTGTCATCCTCAACCTCGCGTTGTACTTCGCACTGCATGTGCTCTGGCCGCAGGGCAGGGCGGGGCAGCCTGACCTGATCGCAGCGGCGATCGCACTGATTGCCGGTGTGGCGCTGTTTCGATTCAAGGTCGGCGTGATAGCGCTGCTGGCAAGCTGCGGCATCATCGGACTGTTGCTCAGGCTTGCCTGATGCAAAGACCCGTCATGCTTCCCAGCCCAATGCCCTCCCCTGGAGGACCGACTCACGAGCCGTCGGTGGTGGCCAATGCGGCCGTGCCATTCGATGCGATTCTGATGGCGGCCGGTGCCGGATCGCGGCTCGGCCATCGACCGAAATGCCTGCTGCAGCTCGACGGCGTGCCGCTGATCCTGCGTCAGATCAGTGCGCTGAAAGCGGCAGGCGTCGATAGTCTGGTGGTCGTACTCGGTTTTTATGCCGATGAAATCGCGCCCTGGCTCGGGGGCACGGGCGTGCAGGTCGTTCAGAACCCTGACCCGGCTCAGGGGCAGATTTCATCGCAGCGAATCGGGTTGCAGCAGCTGCGCGGCAGATCGAACGCGGTTCTCATGGCCCTGGCTGATCAACCGATGATCGATTCGCGGGATGTGACCGATCTGATCGCAGGCTTTGCGGCGCGCCCGGCCGAGTGCCTGCTGATGTTTCCTCGGGTGCAAGGCCAACCAGGGAATCCGGTGATCTTTACCCCGGCAGTGCGCGATGCGGTGCTGTCAGCCGATCAGGGTATTGGTTGCAGGCAATGGCGACAGGCCAACCGTGCGTCAGCACTGCCCTTCGACAGTGACAACACCCATTACCTGATCGACATCGATACGCCCGAGGACATCGATTCGTTGAGTCGAGCGACCGGTCGCAGCCTGTCCTGGCCGACCGACCGGAAAGAGGGCTGACACGCGGCTAAGTTGCTGCGCGGGCAAGCGCGGCACGGGCCTGCGCCTCAGCAGCCAGCGATGCGCCCAGCGGTGAGCGGCAAAGCCCCGCCTTGTCGTAATTCATATTCTCGTGAAGCTGCGACATGGCCGGAAAGGCGCTCAGCAGTTGGCGAAAGGTCTCATCGTGATCGACCGATCCGAGTTCTTTCACCAGATGCTGCACCACCGAGCGATATTGCTCGGCATGAATCGGCTTGCTGCTGTGCTCAAGCCGCTCCAGCAACTGCGCCAGAGTCAGCAGCACGGTGAGCCGCGGCGGTACCTCAATGCGAGTGATCGTGCTCATGTCATTCCTCTGAACCTCGCCATCCACGCTGGCGAACAGTTCAGACTTTGGGCTGAACGCGACAGCTTCAAGCGAGGCTTTACCGGGAGCGCCTGGAGCGGCTGTCAATCGAAGAGACCCTCCGCATTCCAGCCAAGCAGTTCGGCGAGGCGCTGTGCGACCCATTGGGACTCGGCCAGGGACAGGTTCACCTCGCCTCCGATCAGCCCCTGCTGCATACGATGCAGCACATCCCATTCAGTGATGCTCAGTTGCCAGAGCGTGTCGCGCGCCGGGTCCATCAGCATCTGTGCCATGTCTTCGCACAGATCGTAGCGCTCGGCGATGAAAGCGCGCGACTCCCGGGGCTTGATGCGCCTGGGGTCGAGATACAGACGAATGAAGGATTCGGGAATCTCGATCTGGCTGTCGCTCATGCGGTGTCCTGATGGTGCTGAGCGACGGCAGATGCCTTGAGATCTCAGCTCGAAGAAATGGTGCCGGATCGGGTCAAGGCATCGATTGCGGCCTGATCCATGCCAAGTTCGCGCAGCACTTCGTGAGTGTGCTGGCCGAGCATCGGGGGAGGGCGGCGATACGACACCGGTGTCTTCGACATGCGGATCGGACTGCCGATGCCAGGCGCCTCACCACCGAGCGGATGGGGGATGCCGATGCGCGTGCCAAGGTGCTTCACTTGAGGATGCTCGAGTGCCTGCGCGTAGTTGTTGATCGGGCCGGCCGGAACACCGACTTTCGTAAACAGCGTCTCCCAGTGCTCACGGGTCTGGGTACGGGTGACCGAGCCAAAAAGTTCGCCCAATTCGTTGCGATGCGCGATGCGCGAGGCATTGTCTTTAAAGCGCGGATCGTCGCCCCACTCGGGATGCTCGAGCGCCTTGCACAGGGTCACGAACTGCTTCTGATTGGCGCTGGCGATGATCAGCAGCCCGTCAGAGCAGGGGTAGACGCCATAGGGTGTGATGTTGGGAGCATGGTTGCCGGTGCGTCCCGGAATCGCCCCACCGACCATATGGTTCGACAGCTGCCCCGAGCTGATCGCCATCACGGTCGACATCAGCGAGATATCCAGATGCTGGCCTTCGCCGGTCACCGTGCGGTGATGCAGTGCGGCGAGAATCGCGACCGTGGCATACATGCCGGTGGACAGATCGACCAGCGGCACGCCCAGGCGCTGCGGGCCACCGCCGGGCAGATCGTCGCGCTCGCCGGTCACGCTCATCAGCCCGCCCATGCCCTGGAACAGATAGTCGTAGCCGGGACGCTCGGCCCAGGGGCCGGTCTGGCCGAAGCCGGTCACCGAGCAGTAGATCAGGCGCGGGTTGAGTTTGCGCAGCGACGCGGCATCGAGACCATAACGGGCCAGGTCGCCGACCTTGAAGTTTTCAATGCAGATGTCGGCGCTCATGGCGAGCTTGCGGATCACTTCCTGCCCTTCCGGGCTGGCCAGATCAACCGCTACAGATCGCTTGTTACGGTTGGCCGACATGAAATAGGCCGACTCCTTGGTCTGCTCGCCCTTGTCGTTCTTGAACCAGGGAGGACCCCACTGGCGCGATTCGTCGCCGATGTTGGGGCGCTCGATCTTGATGACGTCGGCACCGAGATCGCCGAGGGTCTGCACGCAAAACGGTGCTGCCAGCACGCGCGAGAGGTCGAGAACTCGAATCCCGTTCAGAGGGCCGGTATTTTCGGGAAGGGTGGCGGCGTTCAAGGTGTCTCCTGTTTTCATGGTTATTCAATGACGTCGATCGATTCGTTGAGTATTGAACCGATGCGCAGTGCCGGTATCTTATTCCACAGGATGACCGTAAACCCCTGGGTGCCGGTCAGCGACCGTTCCGGTACTGGGTCTATCGCGTCTGCAGCCCGATCTGCGAGGTGAGGCTCATTGCCGTTAGACTGGGTTGGTGGAAAAAAGCGAGATCGTCATCGTCACCCCGGCTCTGGTCGATGCCAATAACGGCAATTGGCAGACCGCGCATCGATGGCAGCGAATCCTCTCGCGAGCTTACCGCGTAAGGCTTTGCCAGGCCTGGGAAGGCGGGAACGAATCATTGCTGATCGCCATGCATGCGCGCCGCTCGGCGTCATCGGTGGCTGCCTGGCGATCGACGCATCCAGGTCGTCCGATCCTGCTGGTCCTGACCGGGACCGATCTCTATCGGGATATCGCCAGGGATGAATCAGCAAAACAATCGATTCGGCTTGCCGATTCGCTGGTTGTTCTCAATGAGCTCGGTGCGCAGCGTCTGGCGCCCGCGGATCAGGCGAAAACAAGGGTGATCCTGCAATCCAGTTCGCAGCGCAAGGCGCTGCCGCGCACCGATCGCCATCTTCGCGCGCTGATGGTCGGGCACCTTCGCTCCGAAAAGTCGCCGCAGACCTTCTTTAATGCGGCACGCCGCCTGATCGATCGCGATGACATCCTGCTCGACCATATCGGTTCGGCGCTCGATCCCGCGTTAGGTGAACAGGCGCAGGCGCTGATGAAGCAATGCCCGCAATACCGCTGGCTCGGCCCCCTGCCGCATCAGGCGGTGCGACGGCGCATTCAGGCAGCACATGTCCTGGTGCACCCGAGCCGCATGGAAGGCGGTGCCCATGTGGTGGTCGAGGCGGTGCGAAGCGGTACCCCTGTGCTGGCTTCTGGCATTGACGGCAACATCGGGCTGCTCGGCCCTGACTACACAGGCTATTTTCCGGTCGGCAACGATCTCGCGCTGGCCAGCCTCCTCGAATCAGCCCGCGACCTTCCCGGTATGCTCGCAGGCTTGAAAGCCGAGTGCGATGCGCGTGCGCCCTTGTTCGAGCCAGCGCGTGAGCGGGCCGCAGTGCAGAGCCTTGTCGCGTCTCTTATCAGGCGTCACTCATAAGGCCTCACCCGTCTGTCGATCAATGAA
>CAMCXH010000051.1 GCA_945883285.1 Bordetella parapertussis | reverse complement strand
TTGAAAAGCTCGATGAGCATGAAGCTCTTGACGAAGTCCTTGATTGATTCCATGGCGACTGTTGCTTCTCGTCAGTTCCAGATGTTGAACGGCGTCTGCATCCAGATGCCGATGACGACCAGCCACACCAGGGCGACCGGAATGAAGATCTTCCAACCCAGACGCATGATCTGGTCATAGCGATAGCGCGGAAACGATGCGCGAATCCAGATGAAGACGCTGACCATCAGGAAGGTCTTTAGGAAGAGCCAGAACCAGTCCCAGAACCATTGCGGCCCGAAATCGATACCAAAACTGAAAAAGGGCGCCCAGCCACCGAGGAACATGATCGCGGCCAGCGCCGAGATCAGGATCATGTTGGCGTACTCGGCCAGGAAGAACACCGCAAAGCCCATGCCGGAATACTCGATCATGTGGCCGGCAACGATTTCGGACTCGCCCTCGACCACATCGAAGGGATGTCGGTTGGTCTCGGCCACACCCGAAATGAAGTACACGACAAAGATTGGCAGCAGTGGCAGCCAGTTCCAGGACAGCACATTGATGCCCATTGAGGCGAAGCGCCCGCGATTCTGGCCTTCGACGATATCGGTCAGATTCAGGCTGCCCGACACCATCAGCACCACCACCAGCGCAAAGCCGATGGCAAGTTCATAAGAGACCATCTGCGCCGACGCGCGCATCGCGCCGAGGAAGGCGTACTTGGAGTTGGAGGCCCAGCCGGCGAGGATGACGCCATAGACTTCGAGCGAGGTAATTGCCAGCAGCAGGAGCAGCCCGGCATTGACATTGGCAAGCGCGCGATCGGGCCCGAAGGGAATCACCACCCAGGCGGCCAGCGCTGGCATGATGGTCATGACCGGGCCGAGGATGTAGAGGCCGGGATTGGCTCGGGCCGGCGTGATGACTTCTTTGAACAGCAGTTTGATTGCATCGGCAATCGGCTGCAGGAAGCCGCCGGGCCCGACGCGATTGGGACCAATCCGCAACTGGATGGCGCCGATCAGCTTGCGCTCCCAGAAGGTCAGATAGGCCACGCAGCCCAACAGCGGCAACACGACCACCATGATCTTGATCAGGGTCCAGACGACCGGCCAGGCACCTCCCAGCAGCGCCTGACCGTTTGCCTGCAGCGTATCGATCCAGTCCATCAGACGCGCTCCACGCTGACCGGGCCGATCATCGCGCCAAGGGCCGCCGTCATCGGATGCGCAGCGGGAATACGCACGACGCCGTTGGCAAGACCGGCATCGAGCTTCGCGGTGAGGACCACCTCACCCGCGTTGCCGTCAACCGTCTGCTGGCTGACACGCACCAGATCGCCGTCGGACAGGCGCAGGTCGGCAAGCAATGCCGCATTCATGCCGACGACCGGTGCCGCCGCATCCGCAGTCATCTGCAGGCTCGGTGCACGGCGCACGATCGGATCGGCAGCATAGATCGGCACCTCGGCAATCCGCTGCAGGATCTTGCCGGTGTGCGCCGGTGCGGCTGCCACCAGGGTGTTGGTGGCGTTGGAGAGTCGGGCCGACAGGTCTGCGGGCAGCGCAGCATCGCGCACCTGCTCGGCAGTGTCGTAATCGAAATCGGTCATGCCAAGCAGATTGCCCAGGACGCGCAGGACCTTCCAGCCCGGGCGCGCATCGCCGGCCGGACGCACCACACCGTTGAATGACTGACTCATGCCGGCGCAGTTGACGAAGGTGCCGGAGGTTTCGGTAAAGGGCGTGATCGGCAGCAGGCAATCAGCGGTTTCGAGGAGCGAGGCCGAACGGTAAGCGGTGAGCGCAATGACGGTTTTCGCAGCGGCCAGGGCCGACATCGCGGCACCGGGATTGCCATGATCGAGGTCCGGTTCGATACCGAGCAGCAGATAGGCCTTCAATGATGACCCGGCAACCATTCCGGCGGCATCGAGTCCCCCTGCAGCCGGAATCGCACCGGCGAGGTATCCACCGACAGCATTGGCGCCTTCGCCAAGCCAACCGAGCGTTGCACCGGTCGTGTCGCTCAGTGCCTGCGCCAACGCCGCAATCAGGGCAGCCTGGGGATGATGCGACACCGCGTTGCCGAGCAAGACCGCTTTTGATGTGCCCTGCGAGAGCAACTCAGCCAAGGCCTGCGCGGGCGCATCAGGCTCGACGCCCTCGAGGGCCGCCGGGAGAGGCTTGTCGGTCGCACGCAGGGCCGCAACCAGTGCGCCAGCCAGCACTGTTGGCCAATCGGACGGAGCCACGATTGCCTTGGCTGCGATCGGCATCAGCAGATCGTCGTCGACCGAATGCAGGAGCCCGATGCGGGCACCCCGCTTGGCGGCCGCGCGAACCCGCGAGGCGAGCAGCGGATGGTCTTTGCGAAGGAAAGCGCCGACCAGAACGATGCGATCGAGCGCATTGACCGCCTCGATCGGCATGCCGAGCCAGGGCGCGCCCGACAGGCTGGCCGCCAGCGACGAATCGGCCACGCGCGGGCGGAAATCGACGTTGTGGCTGCCCAGGCCACGCATCAGCCGCCCCATCAGATGCAGCTCCTCGACCGTGGCCTGAGGCGAACCGATCGCACCGATTGCCGCGGCACCGTGCGCATCACGCACCGACCCCAGCGCATGAGCGGCATAGTCGAGCGCCACCGGCCACTCGACCTCATGCCACTGACCATCCTGCCTGAGCATCGGCTTGAGCAGCCGGTCTTGCGCATTCAGACCTTCGTAGGCAAACCGATCACGGTCGGAAAGCCAGCACTCATTGATCGCCTCGTTCTCAAGCGGCAAAACCCGCATCACGGTGTTCTGCTTGACCTGGACGACCAGATTGGAGCCAAGCGAATCATGAGGCGACACCGACTTGCGACGCGTCAGCTCCCAGGTCCGGGCGCTGTAACGGAAGGGCTTGCTGGTGAGCGCGCCGACCGGGCAGACGTCAATCATGTTGCCCGACAGCTCCGACTTCACGCCGCGTCCGACAAAACTCAGGATCTCGGAGTGCTCGCCTCGCCCTGACATGCCGAGCTCCATGACGCCGGCGATTTCCTGCCCGAATCGAACGCAACGGGTGCAATGGATACAGCGCGACATTTCCTCGGCCGCCACCAGCGGGCCGATCGACTTGTGAAAGACCACCCGCTTCTCTTCGGTGTAGCGCGAACCCGAGGCGCCGTAGCCGACTGCCAGATCCTGCAACTGACACTCGCCGCCCTGATCACAGATCGGGCAGTCGAGGGGATGGTTGATCAGCAGAAACTCCATCACGCCCTTCTGGGCTTTGACCGCCTTTTCGGTGCGGGTCCAGACCTTCATGCCGGCGGTCACCGGCGTGGCGCAGGCCGGCAAGGGCTTGGGCGCCTTTTCGACTTCGACCAGGCACATCCTGCAGTTGGCTGCGATCGAGAGTTTCTTGTGGTAACAGAAATGCGGCACGTACACGCCCAGACGATTGGTCGCCTGCATGACCGTGCTGCCCTCGAGCACCTCGACCTTCGTGCCGTCGACTTCAATCTCAACCATGTTCGCTGCCGAAGAAGTTCACCAGGTTGACGCCAGCTGGCGTCGGGCCATTGCGCAGAATCCGATCAGACATAGGACGGCACCACGCAACGCTTGTGCTCGATGTGATGCTCGAACTCGGACCAGTAGTGCTTCAGGAAGGCCTTCACCGGCATGGCGGCCGCATCGCCGAGCGCGCAAATCGTGCGCCCTTGGATGTTGTCGGCGATCTCTCCGAGTCGCTTGAGATCGTCATGGGTGCCCTTGCCATGCTCGATGCGATCGACGATGCGCCACAGCCAGCCGGTGCCCTCGCGACACGGCGTGCACTGGCCGCAGGACTCCTCGTAATAAAAGTAGGACAGCCGAAGCAGCGACTTCACCGCGCAGCGCGTCTCGTTCATGACGATCACCGCGCCCGAGCCGAGCATCGACCCGGCCTTGGCAATCGAGTCGTAGTCCATGTCGGTCGCCATCATGATCTCGGCAGGCAGCACCGGCATCGATGAGCCACCCGGAATCACCATCTTGAGCTTGTGACCGCCGCGCATTCCACCGGCGAGCTCGAGCAGTTTGGCAAACGGCGTGCCAAGCGGAATCTCGTAGTTGCCGGGACGCTCGACGTCGCCAGAAACCGAAAAGATCTTGGTGCCGCCGTTGTTGGGTTTTCCGACTTCAAGGAACTTAGGCCCGCCATTGCGGATGATCCAGGGAACCGCCGCAAAGGTCTCGGTATTGTTGATCGTGGTCGGCTTGCCATAGAGGCCGAAACTCGCCGGAAATGGCGGCTTGAAACGCGGCTGACCCTTCTTGCCTTCGAGCGACTCGAGCAGCGCGGTCTCTTCGCCGCAGATATAGGCACCATAGCCGTGAAACGCGTGCAGCTGAAAGGAGAAGGGCGACCCCATGATCGACTCACCGAGGTAGCCGGCCGCGCGCGCCTCTTCAAGCGCTTCTTCGAAGCGCGCATAGGCATCCCAGATCTCGCCGTGAATATAGTTGTAACCCACCGAGATACCCATTGCGTAGGCGGCAATTGCCATGCCCTCGATCACGATATGCGGGTTGTAGCGAAGGATGTCGCGGTCCTTGAAAGTACCGGGCTCTCCTTCATCGGAATTGCACACCAGATACTTCTGACCCGGGAACTGGCGCGGCATGAAGCTCCACTTCAGACCGGTGGGAAAGCCCGCACCGCCACGACCCCGCAAACCCGATGCCTTGACTTCGGCGATCACCTGCTCAGGCGTCAGGCCTTCGGTGAGGATCCGGCGCAAGGCCTGATAGCCGTCGCGAGACTCATAGGCCTTGATCGACCAGTCGCCGGCCGATGTCAGGCCGGCATAGATCTGCGGCGTGATGTGACGGTCATGGAAGCAGGTCTCCTGGACTCTGACATCAGTCAGCGCTTCGCGAAAATCGTCGGCTCCCACGTTCTGTTCCTCGGCTTCAGGTGTTCTTGAGTTCATCGACCAGCGCGTCGAGCTTTTGCACGCTCATGAAACTGCACATCCGCTTGTTGTTGACCAGCAGCACCGGCGCATCGCCGCAAGCGCCCAGGCATTCGGTTTCGACCAGCGTGATCCGCCCGTCGGGCGTGGTTTCGCCGAAGCCGATCCCCAGCTTGGTCTTCAGGTAGGTGGCCGCCTTCTCGCCATCGCGCAGCGCGCAGGGCAGGCAAGTACAGATACCGACCTTGAATGTGCCCGGCTGGGTCGTGGCGTACATGTTGTAGAACGAGGCCACTTCCCAGACTGCAATCGGCGTCATGGCCAGCACGCGGGCGACGTCGTCGATGACAGCTTGCGAGACCCAACCGATTTCATCCTGAGCGATCGCCAGTGCGGCCATCACGGCAGACTGCTTCTGATCAGCCGGAAACTTTGCCACCTCGCGCTCGATCCGGAGGTAGGCCGCAGCAGACAGCAGCAGCGAGCCGGGGGCTTGGACGGCGTCTGGCGAGGTCGGTACGGTATTCATCGATCGATCTCCCCGAAGACGATGTCCTGGGACCCGATCAGCGTTACCACGTCGGCAATCATGTGACCGCGCGCCATTTCGTCGAGCGCCTGCAGGTGCGGGAAACCGGGCGCCCGGATCTTGAGCCGATAAGGCTTGTTGGCACCGTCCGAAACCAGATAGATACCGAACTCGCCTTTGGGATGCTCGACCGCACAGTAGGCCTCACCTTGCGGGACGTGCATGCCTTCGGTGAAGAGTTTGAAGTGATGAATCAGCTCCTCCATGTTCGACTTCATGTCGAGTCGGGAGGGAGGAGCGACCTTGTGATCTTCCACGATGACCGGCCCTGGATTGTTTCTCAGCCACTCGACGCACTGGCGAATGATGCGGTTGCTCTGGCGCATTTCTTCGACCCGAACCAGGTAACGGTCGTAGCTGTCACCGTTGCGTCCCACCGGAATATCGAAGTCGAGTCGGTCATAGACTTCGTAGGGCTGCTTTCGGCGAAGATCCCATTCAACACCCGAGCCCCGCAGCATCGGGCCGGTAAAGCCGAGGGCCTTGGCGCGCTCAGGGGACACGACACCAATGCCGACAAGCCGCTGTTTCCAGATCCGGTTGTCGGTCAGCAGCGTCTCATAGTCGTCGACATAACCGGGAAAGCGGTCGGTAAATGCCTGGATGAAGTCGAGCAGCGAACCCTGACGATCAACATTGAGCTCGCGCACACCGCCTGCATTGCGAACCTTGCTGGCCACGTACTGCGGCATCCGGTCGGGAAGATCGCGATAGACGCCACCAGGTCGATAGTAGGCCGCATGCATGCGCGCACCCGAGACCGCCTCATAGCAATCCATCAAGTCTTCACGCTCGCGAAAGGCGTAGAGAAAAACCGTCATTGCGCCCACATCGAGCGCATGTGCACCCAGCCACATCAGATGGTTGAGGATGCGGGTGATCTCATCGAACATGACGCGGATGTACTGCGCCCGCAAAGGCACCTGCACACCGGTCATCTTCTCGATGGCCATCACGTAGCTGTGCTCGTTGCACATCATCGAGACGTAATCGAGCCGGTCCATGTAGGGCAGGTTCTGAAGATAGGTTCGGGTCTCAGCCAGCTTTTCGGTCGCCCGATGCAGCAGCCCGATATGCGGGTCAGCGCGCTGAACCACTTCGCCGTCGAGTTCGAGCACCAGCCTCAACACACCATGCGCTGCAGGATGCTGAGGACCGAAATTGAGGGTGTAGTTCTTGATCTCTGCCATGGTCTTGTCGCGACGCTCGGGCTTAACGCCCGACGCCGTAGCCCTCCTCGCGAATCACACGGGGCACGATCTCTCGCGGCTCGATGGTCACAGGCTGATAGATCACCCGCTTTTGCTCAGGGTCGTAGCGCATCTCGACATAACCCGACACCGGAAAATCCTTGCGGAAGGGATGTCCGACAAAACCGTAGTCGGTCAGGATGCGACGCAGATCGGAGTGGCCTTCAAGGACAATGCCAAACAGATCGAAGGCCTCACGCTCGAACCAGCCGGCAGCCGGCCACACGCCGGTGACCGAGGCCAACACCGGGAAATCATCGTCATCGCAAAACACGCGAAGGCGAAGCCGCTGGTTATGCTCGACAGACAGAAGGTGAATGACGACGGCGAATCGAAGGCCATCGTGGCCGCCATCGCCATAATCGCGATAATCGAGACCGCACAGATCGATCAGCGTATCGAAGCGCAAGCTCGGGTCGTCACGCAAGGCCAGACAGACATCGAGATAACGACCAGCCTTGACGACCAGCGTCAGCTCGCCAAGCCGCTCGGTCAAACCGCTCGCATCTTGCCCCAGCACTCGCTCGAGGTCGGCCTTCAGGGATTCGATCGTCGCCATCGGTCTGCCTTCAGCGAGCGATCGTGCTGGTCTGACGGATCTTGTTCTGCAACTGCAAAATGCCGTAGAGAAGCGCTTCGGCTGTCGGCGGACAACCGGGAACATAGATGTCAACCGGGACAATCCGGTCGCAACCGCGAACGACAGAATACGAATAGTGGTAATAGCCGCCGCCATTGGCGCACGACCCCATCGAGATCACCCAACGCGGCTCGGCCATCTGGTCGTAGACCTTGCGCAGCGCAGGCGCCATCTTGTTGCACAGCGTCCCGGCAACGATCATTACGTCGGATTGACGAGGGCTCGGCCGAAACATGACGCCAAAGCGATCGAGGTCATAGCGTGCCGCACCGGCGTGCATCATCTCGACCGCACAGCAGGCCAGGCCGAAGGTCATCGGCCACATCGACCCGGTGCGAGTCCAGTTGATCAGTTTGTCGAGGCTCGTTGTGACGAACCCCTCGTTCAGAATGCCTTCGACGCTCATCGCATGCTCACTTGCACCCTTGAAGGCGCCAGTTGTGAACCCCCAGCCGACGGGCGAAGGGCAAAACGCTTGACAGAACTATTGCCCAGCACTGAAGTTGGCAGACTGCTTCAATCGACAGACCGTGGAGCAGACACCGCCTACTCCCAGTCGAGCGCGCCCTTCATCCACTCGTACACAAACCCGACGACCAGGATGGTCAGAAACACCATCATCGCCATGAACCCGAAGAATCCGATCGAATCGAGCGATACCGCCCACGGAAACAGGAAGGCGATCTCGAGGTCAAAAAGGATGAACAGGATCGCGACGAGATAATAGCGAACGTCAAATTTCATTCTCGCGTCTTCGAAGGCCTCGAAGCCGCATTCATAGGGGGAGTTCTTTTCGGCATCCGGCCTGGACGGGCCAAGAATCTTGCCGATGGTCATCGGCGCAAAACCGATCACGGTGCCGACAAGCATGAACAGGAGAACCGGCAGGTATTGCTCTAAATTCACAAGATTTCCTGAAGCAAACAGATCTCTTTTGTTTGGTGCCGACGGCGAGACTCGAACTCGCACAGCTTTCGCCACTACCCCCTCAAGATAGCGTGTCTACCAATTTCACCACGTCGGCTCAGCCTGCGGATTCTACCGCGTTCTACTTCGGAATATCGGCCGCCCCGCCAGATTTTTGCGTCGCATCAGATCCCGGCACAAGCGGAGAGGCTGCAGGCGTGTCGGGCTTGCCGTCCTGAGACGGCACATTCGACTGCGGCGCAACATTGACCGGCGCGGTCACCTTGTCCATGACGCTGCCCGATTCGCGTGCTGCCGTGCGCGTATTGGCGATGAACGCCAGGGCCAGCGTCGAGACAAAAAACACGGTCGCAAGCGCCGCGGTCAGGCGACTGAGAAAATTGGCCGAACCGGTTGCGCCGAAAAGACTGCCTGACGAACCAGAACCGAAGGCAGCGCCCATATCGGCGCCTTTACCGTGCTGAAGCAGGACCAGAACAATGACTCCGATCGCGCTCAGAACTTGAATCACAACCGCAACAGTGGAAAGAATCGACATCAGAACACCTCTTGACAAACCGATCTGAGAGCCGCTGCGCGGCAGATCGAAAGAAAATCCTCGGCAACCAGCGATGCGCCGCCGATCAGACCGCCATCGACATCAGGCTGACCGAACAATGCTTGCGCGTTGGAAGGCTTAACCGAGCCGCCATAAATGATTCGAGCGCCGGCGGCTCCGGGCACCCTGCCCGCAGCGAGACGGGACCGAATGAAGGCATGCACCTGCTGGGCCTGCTCGGGCGAAGCGGTCAGGCCGGTACCGATGGCCCATACCGGTTCATAGGCAATCACAAACCGCTCATTTGTCGAGGCCAGCGCGGCGCACAGGCCATTGATCTGGGCAGCAATGACCGACTCGGTCTTTAAGGCCTCACGATCGACCAGCGATTCTCCCACACAGATGACCGGAACCAGTCCGGCTCGATGGGCAAACTCGACCTTCCTCGCGAGCTGCGCATCGGTTTCAGCAAAAAAGGCGCGCCGCTCGGAATGACCGATCAGCACCCATGTGCAGGCCAGGTCCCGCAGCATGGTCGCCGAGACTTCGCCGGTGTAGGCCCCATTGTCGAAGTGCGCAACATTTTGCGCACCCCAGCCGAATTGACTGACAGCCAGCCGAGCAGCAGCCAGACCGATATATGGGAAAGGGGGGCAGACCCCTGCCTCAACACCAGCCAGCGAGGCGGGTAACTCGCGCTCACCACGCAACAGATCCAGCAACAACTGCTCGGCGCTTGCGACGTCACCGTTCATCTTCCAGTTGCCAAGCACCAGGGGCTTTCGCCGGACTGTCTCGGGATTCGCCGGTGCCGTCATCATGTTGCCGTCATTGAGGAAAAAGCCCATCCAAGTTAACCGGCGATTTTATCGTCTGCGCACCGAGATGGTCAATTCGGCGTGGCGCGACCGGCCGAAGGCGCGGATTTGCGTGCGGCCCAGAACCGCCAGAGCCAGAGCACATACCCTGAGGCAGCGTAGACCAGGAACAGGGAGAAAAGCACGATCGGCGGGTCATAGGAGACCAGTACGAAAAACAGCACGATCAGCGGAACCGCCACATAAGGAACGCTGCGCTTGAGGTTGATGTCCTTGAAACTGTAAAAAGGCGCGTTGGAGAACATGGTCAGACCCGCATAGAGCGTCAGGGTCCATGCCAGCCATCGAAGATCTGCGCCGGTGGCATCGATCCAGCGGGTTTCGCGCAGATCGGTGGCGATCCAGACAAAGCCGGCGACCAGCGCCGCCGCGGCAGGACTTGGCATCCCCTGAAAAAAGCGTTTATCAACAACCGTGATGTTGGTGTTGAATCTCGCCAGCCTCAGCGCAGCGCCAGCGACATACACGAAGGCTGCCAGCCAGCCAAGTTTTCCCATGCCGCGCAGCGACCATTCGTAGACCACCAGCGCCGGAGCAGCACCGAACGACACCATGTCGGCCATCGAGTCGTACTGCTCGCCAAAGGCGCTTTGTGTGTTGGTGAGGCGGGCGACCCGCCCATCGAGACCGTCAAGCACCATCGCGACAAAAAGCGCCACTGCAGCGATCTCGAAACGGCCATTCATTGCCTGGACGATGGCGAAGAATCCGGCGAAGAGATTGGCGGTCGTAAAGGCATTGGGCAGGAGGTACACGCCCTTGGAGCGAGGCCGCAGCGCGGGCGCATCGGCCTCGTCATCAGACGCGAGGCTGACCGATGAAGCCCGAACCGGCCGCAGAGGGCGAAAGCCTTTGAATTTTCGTCGACGAGGTTCAGCCATGGTCAATGCAGGGTAACACTTGAACCCTTGTCGCAGACATTCCGAACCAACTCGCAAACCGTCGCAAAATCGTCCATGCGCAGCCCGATCGGCTTCAACCAGGCTGCGCAGGCGTCAGGCAGATCGCCTTTGCGGACTCAATTCTTCGAACGATCGACCAGCTTGTTGGCCTTGATCCAGGGCATCATCGCGCGCAGTTGCTCGCCGACCTGTTCAATCGGATGCTCGGACGTCAGACGACGACGCGACAGCAGCGTCGGTGCACCGGCACGATTTTCGAGGATGAAGCGCTTGGCATATTCGCCAGTCTGGATGTCGTTGAGCACTTCCTTCATCGCCGCCTTGGTTTGTGCGGTGATCATCCGGGGGCCGACTTCGTATTCGCCGAATTCGGCGTTGTTCGAAATCGAGTAATTCATATTGGCGATTCCGCCCTCATAGATGAGGTCGACAATCAGCTTGAGTTCGTGGAGACACTCGAAATAAGCCATCTCAGGGGCATAGCCGGCCTCGACCAGCGTCTCGAAACCTGCCTTGATCAGCTCGACCGTTCCACCGCAAAGTACCGTCTGCTCACCGAAGAGATCGGTCTCGGTTTCTTCGCGGAAGTTGGTTTCGATGATGCCCGCCCGACCACCGCCGATCGCACAGGCGTAGGACAGCGCGTTGTCGCGCGCCGAACCGCTGCGATCCTGGTGGATCGCCACCAGCATCGGAACGCCGCCGCCCTGAGCATACGTTGAGCGAACGGTATGGCCGGGCGCCTTGGGCGCAACCATCACGACATCGAGGTCGTCGCGAGGCACGACCTGACCGTAATGCACATTGAATCCGTGCGCGAACGCCAGCGTGGCGCCCTTCTTGATGTTCGGCTCGATCTCGCTCTTGTAGGTCGCAGCGATATGCTCGTCGGGCATCAGCATCATCACGAAATCGGCGCCCTTGACCGCCGCCGCAATCTCCTCGGCCTTCAGACCGGCCTTCTTGACCTTGTCCCAGGAGGGGCCGCCCTTGCGAACGCCAACAACCACTTTCATGCCCGAATCGTTCAGGTTCTGGGCATGGGCATGGCCCTGCGAACCGTAGCCGATAATCGCGACTTTCTTGCCCTTGATCAGCTTGATGTCGCAGTCTTTGTCGTAAAACACCTTCATTGAATTTCCTTTCAGGCTTTGAGAACACGCTCACCGCGGGCAATCCCGGAGGCGCCGGTACGAACCGTCTCCATGATCATGCTCGCATCGAGCGCATCGATGAATGCATCGAGTTTGCTGCCGTCGCCGGTCAGCTCGATCGTGTAACTCTTGTCGGTGACATCGATGATGCGACCGCGGAAAATATCCGCCATCCGCTTCACCTCTTCACGCTCCTTGCCCACCGCGCGAACCTTGATGAGCATCAACTCTCGTTCGGTGTAGGGGGATTCGATCAGATCGAAGACCTTGACCACGTCGATCAGGCGATTCAGATGTTTGGTGATCTGCTCGATGACATCGTCGGAGCCGCTGGTCACGATGGTCATGCGCGACATCGAGCGATCCTCAGTCGGCGCGACCGTGAGCGTCTCGATGTTGTAGCCGCGAGCCGAGAAAAGTCCAACAACCCGTGACAATGCGCCGGGCTCATTTTCAAGCAGGACTGCAATGATGTGTCTCATGGTGCGTGCCTTACAGGTCCTCTGAGCCGAGAATCATCTCGGTCAGACCCTTGCCGCCCTGAACCATCGGCCAGACGTTCTCGGTCTGGTCGGTGATCACGTCGAGAAACACCAGCCGATCCTTGTACTTGCCGAAGGCGTCGCGCAGTGCCGGCTCGACATCACCCGGCTTGTCAACTCGAATGCCGATATGGCCATACGCCTCGGCGAGCCGGACGAAGTCGGGCAGCGCGTCCATGTAGGACTCGGAATAACGGCTGCCGTATTCGATCTCCTGCCACTGCCGCACCATGCCGAGGTAGCGATTATTGAGGCTGACCACCTTTACCGGCATGTGATATTGCTTGCAGGTCGACATCTCCTGGATGCACATCTGGATTGAGCCTTCACCGGTCACGCAAGCCACCTGGGCGCCGGGGTTGGCCAGCGCCACGCCCATCGCGTAAGGCAAGCCGACACCCATGGTTCCGAGACCACCCGAATTGATCCAGCGACGCGGCTTGTCGAAGCGATAGAACTGGGCCGCCCACATCTGATGCTGACCGACGTCCGAGGTCACGAAGGCATCGCCGCCAGTCACTTCCCAGAGCTTTTCGATGACAAACTGCGGCTTGATGACATCGGTTGCGGCGCGATCGTACTTGAGACAATCCTTCGTTCGCCACTCGGCAATCTGAGTCCACCAGGCTGCGACCCCCTTGTGTACTTTGGCACCGGCGTCGATTGCCGCACCGAGCTGGGCGAGCATCTCGGTCAGGCACTCGCGCACATCGCCAACGATCGGCACATCAACCTTGACCCGTTTGGAGATCGACGACGGATCGATGTCGATGTGAATGATCTTGCGAGGGTTCTGCGCGAAATGCTTGGGATTGCCGATAACGCGATCGTCGAAGCGCGCACCGACCGCGAGCAGCACATCGCAATGCTGCATGGCCATATTGGCCTCGTAGGTACCGTGCATGCCAGGCATGCCGACGAAACGATCGCTGCTGGCGCGATAGCCACCAAGTCCCATCAGGGTATTGGTGCAGGGAAAGCCGAGCTCATCAACGAGCTTGTTCAGCTCGGGGGCAGCGTTGGCCAGAATGACACCACCGCCGGTATAGATCATCGGACGCTCAGCGCCGAGCAGCAACTGCAGCGCCTTGCGAATCTGGCCCTGATGGCCTTTGACCACCGGGTTATACGAGCGCATCGGGACAGCCGCGGGATACTCGAACTTGCACTTGTCGCGGGTGACATCCTTGGGGATATCGACCAGTACCGGACCGGGACGACCGGTCGAGGCGATCACGAAAGCCTTGCGGATGGTCGTGGCCAGATCCTTGACGTCTTTGACCAGGAAGTTGTGCTTGACGCAAGGCCGCGTAATACCGACGGTGTCGCATTCTTGGAAAGCGTCTTCACCGATTGCATGCGTCGGTACCTGACCGGTCAGGACGACCATCGGAATCGAGTCCATGTAGGCGGTCGCAATCCCGGTGACAGCGTTCGTGACGCCGGGACCACTGGTCACGAGACACACACCAACCTTCTCGGTCGAGCGCGCATACGCGTCGGCAGCATGCACTGCAGCCTGCTCGTGTCGAACCAGGATGTGCTGGACCGTATCCTGCTGAAAAATCGCATCGTAGATGTACAGGACGGCCCCGCCGGGGTAACCAAAAAGGTGCTTCACACCTTCTTCCTGCAAGCAGCGCACGACAATTTCCGCGCCAGTAAGTTCCATGACCTGTATTCCTTTCAAGATCCAGGGAGCCCGCCCGCCGGCGCCAGCGCAATCGGTTGATCGCATCGACGCAGGCCTCGAAACAGGACCTGGGAGGTTGAACGGACGCCTAAGCCCCCTCTCGTGAAGGGCGCAACCGGCATGCACTGAAGATTTCGAGCCGGGGGATGAACCGGCAAGGGCAACACTGAACGTTCGCGAGCGTTACGAAAGTGCAACGCTGATGACGTATGGGTATCATCAAATTGTAATTCCAAACAGCATCCCGGTCAAGGCAGGACCGACTTCAGGCGGCGGCGAAATTCGCCCGGGCATGGCTTCTGCTAGGATCCACGACCGCATCGGCGACGTACACTAAAAAGGTCAAACGCGAGGATGGCCTCACGGCAGGAACTTTCAGAATTTCTGAAGTCGATCGAGCGCCGGGCCTTCAAGCAAGCCGTCTACGCCGTCCGCGATAATGAGGCAGCACTGGATGTCGTCCAGGATGCCATGTTCAAGCTCGCGGAAAAGTACGCCGACAAACCGCCGGCCGAACTGCCGCTGCTGTTCCAACGCATCCTGCAAAATACGATCCACGACCACTTCCGACGCCAGAAGGTCCGCAACCTCTGGACGACGTTGCTGTCGTCCTTGCGTCCGTCAGACGATTCGGGAGATGGCGAGCGGGATGTGCTCGAGTCGCTGGAGGTCGAGGGCGACACGCGGCAGGGCGAAAGCGCAGCGCAACTCGTTGAACGGGATCAGATTCTTCGCATGATCGACGACGAGATCCAGAAACTTCCGCCACGTCAACGGGAAGCCTTCGTCATGCGTTACTGGCAGGATCTGGATGTCGCGGAAACCGCGATCGCAATGGGATGTTCCGAGGGCAGCGTCAAGACGCACTGTTCCCGTGCAACCCACACCCTGGCGACGGCGCTGAGAGCCAAGGGAATCACGCTATGAACAACGAACAACTGATTGCACACCAACTCAGACTGGCTCTCGATGAGTCGGCGGACCATCTGCCGTTTCGCATCACCCAGCGACTGGAGCAGTCCAGGTTGGCAGCGCTTGCTCGCGCCACGCCGGTCCAGGCCGAACTGGCGGTCAATCGCGCTGCGCCAATAGCGGTCGCGCTGCATGGCGATGATCGACCGTCAGTGTATTTTCGACTCCTGTCGACGGTGGCGCCGGTCCTGCTGGTTGTCGCAGGCCTCTACGGCATCGACGCCTGGAACGATGCTGAGGAAGCCGCCGAGACTGCGGACATCGACGCAGCGCTGCTGCTTGCCGACGACGATGTACCGGTATCCGCCTATGCCGATAAGGGCTTTGGCGCGTTCCTGAAAAACTCCGGACAGTGAGCAGCGTGCTGTGATGACGCGATTGATGGCAATGTTGGCGGTGGCGATTCTGGGCACTGGACTCTCATTGAACACGAGCGCCCAGACAGCGACCACGCCGGACGCACCTGGCTCGACCGTGGAATCGGCCGGCAGCACGCCGGCAGCGGAAGACACGGCCAACCCGTCGACGTCGCCTGCCATGTCAGCCGAAGCCCCCCCGCCGTCACCGCCCAAGTCTGAACCACTCAAACTCGACCCTCCCCGCGCTTCTGCGATACCCCTCATCCAGCCGCTCTGGAAAGACCTGACACGCGCCCAACGACAAGTGCTTGAGCCGTTCGAATCACAATGGAACGAATTGCCGGCAACCGAGAAGCGAGCCTGGGCGGATATCGCGCGACGCTTTCCCGAAATGACTGCCGATGAACAGGCCCGGGTAAAGAAACGAGTCGCCGAATGGGCCGAGCTCAGCCCGGCGCAGCGCCAGGTCGCTCGGGCCAACTATCGCCTCGCCCAGCAGGCCGGGCGAGCGAGCGTCTCCGCCCAATGGGAAACCTATCAGGGACTGACGAGCGACCAGAAAAATGTGCTGGGCAATGCCGGCAGCACCAGCAACACTGCGTCGCGCTACGCCGGGCCCTCGACCGGACTGGCAAAGGTCGCCGGACAACCCCTGCCGCGTCGACAGGTTCTGATCAGCACAGACAACTCACCAGCCTCTGCTTCGGGAGTCGTGCCGACTGTCGGCAAGAGCGCGCGTCCCTGAGCCTTGAAAGCAAGTCTTCCGGATACCGGTTCGCCGGTCAGCGAAATGCCTGGTGCCGGCCTGTGGCGCCGTTTCATGGGCGCCGTCTATGAAGCCGTAATTCTGATCGGCGTCGTCATCTTTTTCGCTTACGGTTACTCGGCACTCGGGCAATACCGGGCTGAAGCAGGCCCGGCCCGATGGGTATTCCAGGGATTCCTGCTTCTGGTGATCTCGGCGTATTTCATCGGATTCTGGAGCGACGGGCGACGCAGCCTGCCGATGAAAACCGTCGCGGTTCGACTGGTGGATTCGCAGAACCGGCCGCTGACCGTCACCCGAGCCGCCTTGCGATGCGGACTGATCTGGATCCTCGTGCTCGTCCCGGCGGCACTGGCTTTTCAACTGCACCCGGCCTGGCTGCTGCTTTGGGCGCTGTCCTTCGCCTGGGCAGTTTTCTCTCCGCAGCAACAGACGCTTCACGACAAGTTGTCAGGAACCCGGCTGGTCATCGACCGCAGCGCTGCACCCTGACCAGGACCGCATCGACGCTGCGGTGTCGATCAAGTTCTCACGCAGTCGACGAAATAGCTGCTGACACCATTTTTCGTCTCGACCGCCAGCCCGTGAACGTCGGTTGAAAAACCCGGGAAGCGTTCATTGAAGGTCCGAACGAACTTCAGATACTCGACGATCGTGCGGTTGAATCGCTCCCCCGGTATCAGCAGAGGAATGCCGGGCGGATAAGGCGTCACCAGCATCGTGGTGATTCGGCCTTCGAGATCATCAATCTGCACGCGATCAACCTTGCGATGCGCGAGGCATTCGAACGCGTCCGACGGCTTCATCGCCGGCTCCATCACCGACAGATACATGTCCATCGTGACCCTGGCCACGTCATGGCGACGGTATTCCTCGTGAATCTGCTGGGCAAGGTCGCGCAAACCGACCCGCTCATAGGCAGGAAACTTGGCAACGAAATCGGGCATCACCCGCCATAAGGGCTGATTGGCGTCGTAGTCGGCCTTGAACTGCTGCAGCTCGGTCACCAGGGTGTTCCAGCGGCCTTTGGTGATCCCGATCGTGAACATCACGAAAAATGAATAAAGACCGGTCTTTTCGACCACCACGCCATGCTCGGAGAGGTACTTGGTGACCAGCGAAGCCGGAATTCCCCAGGACGAAAAGCCACCGTCCATGCCGAGACCTGGCGTGATCAGGGTCGCCTTGATCGGGTCGAGCATATTGAAGCCGGTCTCGACACCCTCGAATCCGTGCCAGGAATCGCTTGGACGCAGAATCCAGTCTTCGCGACGGCCGGCGCCGATATGTTCGAAGGACTTGGGTCCCCAGACTCTGAACCACCAGGAGTCGCCGAACTCGTCATCGACCTTGCGCATCGCGCGCCGGAAGTCGAGCGCCTCTGAGATCGACTCTTCCACCAGTGCGCGGCCACCGGGCTGCTCCATCATTGCAGCCGCAACATCGCAGGACGCGATGATCGCGTATTGCGGCGAGGTCGAGGTGTGCATCAGGTAGGACTCGTTGAAGCGGTAGGTGTCGAGCTTGTGATCGAGCGGCTCCTGCACCAGGATCTGTGAGGCTTGAGACAGCCCGGCCAGCAGCTTGTGCGTCGACTGGGTCGAGAACACCATCGTCGACTTGGAGCGCGGGCGGTTTTCGCCGATCGCATGCATCTCGTGATACAGCGGATGAAAGGTGGCATGAGGCAGCCAGGCTTCGTCGAAGTGAAGGTTCTCGACGAAGTCGCCGAGCGACTCCTTGATGGTCTCGACGTTATAGAGCACGCCGTCGTAGGTCGACTGGGTGATCGTCATGACCTGCGGACGAGCGGATTTGTCCTTGACCAGCGGATTGGCCAGGATTTTCTGGCGAATGCTCTCGGGGCTGAATTCGTGTTTGGGTATCGGCCCGATGATGCCGAGCTGATTGCGGGTCGGCTGCAGAAAGATCGGCACGGTGCCGGTCATCATGATCGCGTGCAGCACGCTCTTGTGACAGTTGCGATCGACCAGCACGATGTCATCGGTGGCCACCGCGGAGTGCCAGACGATCTTGTTCGAGGTCGAGGTGCCGTTGGTGACGAAAAACAGGTGGTCGGCATTGAAGATACGAGCCGCATTGCGCTCGCTTGCAGCGACCGGCCCGGTGTGGTCAAGCAACTGACCGAGTTCATCGACCGCATTGCAGACATCAGCGCGAAGCATGTTCTCACCGAAAAACTGGTGAAACATCTGGCCGACCGGGCTCTTGAGGAAAGCCACGCCACCCGAGTGGCCCGGGCAGTGCCAGGAATAGGAGCCGTCGTTGGCGTAATGAACAAGCGCCTTGAAAAACGGCGGCGCAAGCGAGCCCATGTACTTGTTCGACTCGCGGATGATGTAACGCGCAACGAAATCGGGCGTGTCCTCGAACATGTGAATGAATCCGTGGAGCTCCTTGAGGATCTCGTTCGGAATGTGCTGCGAGGTACGGGTTTCGCCAAAGAGGAAGATCGGGATGTCGGCGTTGCGGTTACGCGTCTCGCGGATGAAGCGGCGCAGATCCTCGATCGCCTTGCTCTCCGGGCCTTCCTCATTGATCTCTTCATCGTCGATCGAGACGATGAAGGCCGATGCGCGCGCGGCCTGGTTGGCCACCATGCTCACATCGACATAGGTAAAGCCGCCGACGACTTCCATGTCCTGATCTTCGATTGCCTTGGCAAGTGCTCGAATGCCCAGGCCGCTGGCCGACTCGGACTTCCAGTCTTCATCGATGATGATCACAGGGAAACGGAACTTCATTGCGGGGGCTCTCCGAGGGGCGCGCCGAACACGCTCGCTCGACGACAATCGGGCGGAAGTAAAACACACTTCCGCGTGCTCGCGTCACCGTCGAGCCAGTAGAATCGTCAGTCTGCAGCGCAAGCGCACGCCCTGCCGCCCGTGTCTGCTGCGATATTGCCAACGCCACGTCAGTCACATCCAATGCCGATTTCCTTGCAGGACAAGCTGGTCGTCGCGATCTCATCGCGAGCACTGTTCGACTTTGAAGAAGAAAATCATCTTTTCGAACATGGCGACGATCGCGCTTACATGGCATTGCAACTCGATCGGCTCGAGGTACCGGCACAGGCCGGTTGTGCGCTGCCGCTGGTGCGAAAACTGCTCGGATTCAACAGCGCGGATCATCATCGGGTCGAAGTGGTCATCCTGTCGCGCAATGATCCGGCCAGCGGCATGCGGGTGTTTCGATCTGCCCGGCACCATGGTCTCGCGATCGAGCGCGGCGTGTTCACACGCGGCAGGTCGCCTTATGCCTACCTGAGCGCTCTGGGCGCAAACCTGTTTCTGTCGGCCAATGAAGACGACGTACGAAGCGCACTGGCGGCAGGCTTTGTGGCAGCCCGGGTCTATCCCGACTCGGCACGCGCGGGCGGCTCACATCCGAATGAGGTTCGCATTGCCTTTGACGGTGATGCGGTGCTGTTTTCGGACGAAGCCGAGCGTGTTTTTCAAGATCAGGGCCTCGACGCATTCCAGCGTCACGAGTCGTCGAAGGCACGCACGCCATTGATGCCCGGGCCTTTCAAGCCGCTGCTGCATGCCCTGCACGCACTGCGCAGCGAGGCGGTCGATGCGATGCGCATCCGAACCGCGCTGGTGACCGCCCGCAGCGCGCCGGCTCACGAGCGCGCGGTGCGAACGCTGATGGCCTGGGAAGTCGAAGTTGATGAAGCGATGTTTCTGGGCGGACTCGACAAGGGGCCATTTTTGCGATCGTTCGAGCCCGACTTCTTTTTCGACGACCAGACGCGTCATTGCGAATCTGCCGCCAGCGCTGGGCCAACCGGCCATGTGGTGCACGGCGTGGCCAATCCGTCGACCTGAGGATTACGGCTCAGTGGCGTTGCTCAGTGGCGTTACTCAGTGGCGTTGCTCAGTGGCGTTGCTCAGTGGCGTTACTCAGGTCCTTCAAAAATACGCTGATTCAGCGCTTTTTCAGCGCAGCGAATGCTGCCTGCATCGCGGTGTTGCCCACCTTGCCCTGCGGCTTCGGGGCCGATTCACCGGCAGGACGCGCTCGGGCAGAACGCGCGCCCGAGCCTGAACCCGCGACATCGCGGGCGCCGGCCGCCCTCGGCTCATCGGCCAATCGCATCGTCAGAGCGATCCGCTGACGGGGCAAATCGATCTCGAGCACCTTGACCTTGACCAGTTGACCGGCACGCACCACCTCGCGCGGGTCACGCACGAAGCGGTCAGAAAGCGCCGAGACATGCACCAGACCGTCCTGATGCACGCCGATGTCGACGAACGCGCCAAAATTGGCCACGTTGGTGACCACCCCCTCGAGCACCATTCCGGGTTGCAGGTCGGCAACCCGCTCGACCCCTTCCTTGAAGCTGGCCGTGACAAAGTCGCCGCGAGGATCGCGCCCCGGCTTTTCGAGTTCGCTGAAAATGTCGCGCACCGTCGGCAATCCGAAACGCTCATCGATGAAAGGCTCGGGTGAGAGCGCACTCAGCGCACCGCGCTGACCGATGACCTCAGCCGCCGGACGACCGATTCGCGCCAGGATGCGGTGCACCAGCGCATAGGCCTCGGGATGTACCGCCGACGCATCGAGCGGGTCGTCGCCATCAAGCACCCGCAAAAAGCCTGCCGATTGCTCGAAGGTCTTGTCGCCGAGGCGCGGCACACTGCGCAAGGCCTCACGGCTGCGAAACGGGCCATTGGCATCGCGATGCGCGACGATGCGCTCGGCCACCGCCGGCCCCAGCCCCGACACTCTGGCCAGCAAGGGAATCGAGGCGGTGTTGAGGTCGACGCCCACCGCATTGACGCAATCCTCGACCACCGCGTCCAGGCTTCTGGCCAGCGCCCGCTGATCGACATCATGCTGGTATTGACCGACACCGATGGCCTTCGGTTCGATCTTGACCAGCTCGGCCAGAGGATCCTGAAGGCGTCGGGCAATCGAGACCGCACCGCGCAGACTGACATCGAGATCCGGAAACTCACGCGCTGCCAGGGCCGAGGCCGAATAGACCGAAGCGCCAGCCTCCGACACGCTTGCCTTGCGCACCCCGAGTTCGGGATGCCGACGCTGCAGATCGCTTACCAGGCGATCGGTTTCACGCGAGGCGGTGCCGTTGCCGATCGCAAGCAGTCCGATGCTGTGGCGGGCAGACAGTGCGGCGAGTGTGGCGATCGATCCGTCCCAGTCGCGACGCGGCTCATGCGGATAGATGGTGGCGGTATCGAGCAGCTTGCCGGTGGCATCGACCACTGCAACTTTCACGCCGGTGCGAATACCAGGATCAAGCCCCATCACCGACTGGTGGCCAGCCGGCGCGCCGAGCAGCAGATCCTTGAGATTGGCGGCAAAGACGCGAATTGCCTCGGCCTCGGCGGTTTCGCGCA
>CAMCXH010000050.1 GCA_945883285.1 Bordetella parapertussis | reverse complement strand
ATCCGCCACCTGATCCGGAGTGCCATCGCATGACCACAGCCGCGCCACTCAAGCAGTTCACCACTGTCAAGGGTTACCGCCTCGCCCATGTCGAGGTGGGGCAGGGCGCCCCCATCGTGCTGCTGCACGGCAACCCTAGCTCCAGCTTCCTGTGGCGCGACGTGATGCCGCCACTGGCCAGCCTGGGCCGCGTGATCGCGCCCGACCTGATCGGACATGGCGACTCAGACAAGCTGCCTGCCAGCCTGGGCCCGGGGCGCTACACGCTGGAGGTCACCTACCACCTGCTGGCCGCCCAGCTCGCCGCCCTCGTCGGTGATCAGCCGGTCACGCTGGTGCTGCACGACTGGGGCAGCGCTTTGGGTTTCCACTGGGCCCGGCTGCACCCGCAGCAGTTGCGCGGCATCGCCTACATGGAAGCCATCGTGATGCCCATCCCGACCTGGGACGACTGGCCGCAGAAGGCGCGCGGCATCTTCCAGGGGTTTCGCTCGCCCAAGGGCGAGGACCTGGTGCTCAAGCGCAACCTGTTGATTGAAGGCGTGCTGCCCAACTCTGTCCTGCGCAAGCTGTCTGAAGCGGAGATGGCGGCCTACCGCGCGCCCTTCGACCAGGAGGAGGATCGGCAGCCGATGCTGAACTGGCCGCGCCAGATCCCGATCGCCGGCGAGCCGGCCAGCGTGGTCGCGCTGGTGCAGCAATACGCGCAGTGGTTGAGCACCAGCCCCGTGCCCAAACTCTTCGTCAACGCCGATCCAGGCTCCATCCTGGTGGGCACGCAGCGCGAGTTCTGTCGCACCTGGCCGAACCAGCAGGAGGTCACCGTGCCCGGCCTGCACTTCATCCAGGAAGACTCTGGCGCGGCCATCGGCCAGGCGGTGGCGGCCTGGCTTTCACGCCTTGATTGACAGCGCGTAACACCCGCGAGTTCTACGACATCGTCAATCGCTGGGGCGTTGACCCATCGATTCGCGCCGTGGTGCTGACGAAGGCGGGCGAGCAGGCGTTCTGTGCGGCTTGCGATCGTCCAGAAAATCGGTGAAGCGCGCCTGATCGACCTGGACAGGCGTTAGAAGGACGAGCGGTGGCAGCTGGCGCCGAGCGGACGCCTCAGCGTGCTCCCATCTTTCGCAGCGCGGTGGTGGCGGCGTTGCCACTGAGCCGGCGCTGGCGTGGCTCCATGCGGCATTCGTGCAGTGGCAGGATTCGACCGTCTTCGGTGCGGGTCTCGAGCTTGACGGTGAAGCCCCACAGTTCGGCAAGGTGTCTGACCACACGTTCGCATTCGGGTGCGAGCGGGCGCCGCGCATGCTGGAAATGATGCAGCGTGAGCGATCGGTCGCCTTCGAGGTCAACCGACACCACCTGGATGTCGGGGTCGCGATCGGCCAGTGAGTATTGCCGTGCGAGCGACTCGCGAACCTGTTTGTAGCCCTCGTCGTTGTGAATCGCGCCGATACGCCGCGTCGATTCGGCGTCATCGTCGACCAGACAGAACATCCGGAAATCCCGAATCAGTTTGGGCGACAGAAATTGCGAGATGAAGCTCTCGTCCTTGAAGTTGCGCATCGCAAAATCGAGGGTCTTGTGCCAGTCGCTGCCCGCGATATCGGGGAACCACCGACGGTCTTCGTCGGTCGGCGTTTCGCAAATGCGCCGGATATCGCGAAACATCGCAAAGCCCAGCGCATAAGGGTTGATGCCGTTGTAGCGAGGGCTGTCGAAGTTGGGTTGGGTCAGCACATTGGTGTGTGATCCCAATACTTCGAACATGAAGGCGTCGCTGACCCGACCTTCATCGTAGAGGGTCTGCAGGATGGTGTAGTGCCAGAAGGTCGCCCAGCCTTCGTTCATGACCTGGGTCTGGCGCTGCGGATAAAAATACTGCGAAATCTTGCGTACGATGCGGGCCAGTTCGCGCTGCCAGGGCTCAAGCAGCGGGGCGTGCTTCTCGACAAAATAGAGCAGGTTTTCCTGCGGCTCGGCCGGAAAGGCTCGGGGCGCCTCGGCGGCATCGTCGCGCAGGTTGCGCGGCAGGGTTCGCCACAGGTCGTTGACCTGCTGCTGCAGATGGATCTCGCGATCTTTCAGGCGCGCCTGCTCCTGGGCGAGCGATCGCTTGTTGGGACGCTTGTAGCGGTCGACGCCATGGCTGGAGAGCGCATGACAGGCATCGAGTACCCGCTCGACTTCAACCTCGCCATAGCGCTGCTCGCAATCGGCGACGAAGCGCTTGGCAAAGACCAGATAGTCGATGATCGAGTCGGCATGCGTCCAGGTGCGAAAGAGATAATTGCCCTTGAAAAAGGAGTTGTGACCGTAGCAGGCGTGCGCAATCACCAGCGCCTGCATCGGCAGGGTGTTCTCTTCCATGAGATAGGCGATGCACGGATCGGAATTGATCACGATCTCGTAGGCCAGCCCCATATGGCCGCGGCGATAGGTCTGCTCGGTCGAGAGATAGTGCTTGCCATAGGACCAGTGGGTATAGCCGACCGGCATGCCGTGTGATGAATAGGCATCCATCATCTGCTCGGCACTGATCACCTCGATCTGATTGGCATAGGTGTCCAGGCCGTAGGCTTGCGCGACACGGGCGATTTCGCGGTCGTATTGCGCGATGGACTCGAAGCTCCATTCGGAGCCGCCCGGCAACTGTGGGCCGCCGCGGCGATGCGCGGCAGGGCGGCCGGTGGTCTGGGAGGAGGCGAAGTCAGTCATCAGGCAGCCATCCTTTCCTTGCGGGCAAAGAGTTCACGCAGCACCGGATAGACATCGGCGCGGCCGAGGATGCGACCCAGCGCCATGTTGTGCGAGGCGCCGCGGGCCAGTTCGTATTGCTCCCAAAGCGATTGCGGTTGCGCCGCATCGATCTCGACATAGCTGAAGTACTGCACGCGCGGCAGCAGCTGATTAACCAGCAGGTCGTGGCATTTCGGGCAATCGCTTTCCCAGTTGTCGCCGTCCGACGCCTGCGCCACATAGACATTCCAGAGGTCGGCCGGGAAGCGCTCCTTGATGGTCTCGAGCGCAAGCTCGAGCGCACTCGAGACCAGGGTGCCACCTGATTCGCGCGAGTGAAAAAATCCCTCTTCGTCGACGACGGCGGCGGTGGTGTGATGTCGGATGAAAACGATCTCGATGCGCTCGTAATGGCGCGTGAGAAACAGATGCAGCAGGATGAAAAAGCGCTTGGCGAGCTCCTTGCGGTTCTCATCCATCGAACCGGAGACATCCATGATGCACAGCATCACCGCCTGTGCGATCGGTCGCGGCTGCGCAATCCGGTTGTTATATCGCAGGTCGAACTCGTCGATGAAGGGCACGCGTGCAATCCGCCCGGTCAGGCGTTCATGCTCGGCCCGCAACTGCGCGAGCCTGGCATCGGACTGTGCGCCTGCGGCATCGTTGAAGGACTCGCCGCAAGCATCGACGCGCTGTGCGATTTCGGCGGCAATTGCCTCGTCGACCCTGTTCAGCTGGTGGCGATAGGGTGCGGCCAGCGCGATTCGCCGCCCGAGCGATTCGCGCATGGTTCGAACGATCGCGAGGTTGGAGGGCGTGCCGTCGTTGCGGTAGCCGCCGCGCTTGAGCTTGGATTGCGTGATCTGGGCAAGCTGGGTCTTGACCAGATCGGGCAGCTCCATGTCTTCGAAAAAGAACTCGAGAAATTCCTCGCGACTCAGCGCGAAGGTGAAGGCGTCTTCGCCTTCGCCCGAGTCGCTGGCCTGCCCGGCTCCCTGACCGCCGCCGCCGCCTTGCGGCCTGGGGATGCGATCGCCGGTATTGAAGGAGTCGTTGCCGGGCAGCACCCGCTCGCGCAGGCCGCCCTGACCCACCGCGAAAGTCGGCTCGTTCAGGTCGCGCGACGGAATCGTGATGTTGCCGCCCTGCGCGGTGTCGGCGATCTTGCGCTGGGCGACCGCGCGTGCGACCGCCTCGCGCACCTGTGCCTTGTAGCGTTTGAGGAAGCGCTGCTGGTTGGCAGCGCTCTTTCGTCGTCCATTGACACGGCGATCGATGATCTCGGACATGGTGTCTCCGACGGCAGTCGTTGCAGGATCAGGAGGACTTGCGAACGCGCAGGTACCACTCGACCAGCAGTCGAACCTGCTTGGAGGTATAGCCCTTTTCGACCATGCGATCGATGAAGTTCTGATGCTTGCGTTGCTCGTCGATCGAGGCCTTGGCATTGAACGAGATCACCGGCAGCAGGTCTTCGGTCGTCGAAAACATTTTTTTCTCGATCACACCACGAAGCTTCTCGTAGCTGGTCCAGGACGGGTTGTTGCCGTTGTTGTTGGCCCGGGCTCGCAGCACGAAGTTCACGATCTCGTGGCGGAAGTCCTTGGGATTGGCAATCCCGGCGGGCTTTTCGATTTTTTCGAGTTCGTCGTTGAGGTGGTTGCGATCGAGGATCTCGCCGGTGTTCGGATCGCGGAACTCCTGATCCTGGATCCAGAAGTCGGCAAAGCTGACATAACGATCAAAGACGTTCTGACCGTATTCCGAATAGGACTCGAGGTAGGCGGTCTGGATTTCCTTGCCGATGAACTCGGCATAGGGGCGCGACAGATGCTCCTTGATGAAGGCGAGATATTTCTTCTCGGTCTCAGGGGCGAACTGCTCGCGCTCGATCTGCTGCTCGAGCATGTAGAGCAGATGGACCGGATTGGCGGCCACCTCGCCGTGGTCGAAGTTGAAGACCTTCGAGAGCACCTTGTACGCGAATCGGGTCGACAGGCCACTCATGCCTTCATCGACACCGGCGAAGTCGCGATACTCCTGCAGCGACTTGGCCTTCGGATCGACATCCTTGAGGTTCTCGCCATCGTAAATCCGCATCTTTGAAAAGAGGCCCGAATTCTCGGGCTCTTTCAGCCGGGTGAGGACCGCGAACTGCGCCATCATCCGCAGCGTGCCGGGTGCGCAGGGCGCCTTCGAGAGCGAGCTCGATTCAAGCAGCTTGTCGTAGATGCGCACTTCTTCCGAGACGCGCAGGCAATAGGGCACCTTGACGATGTAGATGCGATCAAGGAAGGCCTCGTTGTTCTTGTTGTTGCGAAAGGCCTGCCACTCGCTCTCGTTGGAGTGCGCGAGGATCACGCCGTCGAAGGGAATCGCGCCGAAGCCTTCGGTGCCCTTGTAATTGCCCTCCTGCGTGGCGGTCAGCAGCGGGTGCAGGACCTTGATCGGCGCCTTGAACATCTCGACGAATTCGAGGAGGCCCTGATTGGCCAGGCACAGGCCGCCCGAGTAACTGTAGGCGTCCGGGTCGTCCTGCGAGAAGCGTTCGAGCTGACGGATGTCGAGCTTGCCGACCAGCGAGGAGATGTCCTGATTGTTCTCGTCACCCGGTTCGGTCTTGGCGATCGCGATCTGCTGCAGGATCGAGGGGCGCAGCTTCACCACTCTGAATCGGCTGATGTCGCCACCGAATTCATTCAGGCGCTTGACCGCCCAGGGCGACATGATCGAGCCGAGATAGCGCCTGGGAATGCCGTATTCGGCCTCGATGCTCGGGCCATCGTCGGTCGGCGAAAAAAGACCCAGCGGCGATTCATTGACCGGCGAATCCTTCAGAGCATAGAAGGGCATCTGCTCCATCAGGTGCTTGAGCTTTTCGGCGAGCGAGGACTTGCCGCCGCCCGGCGGGCCGAGCAGGTAGAGGATCTGCTTGCGCTCTTCGAGGGCCTGCGCCGAGTGCTTGAAGAAGGAGACGATCTGCTCGATCGTTTCTTCCATGCCGTAAAAGTCTTTGAAGGCCGGGTAGACCCGCATGACCTTGTTCGAGAAGATGCGCGACAGGCGCGGATCGGATCGGGTGTCGAGCAGCGCGGGCTCGCCGATCGCGGTGAGCATGCGCTCGGCGGCCGAGGCATAGGCGCTCGGTTCGCGTTTGCACAGCTCGAGATACTCCTGCAGGGAGTATTCCTCTTTGAGGTGCGCGTCGAAGCGCATCTTGTAGCGACTGAGAACGCCGCCTGACGCGGGGGTGGGTGAGTGGGAGGCGCTTTGCGCCCCCGGTGTGCGGCTGGCTTCGTCAAATCCAGAAATGAGGTTTTTCAATCCGGCTTCCATGTGCGAGCTCCTGTCACGTCAGCAGTGAATCGATGGTGGACCTGTTTGATCCGGGCTATCCGTCAAATTGCAACAAATGAGACACACGAGGTCATCTTCCCGATGGGCGGTCAGTCAGCCACTTAAAGAAACCCCCACCGTGGCCGTGTCGCAAGATCCGTACCCGATCAGGTCGATATTGAAGCAGTAGGGCATTGCTGACCACGCTCACCGAACTCAATGCCATCGCAGCGCCTGCAATCACCGGGGACAGCCAGCCGAAGGCGGCAAGCGGAATGCCGACGATGTTGTAGATGAGGGCCCAGAAGAGGTTCTGGTGAATCTTGGCGACGGTTCTTGCCGACAGGTCGATGGCGATCGGCACGAGCGTCGGATCGCCGCGCATCAGCGTGATACCGGCGGTGTGCATGGCGACATCGGTGCCGGTCGCCATGGCGATGCCGACATCGGCGGCGGCAAGCGCCGGTGCGTCGTTGATGCCATCGCCGACCATCGCGACCACTGGGTTGTTTTGCGTTCGAAGCTGATTGACCGCATGCGCCTTGTCGATCGGCAGCACATTGGCGATGACCTCGGTGATGCCGAGTTTGCGGGCCATCGCCTGCGCCGCACCGTCGTTGTCGCCGGTGATCATGACGCTGCGGATACCCATCGCGCTCAACTGCGCAATCGCCTCGCGGGCGCCGGACTTGACGGTGTCGCCGAATGCCAGCAGTCCGATGGCGCGGGCCTGTCCGGTGTCGTCTTCGTCGATCACCCACGATACCGTTCGCCCCTCGCGCTGCAGGCGGACTGCTTCGCTGATAAGTGGCTGATGGTCCTGCGCTTGGCCCGGCTCGATGATCGATTCGTCACTCGATGCAGCAGTCGACTCAATGCGGGCGGTGGCGTCGATGTCCGGGATGGCGTCGAGTTCGCGGGCAAGGCGCTCGCTGCCGATCCGCAGCAGACGGCCATCGATCCGACCTTCGATGCCTCGTCCGGGCAGGGCATGGACATCGTTGGCAACAGGCACCCGGGCTTGTGCCTCGGCGGCGGCGGCAATCACCGCCCGTGCGAGCGGATGCTCGCTGCCCGACTGCAGCGCGGCAGTCAGACCGAGCAGACGCATTGCATCAGCAGTGCCGGTTGGGACGGTGTCGGTCAGCACCGGATGCCCGATGGTGAGCGTGCCGGTCTTGTCGAAGGCCACGATCGTGATGCGCTGCGCGAGTTCGAGGGCCTGGGCGTCCCTGATCAGGATGCCCTTGCGGGCGGCCACCCCGGTGCCGGCCATGATGGCGGCCGGTGTGGCCAGACCGAGCGCGCAGGGGCAAGCGATGACCAGCACCGCTACCGCGCTGATGGTGGCCGGCTCGATGCCATGGCCGGTGGCGAGCCAGCCGATGAAGGTGAGGGCGGCAATCCCGAGCACCGCCGGGACGAAAACCGACGAGACCCGATCGACGATGCGCTGGATCGGCGCCTTGGCAGCCTGGGCGTCCTCGACCATTCGGATGATCCTGGCCAGCACTGTCTCGGTGCCGATCGCACCAACCTGGAGCAGAATCTGACCCTCACCGTTGATCGAGCCGCCGGTCAGGCGATCGCCAGGCTGCTTGTCGATCGGCAGGGGTTCGCCGGTCAGCATCGACTCGTCGACCTGGGTACTGCCTTCGAGCAGCAGGCCATCGACCGGCAGCCGCTCGCCCGGCAGCACGACCACTCGATCGCCCACCACAATGCGCGCGATCGGCACGGTTTCGATGCTTGTGCCGAGTTGCCGGCGCACGGTGTCGGGCCGCAGGGCATTCAGGGCACGGATGGCTTCGGTGGTCTGGCGTTTGGCGCGCGACTCGAGGTGTTTGCCAAGCAGTACCAGGGCAACCACGACTGCCGAGGCTTCGAAGTAGAGGTGCGGTGTGTGGCCAGGATGGGCGGTGAGCCACAGCCAGGTCGACAGCCCCCAGCCGGCCGAGGTGCCCAGTGCAACCAGCACATCCATATTGGCCGCTCCGGCTCTCACCGCTTTGAAGCCGGCGACATAAAAGCGCGCGCCGATCAGGAATTGCACCGGTGTCGCCAGGGCGAACTGCATCCAGGCCGGCAGCATGAGCGAATAGCCGAAGGGCGCAGCCAGCATCGGCAGCACCAGCGGGGCGGTCAGCAGCAGGGCCAGGGCGAGCTGGCGCCGCTCGTGCAGCAGACGTTTCGCGGCCGCGTCGGTTTCTGGCGGCCGGGATGCCGTGTCGACCGTAGAGGCATCCGGTGCGCCATGGGCGGGGCTGCCGACCCTGACGGCGGCAGGATCGTCAGCTTCGGCGGGGCTCTGATAGCCGGCCCTGACAATCGCATCGACCAGCGTCTGTCGCGACAGCGCGGTGCCGTTCACGCTGGCGGTCTCGGTGGCAAGGTTTACGGTGGCATCGCTCACGCCGGGCACCTTGCGCAGCGCGCGCTCAACCCGAGTCGCGCAGGAGGCGCAGGTCATGCCTTCAATCGGAAGCCTGAGTTGGGTGCTGATGTCGTTCATGGCAGAGTCGGCCCTGGTGTTGCCAGCATGCGCCTGATTGAGCTTGATCCGAAATCACAGGAATCAAGTCAGGGCCGGGTCACGAAGGCTGTGGCACCATCGCTGGCTTGACCGACTTCCAAAGGCGCCAGCAGGCCATGTCGACACGCCGGAATTTCATCCTGGGAACGATTGCGGCGGTGGGCGGTCTGACCATCGGCTGGGGTCTGATGCCGGTACGCCAGCGCCTGATGCCGTCGGCCTTGCCGACAGTGGCGCCGGGGCAGCTGGCGTTCAACGGCTGGGTCAGCCTGGGTACCGACGGCACGGTCACCGTGCTGATGTCGAAGTCGGAGATGGGGCAGGGTATTCATACCGGACTGGCCATGCTGCTGGCCGACGAGCTCGATGCCGACTGGGCGCGGGTGCGCACCGGCTACACCGGCATCGACCCGATCTACAACAACCTTGCCTCGCTGGTCGATGGCCTGCCCTTTCATCCCGGCGATGAGGGCAGCGTCAAGCGCTTTGCCGGCTGGATGACTGCCAAGGCGATGCGCGAGTTCGGCGTGATGATGACCGGCGGCTCATCGAGCATGAAGGACCTCTGGATGCCGATGCGCCAGGCGGGTGCCAGCGCGCGGGCGATGCTGGTGGGTGCCGCGGCCGACCTGTGGGGTGTACCCGCAGGGGAAATCACCGTGGCGAGCGGGCAGCTCAGCCATGCATCGGGTCGCAAGGCGGGCTTCGGCGAACTGGTGCAGGCTGCGGCGAAGCGGCCGATTCCGACCGATGTCAGCCTGAAGGACGCCGCTGCCTTCACTTTGATCGGCAAGCCCCTGCATCGCCTCGATGCGCCGGTCAAGTCGGACGGGCGCGCCGGCTTTGGCATCGATGTGGTCCGCCCGGGCATGCTCTACGCGAGCGTGCTGATGTGCCCGACGCTCGGCGGCAAAGTGAAGTCCTTCGATGCCAGCAAGGCGAGCGCATTGAAAGGCGTGAAAAAGGTGCTCGAAGTGGCCGGTCGTCATGGCGGCACCGGCGGCGTGGCAGTGATTGCCGATCATTCCTGGAGGGCGATGAAGGCGCTCGAGCAGGTGCAGGTCACCTGGGATCACGGCCCTGCTGCCGAGGTGTCGAGCGCCGATGTCTTTGCCCGGCTTGCCGCCGCGCTCGACAGCGGCAAAGGCCATGCCTTCACGACGGTCGGTGATGCCGACGGCGCGATGGCGGTCGCGGTGAAAAAGCTGTCTGCCGAGTACCGGGCGCCCTATCTGGCTCATGCAGCGCTTGAGCCGATGAATTGCACGGTGCAGGTCAGTGATGGTCGCGCGACCGCCTGGGTCTCGACGCAGGTACCCGATCTGGCCCGGCGAGCGGTGGCCAAAGCAACCGGTCTGACAGCCGACAAGGTTGATATCCAGGTCCAGTATCTTGGCGGCGGCTTCGGGCGTCGGCTCGATGTCGACTGCATCGGCCAGGCTGCGCAGATTGCGATGGCCGCCGACGGCGCGCCGGTGCAGACCCTCTGGTCGCGCGAGCAGGACATGACGCATGACTTTTATCGGCCGGCGACGATGGCCCGCTTCGAAGCGGGACTCGATGCACAGGGCCGCCTGCTGGCCTGGCGAAACCTGTCGGCGGGGCAGGCGATCGTGCCGGCTGTGCTGGGCCGTCTGTTTGACCTGCCGGCGGGTGGTCCGGACAAGACCACCAGCGAAGGGGCCTTCGATCAGCCCTACGAGTTTGCGGCGGCGCGAATCGCGCATGTGGCGACGGCCGAGCCGGTTCCGGTCGGGTTCTGGCGATCGGTCGGCCATTCGCATCAGGCTTTCTTCAAGGAATGCTTCATGGACGAGGTGGCTGGTGCGGCAAGCAAGGATCCAATGGCGTTTCGCGCCGACCTGCTGCAACGCCATCCCCGCCATCTGAAGGTGCTGCAGCGGGCGGCCGAACTCGGTGGCTGGGGCTCGCCGCTGCCGATCGACAGCGAGGGCGGCAAGCGCGGCCGGGGCATCGCACTGCACGAATCCTTCGGCTCGATCGTCGCGCAGGTGGCTGAAGTCACGGTGAGCCGCGGCAAGCAGATCCGGGTCGACCGGGTGGTCTGTGTGATCGACTGCGGTTATCCGGTGAATCCGAATCTCATCCGTCAGCAGGCCGAGAGCAGCGTGGTGTTTGCCTTGAGCGCGGCGCTGCACGGCGAGATCACGATCGACAAGGGGCAGGTGAAGCAGTCCAATTTTCACGACTACAAGGTGATGCGCATGAGTGATGCGCCGGTAGTCGAAACCGAGATCATTGCCTCGACTGCGGGGCCTGAGGGCGTGGGCGAGCCGATGGTGCCGCCGGTGGCTGCCGCGGTCGCCAATGCGGTATTCGTCGCGACCGGGCAGCGTCTGCGGTCGCTGCCGCTGAAGCTGGCCTGAAGGCGGAAGAAAAACGCTCTTCTGACCCCGATTAACTCAGCGCAGACGGTCGGCCTGGGCGTGGGTCGTGGGGTCGAGCCCCTCACCGGCGCCGCCTGCCAGCAGCGCCTCGACTTCGCCCGCCAGGACCTTGCCCAGCTCGACGCCGAACTGATCGAAGGGATTGATGCCGAGCACCACCGCCGCGGTAAAGGTGGCGTGCTCGTAGCAGGCCAGCAGCGCACCGAGGGCCTGGGCATCGAGTTGCGCAATGATCAGCATCGAACTCGGCCGATTGCCCGGGAAGAACCGGTGCGGGTCGTCAGAGGGCTTGCCGATGGCCAGAGCAGCAGACTGCGCGAGGCAGTTGGCCACCAGGATCTTGTGGCGCTCGTCATCGGCACCAAGCGCCCCCGCGCGACTGCGCCGCGCGACGATGAAGTCGACCGGCACGATGTCGGGCCCCTGATGAAGCTGCTGAAAATAGGAATGCTGCGCATTCGTGCCGGAGGTGCCCCAGATCACCGGCGAGGTCTTGAGAGCAAGCACGCCGCCGGAAAGCGAGGCCGACTTGCCGTTGCTCTCCATGACCAGTTGCTGCAGCCACGCCGGCAGCAGTCGCAGGCGCTCGGCATAAGGCACCACCGCCTGCGAGGGCAGGCCGAGAAAAGACCGGTTCCAGACCGAGATCAGGCCCAGGCGCGCCGGCAGGTTGTCTGACAGCGGCGCGTCTCGAAAATGCCGGTCGATCAGCGCCGCACCATCGAGCAGGGCATCGAAGGCCGCGACGCCGCAGGCCAGTGCCACACCAAACCCGACGCTCGACCACAGCGAGTAGCGGCCGCCAACCCCTTCCCAGAAGGTGAGCATCAGTGCGTCGCTGATGCCCCAGCGTCGCGCGGCTTCGGGTGCCGCGGTGATGCCGATGAACTGCCCGACCAGATTGGCCTGGGGACATCCGCCGGCCAGCAGCCAGGCGCGTGCTGCCGCTGCATTGGCGAGTGTCTCGCGGGTAGTGAAAGTTTTGGAGATGACTGCGAAGGCGGTTGTGGCGGCATCGAGTCCGCGCAGTTCGCGCTCAAGGTCGTCCGGGTCGACATTGGCGACAAAGCGCACATCGAAATCGCCCTCGCTGGTCAGCGCATCGCAGACCAGGCGCGGCCCGAGGTCGGAGCCGCCGATGCCGATGCAGACAAGGGTGGTGATCGGTCTGCCGCGAAAGCCGGGCAAAGCGCCGCTGCGCAGGCGATTGGCGAGTTCGGCCATGCGCCGGCGTTCGAGCGCGACCGCTTGCGCAAGCTCGGCGTTGCCGCCGACGCCGCGCAGCATGGTGTGCATTGCGGGGCGCTTTTCGGTTGGATTGACGATGCGGCCTGCAAAGAGGTCGTCGCGCGACGTCTCAAAACCGCAGCGCAGCGCCCAGGCTTCAAGATCGCGCAGCACGGCGGTGTCGATGCGCTGTCGTGCGAAGTCGGCGTGAATCGGGCCGGCATCGAGCGACAGGGTCGTCGATCGCGTGGGGTCGTCGCAAAGCAGATCGCGCAGCGCCAGCGTCTGAAGTCGCGCGGCATGGGTCTGCAGCGACTCGATCTCAGGCAGGGCGGTTTTCTCCGGGTTGTGGGAGGAGGCAGTCATGTCCGAATATGGCGAGCGCTGAGGTTGGAGCAAGCGGATAATCCGCCTCATGTCAGGGATGCTGCCACAAACCTACGACGCTGCCGTGTGCTGGCAGATGCTTCGCGCGCGGGACGCCCGTTTCGATGGTCGCTTCTTCGTGGGCGTGACCAGCACCGGCATCTACTGCCGGCCGATCTGCACCGCCAGAACACCGCGTCGCGAAAATTGTCGCTTCTATTCGAGCGCCGCCGCGGCCGAGCACGACAGCTTTCGGCCCTGCCTGCGCTGTCGGCCTGAGCTCGCGCCGGGCTATTCGAGCGTCGATGCCAGTGCCCGGCTCGCGCAGTCGGCGGCGGCACTGATCGAAGACGGCGCACTCACGGTGGGTGGTCTGCCCGAGATCGCGCGGCAACTCGGTGTGACCGACCGGCATCTGCGGCGAGTCTTCGATGCGCAGTTTGGCGTCTCGCCGATCGACTATGCCCAGACCCAGCGGCTGCTGCTGGCCAAGCGACTGCTGACCGACACCGCCTTGCCGGTGACTGACGTGGCGCTTGCTGCCGGCTTTTCGAGCCTGCGCCGGTTCAACGACTGCTTCGTGCGGCGCTATCGGCTGGCGCCCACCGACCTGCGTCGTGCTGCCCGACCGGCCCTCGCCGGCGACGACGGCATCCTGCAGTTCAGGCTGGTGTACAGGCCGCCATTCGACTGGCTGTGGCTGACCGAATTTCTGGGCCGCCGGGCAATCGATGGGGTTGAGCGAGTCGAGGTCCCACCGCCTGTCGAGGGGCGTGTTCGTCGACCGTCCCGAGAGCATGCTGGCTTGCCGGTCTATCGACGTATCGTCAGGCTGCCCGCGCCGGGGGGCGGCCAGCGCATCGGCTGGATCGAGGTCGCCCATCCTGCTGGTCGGGCTGCGGCGCGGCATGTGCTGCAAGTGCGGATCGATCCGGCGCTGGTCGGCGTGATTCCGGCGGCGCTCGGGCGGGTGCGGCGCGCCTTTGACCTTGGCGCACGACCCGACGAGGTGGCCCACGCCCTGGGTGATCTGGCGGCCGGCTTCGAGGGCGTGAGATTGCCCGGGGCGTTTGACGGTTTCGAGATTGCGGTGCGGGCGATCCTCGGCCAGCAGGTGACGGTGAAGCAGGCCAGTGTACTGACCGGCCGCTTTGCAGTCGCCTTCGGCGAGCCGGTCGCCACACCCTGGCCCGAGCTGTCGCGGGCGTTTCCATCGGCCGATGCGGTGGCCAGGCTGTCGGCCGAGGTGATCGGTGCGCTCGGCGTGACCCGGCAGCGCTCGCGTACCCTCATCGCACTGGCCCGCGCGGTGGCAGATGAGGGACTGATGCTCGAGCCGGGTGTCGAGGTCGATGCGACCATCGCTCGGCTGAAAGCGCTGCCCGGCATCGGCGACTGGACCGCCCACTACATCGCCATGCGCGCCCTTGCTTGGCCGGATGCCTTTCCGGCGGCCGACGTTGGTGTGATGAAGGCGCTGGGTGTCAGCACGCCGCGTGCGGCGATTGCCGCGGCCGAGGTCTGGCGGCCCTGGCGCGGCTATGCGGTGATGCATCTGTGGCGGTCGCTGTCGATGCCGTCGGTTGTTTCACAGGAGAGTGCCTCATGAACCATGCCCTGCTGCCGAGCCCGCTCGGCCCGATTGCGCTGGCCTTCGATGGCGGCGCGCTGACCGGCCTGTATTTCGATGGCCAGAAGCATCAGCCACTGCTCGCGACATTAGGGCCGCGTCATGATGACAATCCGCTCGCAAAGCGCATGGCGGCGCTGCTCGAGCGCTATTTCACAGGCGAAGCGGTCGAGCTCGATGTGCCGCTGGCACTGCACGGTACGCCTTTTCAGCAGAGGGTCTGGGCCGCGCTGCAAACCATCGGCCGCGGCCGCACCAGCAGCTATGGTGATCTGGCCCGGCAAATTGGCTCGCCGGCGGCCATGCGGGCGGTGGGCGCGGCGGTCGGCCGCAATCCGGTATCGATCTTCGTGCCCTGCCACCGGGTGATCGGCCGCGACGGATCGCTCACCGGCTATGCCGGCGGCCTCGAGCGCAAGCAGCATCTGCTCGCGCTCGAAGGCGTACTGCCCGCTGCGTCGCTTACGCTGCCCGGGATGCCAGGGCCGCCCGTGACGCCAGAAACGCGCTGAGCACCCGCCCGGTGTGGCTCGAGGCGCGTGCCGCCAGATCGAGCGGCGGCCCGACTTCGACGATGCGCCCGCCGCCGTCGCCGCCCTCGGGCCCGAGATCGATGATCCAGTCGGCCTCGGCCCAGATGTCGATGTCGTGTTCGATCACCACCAGCGTGTTGCCGGCATCGACCAGACGGTGCAGCACGCGGATGAGTTTTTCGACGTCAGCCATATGCAGGCCGACCGTGGGTTCATCGAGCACATAGAGCGTGTGCACCGGGTTGTATCGCGAGGCGGCGCTCGCGCCCAGATCGCGCACCTTGGCCAGTTCGGTGACCAGCTTGATGCGCTGCGATTCGCCGCCCGACAGCGTCGGACTCGGCTGGCCGAGGGTGAGATAGCCCAGGCCGACATCCTGCAGCAATTTGAGCGGATGCTCGATCGAGCGATGCGCGGCAAAGTAGATCACCGCTTCATCCACACTCATCGACAGCACCTCGCCGACGTTCTTGCCGCGCATCGTGACCTGCAGGGTTTCGCGATTGAAGCGCTGACCGGCGCAGACATCGCAAACCACCTTCACGTCGGGCAGGAAACTCATCTCGATGGTCTTGACGCCCTGTCCTTCGCAGGCCGGGCAGCGGCCGGCGCCGGTGTTGAACGAGAACCGTGCCGCCTCATAGCCGCGCACCCGCGCCTCGGTGGTGTCGGCAAAGAGCTTGCGGATCGCGTCCCAGAAGCCGACATAGGTGGCCGGGCAGGAGCGCGGTGTCTTGCCGATCGGGGTCTGATCCACCTCGAGCACCCGACCGATCGGCTCGGTGCCCTCGATCGCATCACAGCCGATCGGCGCAGCCAGCAGCGACAGCGCCTTGTCGGCACCGGCGCGACCGCTGTTGCGCGCGGTGACCACCGCATAAAGGTTGGCCAGCACGACATCGCGCGCAAAGCTCGACTTGCCCGACCCGGACACGCCGGTGACCACGGTGAGCCGCCCCAAAGGCAGCCGGGCATCGAAGCCCTGCAGGTTGTGCAGACGCGCGCCCCGCACGGTGATCGCCGGTCCATCGGACTCAACCGGACGGGCCGGCTGCAGCGGATGCTGCAGCGGATGCGCGAGAAAGCGCCCGGTGAGGCTGTCCGGGTGAGCGGCAAGCGCCGCATGCGTGCCTGAGGCGACGATGTATCCGCCCAGGCGCCCCGCACCCGGGCCGATGTCGATCACATTGTCGGCGCGGCGGATGGTGTCTTCATCATGCTCGACCACCAGCAGGGTATTGCCCTTGTCGCGCAGTGCGACCAAGGTGTCGAGCAGCACCTGGTTGTCGCGCGGATGCAGGCCGATGGTGGGCTCGTCGAGCACATAGCAGACTCCCTGCAGGTTGGAGCCGAGTTGGGCCGCCAGCCGGATGCGCTGCGCCTCGCCGCCCGACAGGGTGGGTGCGGCACGCGCGAGCGACAGATAACCCAGCCCGACATCCGACAGGAATTGCAGACGCGAGCCGATCTCGGCCAGGATGTCGCGGGCGATTTCGGCTGAGCGCCCCTCGAAGCCCACGCCGTCGAGCCAGCGCCGGGTGGCATCGACCGGCAGGCCGGTGAGGGCCGCAATCGACTGGCCCTGCAGCCTTACCGCGAGTGCCACACGGTTGAGTCGCAGCCCGTCGCAGGACGGGCAGGGCGCACTGCCGTATTCGATGCCGGCATCGGTCGCGCCTTCCATGCCCGGCGTGAGTTCGTCGGTGCGGATCTTGCCGATGGTCTCGAGCCCGGCACCCAGACATGCGGTGCACCAGCCGTGCTTGGAGTTGAAGGAGAACAGGCGCGGGTCGAGCTCGGCAAAGCTGGTGCCGCAGGTGCCGCAGGCGCGCTGGGTGGAGTGGATCGCGGTGTGTAGCGGCGCCTGAGCGCCGGTCGGGTCGCCGGCATTGATGGCGGCCTTGAGCGCATCGAGGCCGGTTGCGACCTTGATGATTCCTTTGCCGTAGGCGAGTGCCGAGCGCAAGGCGTCGCGCAGTTCGGGCTCGCGGTGTGGCGATACCACCAGATCGGCCACCGGCAGATCGATGTCATGCTCGGCATAGCGGTCGATGCGCGGCCACTTGCCGGTCGGCAGGAAGGCACCGTCGACGCGCAGATGGGTAAAGCCCTTGGCCGCCGCCCATTTGGCGAGGTCGGTATAGATGCCCTTGCGCCCGACCACCAGCGGCGCCAGCAGGCCGATGCGCTCGCCGCGGTGCTCGCGCAGGATACGTGCGGCAATCGCATCGAAAGATTGCGGTTCGATGCGGCTGTCGCAGGTCGGGCAGTGCTGGGTGCCGAGCTTCACATAGAGCAGCCGCAAAAAGTGATAGATCTCGGTGAGCGTGGCAACCGTGCTCTTGCGTCCGCCCCGACTGGTGCGCTGCTCGATCGCGACCGTCGGCGGAATGCCGAAGACGCCGTCGACATCGGGCCGCGAGGCCGGCTGCACGAACTGGCGCGCATAGGCATTGAGCGATTCGAGATAGCGGCGCTGGCCTTCTCCAAAAATCACATCGAAGGCCAGCGTCGACTTGCCGCTGCCCGAGACACCGGTGATCACGGTGAACTGGTTGCGCGGCACCTCGACGTCGACACTCTTCAGATTGTGTTCACGGGCGTTGTGCACCACGATCGCATCGCGCGCGCGGTTGCGCAGTTGGGTCTGCAGCGGAGCGCCGTAATCGGTGTCGCCTGCGGGTTCGCTGATGAGGTACGTCTTGATCGCGCTCGAGGCCGACTCGGCCATCTGAACCTGATACTCGCGCAGCGAGCGTCCGGTCACACTAACGGGGTGCGCGGCAATCGCCTGCGGTGTGCCCACCGCCACCACTTCGCCGCCGGCATCGCCGCCATCCGGGCCGAGGTCGATCAGCCAGTCGGAGGCGCGGATCACATCGAGGTTGTGCTCGATTACCAGCAGTGAATGACCGGCGGCAAGCAGTTTGCGCAGCGCGCGCAGCAGGCGGGCGACATCGTCGAAGTGCAGGCCGGTGGTCGGCTCGTCGAACAGAAACAGCGTGCCGCGCTTGCCGCGGGCCTTGTCCAGCCCTTTGCTCGCGGCCTCGGCCAGAAAGCCGGCGAGTTTCAGGCGCTGCGCTTCGCCGCCCGAGAGTGTGGGCACCGGCTGGCCGAGCCGCAAATAATCGAGTCCGACATCTTCGAGCGGTTGCAGTCGGGTGGCGATGTCATAGTCATCGGCAAAAAAGGCCAGCGCCTCGTGCACCGTGAGTTCGAGCACATCGGCGACCGAGCGGGTGGCGCCGCGCCCGGCAATTGCAACTTCCAGAATCTCGGGACGAAAGCGTCGGCCGTCGCAGTCGGGGCAGCGCAGATAGACGTCGGACAGGAACTGCATCTCGACATGCTCGAAGCCGTTGCCGCCGCAGGTCGGGCATCGGCCGTCGCCGGCATTGAAGCTGAAGGTGCCGGCGGTATAGCCGCGCTCGCGTGAGACCTCGGCGGCCGCAAAGCGTTTGCGGATCGAATCGAAGGCGCCGACATAACTCACCGGATTTGAGCGGGTGGTCTTGCCGATCGGCGACTGGTCGACGAAGACCACGTCCTCCAGCCAGTCGTCGCCGAGCAGGCGATCGTGACGCCCGGGGGACTCGCTTGGCTTGCCCTTGGCTTTCAGCAGCGCCGGCAGCAGCACATCCTGCATCAGGGTCGATTTTCCGCTGCCCGAGACGCCGGTCAGACACACCAGCCGACCCAGCGGAATCTCGACATTCACCGACTTCAGGTTGTGCTCGGTGGCGCCCTCGAGCACCAGCTTCGGCGTGGACGCGGTGATCGGCGCGAGCTGCGTGGCCGGAATCGATTTGCGCCCCGAGAGGTAATCGCCGGTGAGGGTGTCGGCGCGGCGCAGGCCCTCGGGTTCGCCCCAGTAGACGATGCGACCGCCGCGCTCGCCCGGCCCCGGGCCGATGTCGAGCATGCGGTCGGCGGCGAACATCACCTGCGGATCGTGCTCGACCACCACCAGCGAATTGCCGGCATCGCGCAGCCGCTTCATGACGCCGATCACCCGGCCCATGTCGCGCGGATGCAGGCCGATGCTCGGCTCGTCCAGCACGAACAGGGTATTGACCAGCGAGGTGCCAAGCGCGGTCGTCAGGTTGATGCGCTGGACCTCGCCGCCGGAGAGCGTGCGCGACTGCCGGTCGAGGGTGAGATAGGCGAGCCCGACATCGGCCAGATAGCGCAGGCGCGCGCGCACTTCGGTGAGCAGCAGCAGGGTCGCCTCATCGAGCGGCGCCGGCAGCTCAAGCTGGCCGAAGAGGGTGGCGATCCGCTCGATCGGCAGCAGCATGACGTCGTGCACGCACAGCCCGGGAAGGGCCTGCAGCTGCGGGTCCGACCATTGCGTGCCGGCGGGTGCGAAGCGCTGATAGCGGCCGGGTCGCGAGCCGCCATCGTCGGCGGCATCGAAGACCGCGTCGGCATCTGCCCCCGAGCCAATCCGCCAGAGCAGGGCGTCGGGGCGCAGGCGCGCACCACGGCAGACCGTGCAGGGGGTGTAGGCCCGGTAGCGCGACAGCAGCACCCGGATGTGCATCTTGTAGGCCTTGGATTCGAGCCAGTCGAAAAAGCGCCGGATGCCGTACCACTGCTTGTTGAAGTTGCCGGTCCAGTCGTCGCCGCCCTCGATCACCCATTGGCGATGCGCCTCGGGCAGATCCTTCCAGGCGATATCGAGCGCCACGCCGCGCAGCCTGGCGTAGCGGACCATGTCGGCCTGGCATTCCTTGAAACTCTCGGTTTGCCAGGGCTTGACCGCGCCGCCGCCCAGGCTGCGCGAGGCGTCGGGGATCACCAGCCCGAGGTCGACACCGATGACCCGGCCGAAGCCGCGGCAGGTCTCGCAGGCGCCGATCGGTGAGTTGAAGGAGAACAGGCTCGGACTCGGGTCGGCATAGGCGATCCCGCAGTCGGCGCAGGCCAGTGCGGTGGAGTAGCGCCATTCGCTTGCATCGCTGCCGTCTTCCGCCAGCGCATGCACCGCGAGCCGGCCGCTGCCCCGGTGCAGTGCGGCTTCGATCGCTTCGGCCACCCGCGCCTCATCGGCACCGGCAATCCGAAAGCGATCCTGGACCACGTTCAGGGTCGGGCCGAGGCTGCCCACGCCAGGGGTGCGCGAATGCACCCGGGTATAGCCCTGAGCCAGCAGATGCTGCTCGATCTCGGCTTCGGTGAAATTGCCCGGCACCTGCACCGGAAAGCTCACCACCAGCCTGGGGTCGCCGGCCTGCACGGCGCGCTGCGCCACCGATGCGCGGATGCTGGCCACGGTGTCGCGGGCGACCGGCCGGCTGCACTGGCGGCAATGAAGTCGGGCGGCGCGGGCAAAGAGCAGCTTCAAATGGTCGTTGAGCTCGGTCATGGTGCCGACCGTCGAGCGCGAGGTACGGACCGGATTGGTCTGATCGATGGCAATCGCCGGCGGCACGCCTTCGATCCTGTCGACCTGCGGCTTGTCCATGCGGTCGAGGAACTGCCGCGCGTAGGCCGAGAAGGTCTCGACATAGCGACGCTGGCCTTCGGCATAAAGGGTGTCGAAGACCAGCGAGGATTTTCCCGAGCCGGACACACCGGTGACCACAACCAGCTCGCCGGTGGGAATGTCGATGTCGAGATTGCGCAGATTGTGCTGACGGGCCCCGCGGATGCGAATCGGCGGGGAGACCGGGCGTGGGCGGGTCGGATCGGACATGGCGGTGAGTCGGCGCAGGAGGGCAGGAGATGGTACGGGAAACCCGCTTTTCGGCGCTGGCGCTATATAGTGGGGTGACAATCAGACACAGGAGACGCCATGAGCTACCCGATCATCTCGGCCGATTCTCATATCACCGAGGCGCCCGATACCTATCTTGCCCACATCGACCGGGCCTGGCGCGACAAGGCCCCTCGCCTCATTTCGATCGAAGGACAGGGCGACGCCTTCCAGATCGATGGGATGAAGCGGCCGATCAATCTCGGTCTGGTGGCTGCGGCCGGCAAGCGGCCGGAGGAGATCACCGAGACCGGCGTGAAATTCAGCGACCTGCATCGCGGCGGCTGGGATCCGGATGCCCGCATGGCTGATCAGGACCGCGACGGCGTGGCGGCCGAAGTGATCTACCCCACTGTGGGCATGCTCCTGTGCAACCACACTGACTTCGATTACAAGAAGGCCTGCTTTGATGCCTACAACCGCTGGATCGCGGCCTTCTGCGACCGCCACCCCACCCGTCTGCTCGGCTGCGGACAGTCCGCCGGCCGATCGCCCGACGAGATGATTCAGGACTTCAAGGCGATCAAGGCGCTCGGGCTGCGCGGCGTGATGATGCCGGGCAATCCGGCGCTCGAGGATTACGACTCGCCGATCTATGACCCGGTGTGGGAGGCGGCGATCGAGCTCGACCTGCCGCTGTCATTCCACATCCTCACCGCGCGCGGCAACGCCACCGTGCGCGGGCCGCGAATCAACAGCTTCCTGTCGATCATCCGCGGTAACCAGGACATCATGGGCACGTTGATTTTCGGTGGCGTTTTCCAGCGCCATCCGGCCCTGCGCGTGGTGTGTGTCGAGGCTGATGCCGGCTGGGTGCCGCATTACCTCTATCGAATGGACCATGCCTACAAGCGCCACCGCAACTGGCTCGCGCCGGGCGTCAAGCTCGAGAAGCTGCCAAGCGAGTACTTCTCCGAGCATATCTACACCACCTTCCAGGACGACTGGGTGGCTTTCCGGTCCGCCGATCAGATGAACTGGCGCCGACTGATGTGGGCCAACGACTTTCCGCATTCGGATTCGACCTGGCCCTGGTCGCAGGAGATGCTGGCCGAGCAGTCGAAGGTGCTGAGCGGCGAGCAGCGTCAGGCGATCCTGTGCGACAACGTCGCGCAGCTCTACAAGATCGACCTGGCGGCGCTGCACAGGACACCGCTGGCAGCCTGAGGCCGGCCTGCTGGCTTGG
>CAMCXH010000049.1 GCA_945883285.1 Bordetella parapertussis | reverse complement strand
GCAGCGCCTCGCCCGGCTCGGGCGCGCGCATGAAGGCCTCGCCCACCAGAAAGGCATCGACACCGGCGGCGCGCATCATCAGCACATCATCGCGCGACAGGATGCCGCTTTCAGTGACCGGCAGGCGATCGGACGGGATGCGACTCAGCTGAGACAGCGTGGTGTCGAGGCTGACGTCGAAGGTGCGCAGATTGCGGTTGTTCACGCCCACCAGCGGCGTGCGCAACCGCAAGGCTCGATCGAGTTCGGCGGCATCATGGACCTCGACCAGCACATCCATTCCGAGCGACAGCGCACAGGCTTCGAGATCGGCCAGCCGGGCATCGTCGAGAACCGCGACGATCAGCAGGATGCAATCGGCGCCCCAGCTGCGCGCCTCATAGACCTGATAAGGATCGAACAGAAAATCCTTGCGCAGGACCGGCAGACTGCAGACTGCACGCGCCGCTTTGAGAAACGCTGGCGAGCCCTGAAAGAAAGACACGTCGGTCAGCACCGACAGACATGACGCGCCACCCCGCTGATAGGAGGACGCAATCTCGGCCGGTTCGAAATGCTCGCGCAGCACACCCTTGCTCGGACTGGCCTTTTTCACCTCGGCGATCACCCCCGCGCGGCCCTGCAGGATGGATGCGCGCATGGCCGCCTCGAATCCGCGGGGTCGCAGTGGATCGTCAGGGTCGGTGAGCGTGGCCTCGGCCTCGCGGCGCACATCCGCCAGAGGACGTTCGGTGAGCGCCTGAGCGACCTCGACGGCCTTGACCGCCATGATTTTTTGCAGAACGTCGGACATGGTGTCGTGGCTTGATCAGGCGGCAGTGGCTAGGCGCTGGGTAACAGCGACGAATTCATCGAGCTTGGCGCGAGCCGCACCGCTGGCAATCGCATTGCGGGCCAGAAAAATGCCATCAGTGATCGACTCGGCGATGTTGGCCGCATAGAGCGCAGCACCCGCATTGAGCACGACGATCTCGCGCGCGGCACCCGGCGTGTCGTCGAGTGCCGAAAGCAGCATCAGCCGCGACTCGGCGGCGTCGGCCACACGAAGCGTGCGGTTGGAGATCATCGACAGGCCGAAATCTTCAGGGTGAATCTCGTACTCAAGGATCTCGCCATTCTTCAGCTCGCCGACCATGGTGGCCGAACCGAGCGAAATCTCGTCCATGCCGTCACGGCCGTGCACCACCAGCACATGGTCGGCACCCAGCCTTTGCATGACCCGCACCTGAATACCGACCAGATCGGGGTGAAAAACACCCATCAGGGTATTGGGTGCGCCAGCCGGATTGGTGAGCGGCCCGAGAATGTTGAAGATCGTGCGCATGCCAAGCTCGCGGCGCACCGGCGCCACGTTCTTCATGGCCGGATGATGATTCGGCGCAAACATGAAACCGATGCCGGTCGCCTCAAGGCATCGGGCAACCTTGCCTGAATCGAGCGTGATGTTGGCCCCCAGCGCTTCAAGCACGTCGGCCGCACCCGACTTCGACGACACGCCCCGATTGCCATGCTTGGCCACACGGGCGCCGGCCGCAGCCGCCACGAACATCGAGGCGGTGGAGATGTTGAAGGTATGCGAGCCGTCGCCGCCGGTGCCGACGATGTCGACAAAATGCGGCAGCGCAGGCACCTCGACCCGATTGGCAAACTCGCGCATGACTTGCGCTGCCGCCGAGATCTCGCCGATGGTCTCTTTCTTGACCCGCAAACCGGTGAGGATGGCCGCGGTCATGAGCGGCGACATCTCGCCGGTCATGATCATGCGCATCAGCGTGAGCATCTCGTCGTGAAAGATCTCGCGATGCTCAACGGTTCGCTGGAGTGCTTCCTGGGGGGTTATCGACATGGTGGCGCCATCGTTGGCTGAGTGAATTGCACTGAGAAAGCGCGATCAGGCGCGCAGGAAATTGCGCAGCAGCGCATGCCCGTGTTCGCTCGCCACCGATTCGGGATGGAACTGCACGCCCTCGATCGGTAGCGTGCGATGGCGCAGCCCCATGATCTGACCATCGCTGCTGGTGGCGGTGACCTCGAGACATTCGGGCAGTGTGTCGAGCTCGACCACCAGCGAGTGATAGCGCGCCACCTCGAACGCTGCCGGCAGGTCGCGAAAGACGCCGGCGCGGGTGGTGTGGATGGTGTCGGTCTTGCCATGCATGACCTTGTCGGCTCGCACCACGCGTCCACCGAAAGCCTGGCCGATGGCCTGATGACCCAGACAGACGCCAAGCATCGGAATGCGGCCTGCAAAATGCTCAAGGACGCCCAGCGACACACCGGCCTCGGTGGGCGTGCAGGGCCCTGGCGAGATGACGATGCGCTCGGGCTGCATCGCCTCGATATCAGCGACGCTCAGCGCATCGTTGCGCACGGTGACCACCTGCTCACCGAGCTCGCCGAAGTACTGAACGAGGTTGTAGGTGAAGGAATCGTAGTTATCGATCATCAGCAGCATATAGCGGCGATCTCACTGTCTGAATTGAACACAGCCTCGGCCATCAGCGTCTGATACCAAAAGATGTACTGCCAGTCCGAGACTGGCAGCCGGCGGCGATGCACGCGCACCGACAACGCCGATCAGGCGGCGAGCAAAGCGTCGATTGTCGCCCACAAACTCGCCGCCACAAACTCGCATCGTTCGCAACTGGGCAACTGGGCAACTGGGCAGCCCGATGCCGGTTTGCCGTTCAACGCGATCGCCTGTCCGTCGATCGGCCATGGACTCGGAGGCTTTCGGCCAGCGACATACCTTTGCCCCTATCGAAACACGGGCGGCAACAACCATGGCACGCGCAGGCATCAGAGGCAGTCGTATCTTCGTCATTGCGGTCATGGCGGCAGTCCATACCGGCTGCGGCGGCGTGCAAAACGCCATCGATGCCGCGGTCGCCAAACAGGTCGATTCGGCGGCAGCATCGCTGACCAATGCGGCCACGGCTGCGGTTGCCTCAGCAGCCAATACCATTGCAACCAGTTCGCCGACCGCTTCCGGCAGCGGCGCGGTTGGCACGACCGTCACCAGCAAGGACTTCATCGAAAAGGCGATCGCGCTGGTCAACGCCGGACGCGGTGTCGCGCGCAAGTGCGGCACGACCGACTATCCGGCAGTCGGTGCGCTCAAATGGCAACCGCAGACCGAGCAGGCCGCCCTCACTCAGGTCCAGTACCTGCAGCAGAACAACCTCTTTACGCACGACGGCGCAGGCGGGTCGACGGTTGGCAGCCGACTGACCGCGACCGGCTATGTCTGGCAGACGGTGGGCGAAAACATTGCCGCCGGTTTTCCGGATCTCGAGACGACCGTCAAAAGCTGGTTCGACAGCGAGGGGCATTGCGTCAATCTGATGAATGCCGCATTTACAGACCTCGGTATCGCTGGCGTGCAGGGCAGCTCGACGAATACTTACAAGACCTACTGGGGCATGGTGCTGGCGCGGCCTCAATAAGCCGATGGCACACCACCGCCTGCAGATCAGATCTCGCGGGTAAACCCTTCCTCGACCAGCTCTGCAGCACGCAGGACAGCCCGCGCCTTGGCTTCGGTCTCCTGGAACTCGGCTTGCGGTATGGAATCGAACACCACGCCGGCAGCCGCCTGCACGTTGAGGATACCGTCCTTGAGCACCCCGGTGCGGATCGCGATCGCGACATCCATCTCACCCGACCAGCTCAGATAGCCGCATGCGCCGCCGTAGATGCCTCGCTTGACCGGCTCGAGCTCATCGATGATTTCCATCGCCCGCACCTTGGGCGCACCAGTGAGGGTGCCGGCCGGAAAGGTCGCGCGCAACACATCGATGGCATCCAGGCCCGGCAACAGAAGCGCCTCGACGTTCGAGACGATGTGCTGAACATGCGAGTATTTTTCGATGACCATCTGGTCGGTGACCTTGACGCTGCCGATCTGGGCGATGCGCCCGAGGTCGTTGCGGGCGAGGTCGATCAGCATCAGATGCTCGGCGCGCTCCTTGGGATCGGCGAGCAGCTCGGTTGCCAGGGCCGCGTCTTCGGCGGGCGTGAGGCCGCGCTTGCGCGTACCGGCGAGCGGGCGAATCGTGATGCGCTTGTCGGGGACCTTCGCAGCCGACCCGGCAGCCTCGAGGTTCGGTGACTCTACCGTCTCCTGACGGACCAGGATCTCAGGCGATGCGCCGATCACCTGAAAGCCATCGAAGTCGTAGTAGTACATGTAGGGCGACGGATTGATCGAGCGCAGCGCCCGATACAGCGACAGTGGCGAATGCGCAAAGGGCTTGCGCAGACACTGACCGACCTGCACCTGCATGACGTCGCCTGCCACGATGTATTCCTTGGCACGCGCCACGGCCGCGAGATAGTCGTCGCGAGCAAATTCGCGGCGGATCTCGCCGGCCGGCAGTGGCGCGTCTTCCGGCTCGATGGCCGGCTGGGCCAGACGCGCCTGCAGCTCACGCAGGCGGCGGCGGGCCAGCGTATAGGCATCGGGCACCATGGGGTCGGCATAGACGATCAGATAGAGCTTGCCGCGCAGGTTGTCGACAATGGCGAGTTCATCGACCAGCAGCATGAGGATATCGGGCGTGCCGATCGGGTCAGGCTTGACCGACGGGCCCAGACGCGGCTCGATGAAGCGCACTGCGTCATAACCGAAATAGCCGGCCAGACCGCCGCAAAAGCGCGGCAGACCGGGACGCAGCGCCACCCGAAACCGGGCCTGGAATTGCCGCACGAACTCGAGCGGATCGCCCCGTGATGCCTCGATGACCTGATTGTCGCGAACGACCTCGATCGCATCGCCCCGGGCGCGCAGCAGCGTTCGGGACGGCAATCCGATAAAAGAGTAGCGACCGAAACGCTCGCCTCCCACCACTGATTCGAGCAGGAAACTGTTGGCACGCCGCTGTCGATCGATGAGCTTCACGTAAAGCGACAAGGGCGTATCAAGGTCGGCCAGGCACTCGACCAGCAGCGGAATCCGGTTGTAGCCCTGCGCGGCGAGCGCGCGAAATTCGATTTCGGTCATGAATGCCAGCAAGCTCAGTCGGACAGATCGATGTGATCGGCTGCGATGAGCAGCGAGTCGAAAACCGCATCGACATCAAGCGTGCTCACATCGCGACCTTCGTTATACCCGTAGGGAACCGCGAAGACCGGCATGCCTGCCGCCCGTGCGGCCAGTGCGTCGTTCAGCGAGTCGCCGATGGCGACGATCTCGAGAGGGTCGATCTCGAAGCGCTGCGCCACATGGAGCATCGGCATCGGGTCGGGTTTGCGCTGAGGCAGGGCATCGCCGCCCACGATCAGCTCGAAGGCCCGTGCCAGACCGAAGCGCTCAAGCAGAGGGTCGGCAAACGACTGCGGCTTGTTGGTCACACAGGCCAGTCGCAGACCCTTGGCGCGCATCGCGGCGACACCCTCGACCACGCCATCGTAGGGACGCGAATGCCGGCCGTTCTCGACCTGGTAATGGCGCATGAAGGCATCGTGGCCCCTGGTGTGCAGATCGTGATCGACCCGCGCATCGAGTGAGCCGCCGAGCGCGCGATGCACCAGAACCTCGACACCCTTGCCGATGTAGGACGCCACCGTGGCTTGCGGCAAGGGCTCTCGGCCGAGCTCAATCATCATCAGATTGGTGGCCGCGGCCAGATCGGCTGCGGTATCGAGCAGCGTGCCGTCGAGATCGAGGATGACCGCGCGGGCACTGACTCTTGCGGTTTTCGTCATGGTCATGTCGAGGCTCCCGCTTCGCGCAGACGGTTCATGACGCTGCGATAGCCGCCGCCCGGATCGGGGGCGCCGAACACTGCCGAACCCGCTACAAAGGTATCGGCACCCGCCGCAGCGATCTCACCGATGTTGTCGACTTTCACGCCGCCATCGACCTCCAGCCAGATCGGCTGGCCGCCCTGCGCCATATGCCGGTCGATGCGTTCGCGCACCGCGCGCAGCTTGGGCAGCGCCGAGGCGATGAAGCTTTGGCCGCCGAAGCCCGGGTTGACCGACATCAGCAAAATGATGTCGAGGCGATCCATGACATGGTCGAGAAAATGCAGCGGCGTGCCGGGGTTGAACACCAGACCGGCCTTGCAGCCGGCATCGCGGATCGCCTGCAGCGAACGGTCGATGTGCGATGAGGCTTCGGGATGAAAGGTGATGAGGTTGGCGCCGGCCTTGGCGAAATCGAGGGCCAGGCGATCGACCGGCGCGACCATCAGATGGACGTCGATCGGGATCGTGACATGGGGTCGGATCGCGGCGCAGACCATCGGGCCGATGGTCAGGTTGGGCACGTAATGGTTGTCCATCACGTCGAAATGGATCAGATCGGCACCGGCATCCTGTACCGCACGCACCTCTTCGCCGAGTCGGGCAAAGTCGGCAGACAGAATACTGGGCGCAATTCGGAGGGGTCGCGTCATGGTTTCTCGATGATTCAATAGAATGTGCCAGTTGATAAAGGAAATGCTTTGGATTCCGAAAACAAGTATGACATCCGCGTTGCATCCCAGTGCCGCTACCTCGGCGACCAGTCGGACCCGCAAACAGGCGTCTACGCCTTCGCTTACACCATCACGATCACCAACACCGGCGCCGTGCCGTCGCAGCTCATCAGCCGTCACTGGGTGATCGAGGACAGCAACGGCCACACGCAGGAAGTCAATGGCCTGGGTGTCGTTGGACACCAGCCGCTGATCCGGCCCGGTCAGTCTTTCGAGTATTCAAGCGGCAGCCAGCTCGAAACCCCCTCTGGCCGGATGCATGGCACCTACTTTTTCGTCGCCGAAGACGGTACACGCTTTGAAGCGCCGATCCCGGCGTTCGAGCTGTTGATGCCGCGCACCCTGCACTGAAGCCACCCTCCGACCAGCGCAGCCGCAATGCTGCTGCCGTGGCTACTTGCCACGCATCGTCCACCAGACGATGAGCAGCACCAGCGACACCACCAGCCCTGCCTCGAGATAAATCACCCACATGATTCGGTCCTTGCAAGTCGGCGCCATTATCGCCTGTGTGATGGCGGTGGCGGTCGGCTGCACCACGCCGCCCGGCACGGTGCCGTCCACAGGCCGCCCGGGAGCGCTTTCGCCGCCGGCTGCGCCCACCGCCCCGACCCCGGCGCCGACCGCGCAGGTCGCCTTGCCCGTCGCGCCAAGCGCCTTGCCGGGCTGGGCCGGCGACGACCTCGATGGCCTGGCGGCTGCCATCAGCCGTCAATGCGCCATGCGCACGCCACCCGGCAGTTGGCCGAAGCTGTGTACCGAGTTCAATGCCTTATCGCAGCCCAAAGCGGGCGGCAATGGCGGCCCGAGCGCCGGCATGAAAGGCGGCCGACCGGCGCCCCTCGCATTGCGCCGCTGGCTCGAGACGCGCTTTGCGGCCTGGCCGCTGCGCGATGCCAGCGGCGGCGCCGAGGGGCTTTTGACCGGCTATTACGAGCCCCAGCTCACCGGCAGTCGCAAGCGCGAGTCGAGTCAGCAGACACCCCTCTATTCGCGGCCTGCTGACCTGCTCACCATCGACCTGGCCGAGGTCGAGCCACGGCTCGCAGGCATGCGCCTGCGCGGACGCCTGCAGGGACAGCGCGTCGTGCCGTTCTACAGTCGCGCCGACATCGAGATGAAAGGACCACTCACCGGCAATGAACTGCTGTGGGTCGATGATCGTGTCGGCGCGTTTTTTCTGGAGATCCAGGGATCGGGGCGGGTGACGCTGCGCGACGGCTCGACAGTGAGGGTGGTCTATACCGATCAGAACGGTCATCCCTATCGGGCCATCGGACGCACCCTGATCGATCGGGGCGCTTTGCGCAGCGACGAGGTGAGTGCACCGACCATCAGAAGCTGGCTGCAGGCCAATCCCGCTCAGGCTGCCGAGGTGATGCGCACCAACCCGAGCGTGGTGTTTTTCCGTGAAGCCCCGCCACCCCCGACGCCCGCGCCAGGAGACCCTGAGGCAGGACCTGCGGGCTCGCTCGGCGTGCCGCTCACCGCCTTGCGATCGCTGGCAGTCGACCGTTCGAAAGTGGCGCTGGGCAGTCTGGTGTGGCTCGACACCACGCACCCGGTAAGCGGCAAGCCCTTGCAGCGCGCGATGGCGGCACAAGACACCGGCGGCGCGATCACCGGCGCAATCAGAGCCGATGTCTTCTGGGGCTATGGTGCCGAGGCCGAACGGGCCGCCGGCCTGATGCGCTCACGCGGACGAATGTGGGTGCTGTGGCCGGCAGGCGAGGCACTGCCCGGCTCCGGGGATTCAACCCGCTGAACAAAGGTTCAGTGGGTTGACGTTGCCCGATTGGGACTTGCGCCTGGCGCGGCGAGGGCCGCGGGGCGCAGTTCGATCAGGAGTTCTCTTCGAGCAACTTGGCAAGGCGATCGGCGGGAATACCACCCGGCACGCGCTTGCCATTGTTGAAGAAGATGGTCGGTGTGCCGGTGACCTTGAGCTTGCGACCAAGCTCGGTGATCTTGTCGACCGGCGTGGTGCAGGTGCCCTTGTTGTCGGGCACCTTGCCCGAGATCATCAGATCGTTCCAGGCCTTGGACTTGTCGGACGCGCACCAGGCCTGGCGAACCTTGAGATCGGAATCAGCCGACAGAATCGGCAGCGTGAAGGTGTAGATGGTGACGTCCGGCACACTGACCAGATCCTTGCGCAGACTGCGGCAATAGCCGCAATTGGGATCCTCGAAGACTGCGATGCGACGGGTGCCCTTGCCGTTGACCTGCTTGATCGCAATGGCGAGCGGCAGATCCTTGAACTGGATGGCGGTGAGTTCGTCGATGCGTTCCTGCGTGAGATTGCGGCTGGTCTTGAGGTCGATGAGCTGGCCCTCGACGAAGGCATGCATCGCTTTTTCATCGACGTAGATCAGATCGGTGTTGACCTGCACTTCCCAGATGCCGGGAACCGGCGAGCGGCGCGTGTTTTCGACCTTGTAGCGGCCCTGCAGCCAGGTCTCGACCGCTGCCTTGATCTGCGGAGCCGGATCGGCATCGGCCGCAGCGGCCATCGGCGCAATGCCCGACAGCATCAGCGCGAGCGCAAGCACCGGCACACTGCGCGACAGCCATTGGCGACTACGCAAGACACGGGATGCGAAAAACACGGACATGATGGTCATGAAGGTTCCTGATTCGGCTTGATTTTCTGCGTGATCATTGCACGGCGCGGGCGATAAGCAAGCGGCGAGCCAGACCCGAACTTGCCACAGCCCGCCAGCCGAGATCACGCAATCCGACGAGCGGCCCGGGCAGCGGCCCGAACGCCCGCTGCAGCGCATCGGTTGTGGTCTGAACCAGCGACACCGCTTCGCGGCGAGCGCGCTCATAGCGTCGCCACAGCAGTTCATCGGCGAGATCCCGGTAAAACTCGCGACCCTTGAGCACGTCGAGCAATTGCCTGACGTCACCGAAGCCGATATTCATGCCCTGCCCTGCCAGCGGATGAATCGCATGCGCGGCATCGCCGATCAGCACCAGCCTGGGCGCAATCAGGCGTGGCACCTTGATCAGGCGAAGCGCGAATGAATGCGCGGGGGTGATGAGACTGAGATCGCCCAGCATCTGATTCGATTCATGGGTCACCCGCGCGGCGAGCTGCTCGTCGGTCATCGCCGACAACTCATCTGCAAGCTCGGTGGGGGCCGACCAGACCATGCTGGTGCGCCCCCGATCGGGCGAGACGGGAGGCAGGGGCAGGAGTGCCAGCACGCCGAGATCGGGGCCGAACCACTGATAGGCGGTGTCGGCATGAGGCAGGCTGGACTCGAAATTGGCGACCACCGCGCGCTGGGGATAGTCGGTCACTTTGGCCTCGATGCCGGCAAGCGAACGCAGCGTGGAGTCGGCGCCATCGGCGGCTACCGCCAGCTTCGCAGTCAACGACTGGCCAGAGCCCAGGCCGAGCCGGATTCGGCCGGCGGGGCCGCTGCCTTCGCAGTTCATGTCGGCAACCGTGTCGTCGATCGTGGCCACGCCGGCAAATCGCAGCGCGGCCTCGAGCGTCGTCATCAGCGTGCGGTTTTCGATGATGAAGGCCAGCGCTTCGACCTGCCCGCGATAGGCATCGAGATGCAGTTCGGGGGCATCGGCGTGCTGTCCGGCATAGACGCGCATGTCATAGACCGGCGTGATGCGTTCTTGGGGCAGCGCGTCCCAGATGCGCAGGCTGCGCAGCAGATCGCGGGTGCCCGGCGACAGGGCGAAAACCCGGCTGTCCCAGTCGGTGTGCCTGGTTGGCGTGGCTGTCGCAGGCCCGACCCAGGCGACCCGCAGGCCAGCCTGCGACAGCCCGAGCGCGGCGGCAGCGCCGACCGCGCCGCGCCCGGCCACGACGACATCGAAGGGTCCGCTGGTGCTCACGGTCAGGTTTTCAGCAAGGGGTGTGCGGGATGCCGGATACGCATGGTTTGTCGAGCATACAGGGATCGGCTATGATCGCCGGCTCGTGTCTGGCAAGCGGATGTCGCCTGCCCTGTCGATACGACGTGGCCAAGTAGCTCAGTCGGTAGAGCAGCGGATTGAAAATCCGCGTGTCGGTGGTTCGATTCCGCCCTTGGCCACCACAAAATCCCAGAAAAATCAGTGACTTAAATAAACCGAGCCTATATCGCGAGTGCGATCTATTTGCCGAGTCGGTGTCATGTAGCCTCCATGTAGCGGCCGGCGCAGCGTTTCGCACCGAAACGAACGGCCTAAGGCTCACGCTCAATCGACGCGCGACCTTCCGACTAGCAGACTCGTGGGCGTGAACGTTGAAACTCGAGTCGCCATCAGCGCAGCGCGCGCCAGCCGGTCATGGCGACTGTGGTTCGCTGCTGTCTGTTGGCTCGTTGGGGCGCGCGGGCTTGCAGCTCGCGTAATCGACAGGCCGCAGCGCCGCTGGCATTGGACTGGCCTATCTAATCCGCAGTGACGCTCAGCTAACACGGGGCTTCAGGGCAGTGGCATGAAACCTCGCTGCATAAAAACACTCGAAGGAGATTGTGATGTTCAAAAAATGCGGCGATTGCATCGACGGCATCGGCTTCAAGGCTCTGCGGTTGATGCGCCTGCGGAGGACGAAAGAGATAAAGGACATGTGCTAGCATCTTTTGCATTCACCTTGCTAGCATAAAATAAAATATGGCAAACCTCAGCATCCGTGGTCTTGATGCAAAAGCACTCGCTGAGCTGAAGGCACGTGCCGCAATGGAAGACGCGAGCGTCAACACGCTGGTGTTGCGTCTCATCGCGCAAGGACTGGGCCATCAACGGGTCAAGCCAGCTCTTCGCCGTCATGACGACCTCGACGCGCTGGCCGGGAACTGGACCAAGGCCGAAGCGGTTGCTTTCGAGCGTGCCACAGCGCCGTTCGACAAGCTTGACCCCAAGCTCTGGGATTAGCGCATGCGAGCGGTTCTACTCGACACAAACGCCTACACAGCCTTCATGCTTGGTGAAGCAGAGGTGGTCGATGTCGTCGCGCACGCTGCCAGCTTGTATCTCAACAGCATCGTGCTCGGTGAGTTGCTTGGCGGTTTCGCCGCAGGAACACGTGAAGCGCAGAACCGGGCCGAGCTGTCTCGCTTTCTCGATTCTCCGCGGGTCGAAATCCTTCCCGTTACGGGCGAAACCGCCGATAGCTACGCGCTGATCTACGCTGGCTTGCGCCGCAGGGGCCAACCGATCCCGACCAACGATTTATGGATTGCTGCCAGTGCACTGGAGCACGGCGCTGCGCTGTTGACTCGCGACGCTCACTTTTCCCAGATAGACGGCTTGCGATGCGGGCAACGCCTGGGAGATTTCCTGCCATAGCACAGCGCATCCTGCAAACCTGCGCCGTTTGTCCGCCGCAGTAGCAAACTCGACCACCAAAATTGCCAACGGCTTGCGTGTGTTCACTCACAGCAGGCCGTTGTGCTTTGTGCAATTCCTGTCTGATTGCGCGACGTCAGCGCGGGCGGTCACCCTTGACCGTCACCCGGTTGCCATAGCGCCGCTGCGGCCAGTAGTCCCACATGGCTCGGTGCTGTGCACTTCGGTTATCCCAGAAGGCCACGCTGTTGGGCTGCCAGCGAAAACGGCATTGAAAGAGCGGGTTGGCCGCATGCTCGAAGAGGTAGGCGAGGATCGCGTCGCTCTCATCGACCGGAATACCCTGAATGCCACGGGTAAAACCCCGATTCACGAAAAGCGATTTTTTTCCGCTCACCGGATGAGTCCGGACGACGGGATGAGCCGCCCGAGGGTAGGCCGGCTTGTCCTGCACACCGAAATTGGCATAAGTGCCGCGATAGTTGAGCTCACCGTCATGCACGGCGACCAGACCATCAAGGTAGGTTTTCATGCGATCTGACAGCGCCTCGTAAGCCGCAAACATGTTGGCAAACAGCGTGTCGCCGCCCTGCGCGGGGCATTCCTTGATGTAGAGGATGCTCCCCAGAGGGGGTTCGTCGTCGCATGAGACGTCCGAATGCCAGCCTTCGCCGTTGGCACGAGGGCTGTCCTTGTCAGCCGTGATGATCATGAGTTCGGGCAAGCCTGGCTCATGAGGCGCAGCCGGGTGCAAATGCAGCGGGCCGAAGTGGCGGCCAAAGTTCAGGTGCTGTGCAGGTGTCATGTGCTGGTCGCGAAAAAAGATCACGCAGTGTGTGACCAGCGCACGTTCGATTTCCTCCAGCTGAATGGGCGTGGGCGCAGCCAGATCCACGCCACTGATCTCGGCCCCGATCACCGGCGTGAGCGGCTCGACCGTGATCGTCCTGTAGGGCTCTCCCGCCTCAACCAGATGGCGAATGCGCGGGCCCTTTTTTCGTAATTCAAGACTGTTCGCCAGCATGCTTGTCTCCGTTGTAGGGGTTCAGCTCGAGGATACCCGCGGCAGGCCGAGTTCGCCCAGCAAGGCAAGGGTATCGGTCCATTCGCGATCCAGATATCGCTTGGCATCAACATAGCCGCGAAAGGCTGCGCGGTTGCCGGATTTCACGACCAGTTCCTGCCATCCCGCCGAGTCCGACACTTTTCGCAGCGCCGCCTCCCAGTAGCGAATCTGGTCGACCGTCACCGCCTGCGGCAGGCAGACCCCGTTGTAGGAAACATAGTCTGCTGCCACCCCTTGTTCGCGCCAGGTCGGCACCTCGGAAAGCCAGCCCCCCGATGCCCTCTCAGGACTGACGACCGCCAGTGCGCGGATTTTCTCGCGATGCGGCTGAATTGCCGGGGCGGTCGCTGAGACGACGTCGATGTGCTCACCCACCAGCGCAGCCATCGAGTCGGCTGACGAGCGAAACGGCACGATCGTCAGTCCCTTGACATCGACGCCCGCCGTGCGAAGCGGCTTGGCGATCGCCAGATGGGTGCTCGATCCGGGCGCTGACGCGACCCCGATGCGCAGCAGGGCCGGGTCCTGTTTGAGCACCTCGACCAGATCCCGCACACGACGATATCGGGACGAAGCATTGACGACGACGAAGGTACTTTCCTCCACAAGCGTCGCGACCGGCGGGAAATCCCGTACGTCCGCTTTGAGCGCACCGCCGGCGGCAGCCGCAATGCTGCCGGTGTGAAATGTGGTCAGCCAGTGTGCATCGCCACGGTTGCGCATGAGGGTCTGCAGAGCCAGCAGACCGGCTGCGCCCGGCTTGTTTTCCACGATGATCGTCTGCCCGTTGAGCAGTCCCATTGCTTCAAGATTGCGCGCGATCGTTCGGGCATACAGGTCGACTGAGCCGCCTGGTGAGACGCCCAGTGTCCAGGTGATGGATCGAGTCGGCTTCCAATCGGCTCGCGCTTGTGTTGGCAGAATCAGTGCTGCCGCAGCAGCGCTCGATGCGATCAGGCTTCGACGTCGGGTCTGACTGATTGCTGGCTTCTTGCAGGTTGAGATCACATTTCCTCCAGGGTGGCCCTTTTCGCTGCAGTTCTCAGGCAGCGCTGACGGTTACGACGACAAATGCTGTTCAAACGATACCCAGATTGCGCAGAGCACGCGGTCATCTTCGTGCAAGCGGCGCAAGGGCAGTGAATCATCAGGCATCAGGCCGGCTTGATCTGCACCGACGCTTTGGACAGCGCCTGGCGCAGGGCTTGCACGAAGGGCACAGCGGTTGGCTTGTCGCCGTGGATGCAGACCGTGTCGGCCTGCACCTTCACCGTTGTGCCATCAACCGCCACCAATGTGCCCTGGCCCACCATACTCAGGACTTGTGCCACCGATTCGGACTCATCGGTGATCAGGGCATCTGGCCGGGTGCGCGGCGACAGGCTGCCGTCGGGCATATAGCGGCGGTCGGCAAACACTTCGCAGCGCACGATAAGGCCCGCCTCGCGTGCCAGGGTCTCCATGATGCTGCCCGCAAGCACATAGATCTGCACCCCATCGCCCAGCGCCTTGACCGCTCGAACCAGACCGCGAGACAGCGCCGCGTCCTTGGCCGCCATGTTGTAGAGCGCGCCATGCGCCTTCAGGTGGTGCAGTCGCCCGCCAGCCGCATCGGCAAAGGCCCGCACGGCGCCCGCCTGATACAGCGCCATCTGATAGACCTCCTCTTCGGTGACCTGCATGCTGCGCCGGCCGAAGCCCTGGAGGTCGGGCAGGCCGGGGTGGGCGCCAATAGCCACGCCATGCTTGACGGCCAGACCGACGGTGGCGGCGATCGTGCCCGGGTCGCCTGCATGAAACCCACAGGCAATGTTCGCTGACGTGATCCATGGCATCAGGGCTTCGTCGCTGCCCATCTGCCAGGCGCCAAAGCTCTCGCCCATGTCGGCGTTGAGATCAATCGAGTGAACGGTCATTGCGGCCTTCCTTGTTCGCTGGGGTGAGTGACTTGCACAGGGTCGGACGGGTCACCGCAGGCTTGTCGAACTGCGCGCAGGCGCAGGTCAAACTCACGGACCTGCCGTTGCGCCAGGCGGTCGGCCTCATCCAGGCCGATGAGATGCAGGCGGACCCGACAGCCCGCGCCCGCCTGCGCCAGCAGTGGCGCGGCCGCGCTCGCCACTTCCAGCACCCGAGGATAGCCGCCAGTGGTCTGATGCTCTGCCAGCAGGATCACCGGCTCACCGGCAGGTGGCAATTGAACCGTGCCAACACTCACCGGCTCGCTGGCCAGTTGCGGCAATGCCCGGGTGTCGAGCGGCTGACCATGCAGACGCAGCCCCTGCCGGTTGCTCTGGGGACCGACGGTCCAGGTCTGGCCCAGCAAGGCTTCGCGCGCCCGGCTCGTCAAGGCGCCGAAATGGCGACCGGCCAGCACCGGAAGTTCGATGATCGGCCACCCCCGGGGCAGGGGATCGGCGATCAGCCAGGACGGCCATGCGCGACGCGACAAGGCCGGCGCGTTGCCGAGAACCTTCTCGGCGCGCTGCCGCGACAGGGACTCGGCCTCATCGGCCAGTGCAAGCCGGTCGCCTGCCAGCAATCGACCCGGCCCCAGGTTGGCAGCCAGATGCGCGCTGCGACTGCCCAGCACCTGCGGCAGCGACAGCCCACCTGCCACCGCGAGCCAGCTGCGCCAGCCCAACGCCGGGGCCTGCCATCGCAGCACGCTTCCTGCTGCGACAAACACCGGGCGGTGGGTGGGCACCGTCTCGCTGTTTGCGCTGGCCTTGGCACTGGCCATAGCGCTGGCCTTGGTGTCACGGCGGATGACGCGGTGTTGCGCCCCGACGCAAGCGATCCAGGCATCGCAGCAAAACCGCAGCTCAGGGCCCGGCCCGGTCATCTCCAGCACCGCCTCATCCAACGCATTGCCGACCAGGGCATTGGCCAAGGCCATCGCATCGCGGTCCATCGCACCGCCACGCGACAGTGCCATCGCCGCCTGACCGGGTCGCCCCAAATCCTGCACGCTGTCCAGCAACCCCGGTTTGATCACCTCGATGACCGAGGCCCCTGCTTGCCCGCGACTCATCTCTGAGCCCAGAGCCGCTCGAACTCGGCCTTGTCGATGGGCTCAAAACGGATCGTGTCGCCCTCGGTCATGAGCGCAGGCGGCGACCGATCGGGATCAAACAGGCGCAAGGGGCAGCGGCCAATCAGGTGCCAGCCGCCTGCCGTGGGGCTGGGATAAATCGCCGACTGCAGTCCTGCAATAGCGATGCCGCCTTCCGGCACACGCGGGCGGGGCACGGTTCTGCGATCGAGTTTGAGTCGCGGATCCAGACCACCGAGATAGGCAAAACCGGGCATAAAACCGACCACCTCGGCGGTGTAAGGACGGGCACTGTGCCGTTGCACGACCTCGGCTGTCGTCAGGCCGGTGGCGGCTGCCACCTCCTCCAGATCGGGCGCCATGGAGAGGTCGTAGCAGACGGGAAACACCACCTCGCGACCGGCGGGCGCCTCCCAGCCAAGCGCCTGCGGTGCAGTCTGCGCAAGCCAGCGCAGCGCCTCGGCACGGTGTTTCGCGCGATGCTCAAAGGCCGCACCCGTGGCCAGCCGAAGGGCGAGCGTGCGCACACCGGCGACCACCTCGATGGCGAAGGGTTCGGGTGATTCGCGCAAGCGCGCGGCCAGGGCCCGGGCGGCGGTATTTGCCTTGGCATGAGTGCCCCAGTCGACCATCACCCACGCGTCGCCGCAGGCCTGCACCTGCACACGCTGCGATGGCGCAGCGATGGCGAGGCGAGCCGTGCGGGACCGCTCGGATCCGGGCGAGTCGGGTTGACCTGAGTCGGAGGCGGTACGGTTCATGGCCGATGAAGTCGAGGTCACCGGTGTCGATGACAGGCAAATGCGGCAGCGCAAGTATGGCCCACGCGCCGCCGAGCTGCCGCCCTGATCCTGGCGCTTACCAGCCCGACTCGCGCTCCGGGGTCGAGCCGATCTTGTGGATCGACAGGTCGGCACCGTTGAATTCCTCCTCCGGGTCGAGCCTGAGACCGACCGTGGCCTTCAGGGTTCCGTAGACGATGCCGCCTCCCACGAGCGCAACGACGATCCCCAGCAAGGTTCCGACCACCTGCGAGCCCAGGGCAACGCCGCCAATGCCGCCCAGCGCCTTCGAGCCGAAGATGCCGGCTGCGATCCCGCCCCATGCGCCGCACAGACCATGCAGCGGCCAGACGCCGAGCACGTCATCGATGCGCCAGCGGTTCTGCGCCAGCGTGAACATCGAGGTGAACAGCACGCCGGCAATCGCACCGGTGGCCAAGGCGCCGATCGGATGCATCACGTCCGACCCTGCGCAAACAGCCACCAGGCCGGCCAGCGGGCCGTTGTGCACGAAGCCCGGATCGTTGCGCCCGGCAATCAGGGCCGCGATGATGCCGCCGGCCATCGCCATCAGCGAGTTGACCGCTACCAGGCCGCTGATCTTTTCGATGGTCTGCGCGCTCATCACGTTAAAGCCGAACCAGCCGACCGTCAGCACCCACGCGCCGAGCGCAAGAAACGGGATGTTCGAGGGCGGATGGGCCGCAGCAATCCGACCATCCTTGTGATAGCGCCCCGCGCGTGCGCCGAGCAGGAGCACCGCGACCAGTCCGATCCATCCGCCGACCGCGTGGACGACCACTGAGCCGGCGAAGTCGTGAAACGCTTCACCGAACATCGACTGCAGCCAGGCATTGACGCCGAATGCCCCGTTCCAGGCGATTCCTTCGAAAAAGGGATACACGAAACCGACCAGCATGAAGGTCGCGATCAGCTGCGGATTGAAGCGCGCTCTCTCGGCAATGCCGCCCGAGACGATCGCCGGTATCGCGGCCGCGAAGGTCAGCAGGAAAAAGAACTTTGTGAGGTCGTAGCCGCTTTTCGAGGCGAGCGCCTCGGCGCCGGTAAAGAAATGGATACCGTAGGCAATACCGTATCCGACAAAAAAGTAGGCGATCGTGGAGACGGCGAAATCCACGAGGATCTTCATCAGGGCGTTGACCTGATTTTTCTTGCGAACGGTTCCCAGTTCAAGAAACGCGAATCCGGCGTGCATCGCCAGAACCATCACCGCGCCCAGCAGAATGAACAGGACGTCGCTGCTCTGTTTTAGTGCTTCCATTGTCTCCCCCAAGCTTGACCGCACCAATCAAGCACGAAATGTGCCCTCTTCGAGAGCGAGTTGCTGCAAGACACCGGACAGGGCTTGATTAACAGGGGAAAAAGCCGAGATGACGGGCGGGCAGCCACACATCGCCGGGCTAAAGAAAGACGATTGCTCGCACCATGTCGAGGCGTGTTGCGCGAACGATCGGGTTTGCGCACCAAAAATCATCACGCCCTTGAGTCGACGATTCGAGAACCGACAAGGCTGATCCAGTACACTCGGCTCACACCCGACTGATCGGGGTTCGGCCAACACGGTCGTGTCAAGACAAGGAGACTCCCAGATGCAACGCAGAAACGCGCTTCGCGCGATTGCCGCGGCTGCGGCCGCCGCGAGCCTGCCGGCAGCACATGCCCAGAGCAAGTGGCCCGCACGTGAAATCACGCTGATCAACCCGAACGCTGCCGGGGCGTCCACCGACCTCACAGCCCGCATCATCGCGCAGGCCCTTGAGAAACGGCTGCAGGGCACGGTGATCGTCAAGAACGTCGTGGGCGGGGCAGGTGCATTAGGCGCCAGCACGTTGGCCAGCGCTGCGCCCGACGGCTACACCATGGGCATGGCCGCCATCTCCAGCCACATCACTGTGCCTGCTGCCATGGAGGTCAAGTACAACCCCTGGGATGGCTTTGACATCATCGGCCAGGTGGCGGAGTTGCGCTACGGCATTGCCGTCGGCGAGGGCTCCTCGATCAAGTCGATTGAAGACCTGGTCGCTGAGGGCAAGAAGCGGCTGGTGACCTACGGCTCGAACAACATCACCAACGTCGTCGCGATGTTTCAACTGGCCAAGATCACCGGCGCACGCTTTCGCTGGGTTGTCTTCAGTGGTGGTCTCGAGGCAGTGAGCCAGTGCGTGGGCGGCCACGTGGACGCAGTGATCCAGACCGTGGCCGAAATGCGCCCCCAGATCGATGCCGGCAAGCTGCGTTTTCTGGCGGCGGCCGGCCCGGCGCGCTGGCCCGACTACCCGGATGTGAAGAACCTCAAGGAATTGGGCTATAACGCCATGACCCGTGGCCCCTTCGGATACGCCTATCCGGTCGGCGTGGACCCGGCGATCAAGAGCCGCGTGGATGCCGCGCTGGCCGACTGCATGAAGGACGCATCGGTGACCGATCAGATTGCAAAGCTTGGCATCGAGCCGACCTGGCGCAGCGGCCCCGACTACAAGGCCTACCTCAAAAGCATTGAGACCGACCTGATGCCGATCCTTCTGGAAACCGGCATGGCCAAAAAGCGCTGATGTCTAACGACGCGGATCAGGGTGCTGCGGTGACCCTGCCCGGCAAGACGCGGGCCGTTCAGGGCACCCGACTGGCAACGCTCGCCTTGCTCGCCGCGGCGCTGGTCGGGCTTTGGCAGGCCTGGGGGCTGGAGCGCTGGGCCATTGATGGCCCGGGTGCCGGCCTGTGGCCGATGATTGTGGCCAGTGTGTGCGTGGCCCTGGCGGTCATCGTACTGATCTGGCCCGGCCCTGCAGGCGCAACAGAAGAGGGCGACACCGACACGATCGACACGCGGGAGCTGGCGCGCACGCGATCAACTTTCAGTCTGTATTGCGTCGCGCTGATCATGCTGGCGCTGGGCGCGGCCTTCGGGGGCTTCGTGATGACCTCGCTGGCGGTCTCGATCCTGCTGGTGCGCTTTGCAGAGGGCCGATCATGGGGTGCCGCCCTGCTCTACGGCGTGAGTGCCTCCCTCATCGGCCTGGTGTGTTTTGCCTGGCTGTTGCGGGTCGATCTGCCCACCGGCCCCATCGAACGCGCTTTCCTTTCGCTCGTACGCTGAGCGACGGCTTGCATGGACGCGCTGCTCAACGGTTTTTCGATTGTCCTGACCGGCGAGAACCTGCTGTATTGCTTCATCGGGGCGTTCCTCGGCACGGTCGTGGGCATTCTCCCGGGACTCGGGCCGCTCACCACCATCGCCATCCTGTTGCCGATCACATTCAAGATGGATGTGACCTCCGCGATCATCATGCTCTCGGGCATTTACTACGGCGTGGCCTACGGTGGGACGGTCACCTCGGTCCTGATGCGCATTCCTGGCGAGGCCTCCTCGGTGGTCACCTGCCTCGATGGCTACGAAATGGCCCGCAAGGGCAGAGCCGGGTCGGCACTTTTCATCGCAGCTGTGGGCTCATTCGTCGCCGGCACACTGGGTGTGATCGCCATCAGTTTTCTGTCGCCGCCACTGGCCAAGATGGTGCTGGCCTTCGGGCCTTCCGAATACGCGATGATGATGCTGGCGGGCCTCTCAATGGTCACCTACATGTCAGGCGGCTCGCTGCCGCGGGCATTGCTGATGGCCGCGTTCGGTCTGCTGCTGGGCTCCATCGGGCTGGATCCGATGAACATGACGCCGCGACTGACCTTCGACATTCTCACGCTGTCCGATGGGGTCAATCTGGTGCCGCTTGCGATCGGCCTGTTTGGCCTGTCCGAGGTGCTGTTCATGGCACGTCGCGATGAAAGCGAACTGAAGATCCTGGCGCCACCCAAGGGCATGGCGGCTTTTTTGCCGACCGCCGATGAAGCGCGTCGATCGGTTGCCCCAGTGGCCCGGGGCACGGTCCTGGGGTTTCTGGTCGGGCTGCTGCCTGGCGGCGGCGCGGTCATTGCGTCCTTTCTGTCGTATGCGGTGGAGCGCAAGCTGTCGCGCCACCCGGAAGAATTCGGCAAGGGTGCGGTCGAAGGCCTGGCCGGACCCGAAGCCGCCAATAACGCCGGAACCACTGGTGCCTTCGTGCCGCTTCTTTGCATGGGCATTCCTGCCAATGCGATTACCGCGCTGCTGCTGGGCGCTTTCATGATTCACGGCGTCGCACCAGGCCCGCAAATCCTGGAGCGCGCGCCCGAGGTCTTCTGGGGGGTGGTGGCCAGCATGTATATCGGCAACATCATGCTGCTGGTGCTGAACCTGCCGCTGATCGGCATGTTCGTGAAGATCCTCGACATCCCGAGGGTCTATCTGACGCCGATGATCCTGCTGGTGTGTCTGATCGGGGTGTATTCAAACAGTGGCAACCCGGCCGATGTCGTGGTGGCCGTGGTCTTCGGATTCGTGGGTTACTACCTGCGCCGACACGGCTTTGACCTGGGCATCGTCATTCTGGCTTATGTGCTGGGGCCGATTTTTGAACGCTCGGTGCGCCAGGCGCTGTCGATCTCCGATGGCGACCCGATGATCTTTCTTCACAGCAAATTGTCGATTGGCTTTGCGCTGGCCGCGGCGGTGATTCTGATCGCTGGTTTATGGCCCAAACGCCCAGCGGTGGCCAAGGCCTGATTCGATCCAGGGCGCAAGCGGACCGTGGTGTGCACCCCGACCCGCTCTGAAAACACCTCAGCGCGGTGCCATGCGAATGGCGCCGTCCAGGCGGATGCACTGGCCATTGAAGTAGGAGTTGCGTGCCAGCTCCATCGCCAGACTCGCAAACTCCTCGGGCTTGCCCAGCCGCTTGGGGAAAGGCACCGAAGCACTCAGGCTGTTGAGAACCTGCGGCGTGGCGCCCATCATCAACGGCGTGGCAAAGATGCCAGGCATGATCGAATTGACACGGATGCCGATGTCCGAAAAATCACGGGCCATCGGCAGCACCAGGCCGTTGACGCCGGCTTTGGCCGAGGCATAGATCACCTGACCGATCTGACCGTCCTGCGCGGCCACCGAGGCCGTCAGCGTGATGCTGCCGCGCTCGCCGTCTTCAAGCGGCGCCAGTGTGGCCATGCCCTCGGCCGACAACGAGGCC
>CAMCXH010000048.1 GCA_945883285.1 Bordetella parapertussis | reverse complement strand
GTCCCCTACAAGAGTGGTGTGAATGCGCAGCTCGGTGTGATCGGCAAGGAAATCGATGTGCTGCTCGATACGCCCAATACCGTGCCCAACGTGAAGTCGGGCAAGCTCAAGGCGCTCGCGGTCTCGACCGCGGCGCGCTGGCGCGATCTGCCCGATGTACCGACCATGATCGAGTCGGGATACGCCGGCTTTGATGTCCCTTTCTGGCTGGGTGTGCTCGCACCCGCCAAGACGCCGTCAGCGATTATCGACACGCTCTACTCGGCCATCCTCGGTTCGCGTGACGATCCGGCTGCGGTACAGGGGCTGCTCAATCAGGGAAAGATCGAACTGCTCGACCCGCAGACCTTCGCCGGTCGAATTCGGGCAGAGACCGCCCAATGGGGTGAGGTGATCAGGCGCGAGAATATCCAGCTCGACTGAGTCGCGCCTGACATCGACTAAGGATTGGCAGCGGCGTCGACCCAACTGCCGCCCATCGCCATATAGACCTTGACCACCGCGGCAAGCGATTGCCCGAGGTCCTGCGCGTAGGTAAGTTCAGCCGGAAAGAGCTGCTGCTGGGCGTAAAGCACCGAAAGGTAGTCGGTATAGCCGCCGTCATAGCGCAGGGTCGACAGGCGCAGGGTTTCGCTCAGTGCATCGACCCGCTTTTTTTCCGCTTTGACCTGCTCGCTCAGTTTGATGCGACCGATGAGCGCATTGTTGACGTCGGCAAACGCCGACTGCACCACCGACAGATAGTTGAACATCGCGGCTTTCTGCTGCGCCTGCGCCTGATTGACCTGCCCCTCGATCAGGCCGCCGGTGAACAGAGGTCCGGTGATCGTCGCGCCGAGCGCGGTCGTGATTTTTCCGCCCGATATCAGATTCGACAGCTGGTTGCTCGAGGCGCCGAGGCCGCCGGTGAGCGAAATGCTCGGGTAATAGAGTGCCTTGGCAGCCCCGATAAGGGCATTGGCAGCGATCAGCTGCTGTTCGGCCTGATCGATGTCCGGGCGCCGCTCGAGCAGCTGTGATGGCAGCCCGGCGGGTACCGCTGGGGGGATCAGCTCGGTCAGGGACTTGCCCCGGTCGATCGGTCCGGGATTGCGACCGAGCAATGCCGACAGCGTGTTCTCGGTGACGGCGATGCTGTTTTCGAGCTGCGGAATGACCGCTGCCGCAGCCTGGTATTGGGAGCGCGCCTGTTCGAGCGTGAGCAGCGAGATCTGGCCGTACTTGAACTGCAGTTCGAAGAGGCGCACCGACTCGGCATAGGTGCCAAGGGTTCGCTTCGCGATCGCGAGCTGTTCATCGAGTGAGCGCAGCTGAATATAGGCATTCACGACCGAGCCGACCAGCGACAGCACGACCCCGCGGCGGGCAGCATCGTTTGCCAGGAGATTGGCCTGGGCCGACTCCGAGAGCCGGCGAATGCGCCCCCACAGATCAAGCTCCCAGCTGGCACTGAGCATCAGGCTGTAGGTGGTCTGCGAGTTCGGCGCAGTCGAACCCAGCTGCACGCCATTGATCTCGGACTGATTGCTCAGGTTCAGGTGCTGCCCTTTGCCCTGATAACCGATCTGCGGAAAGAGTCCCGAGCGCTGCTGCATCAGAATGGCCGACGCAGCATCGACATTGGCGAGCGCGACTTTGACCGAGTAATTGCTGGCAACCGCTTCGCTGATCAGAGCGTCAAGCACCGGATCGCCGAACTGCTTCCACCAGGCGAGGTCGGCGAGATCGCGCGCGGTGGGGTCGGTCTCGCGGTAGGACGCGGGCGCGTCGATCGCCGGGCGGGAATAATCAGGCCCGACCACCATGCAACCGCTCAGGCTCACGCTCAGGCCCGCGATCATGGCCAGGCACAGGCTGGACAGCCGCAAGTCAAGGCGCATCTCACTCATCCTTGTCGCGAGAAGGCGCGCGATGGGGGAGGGGCCCGTCATCGGCCAAGCCCTCGGCGGCGGCAGGCGTTGCTCGCCTGGACAGCTTGTCAAAAAGCAGGAAAAAGAGCGGCACGAAGAGCAGGGCGAGCGTGCTGGCCCCGATCATGCCGCCGATGATTCCGGTGCCGAGCGAATGACGTGAATTCGCGCCGGCACCCACCGAAATCGCCAGCGGAACGCAGCCGAGGATGAACGCAAGTGAGGTCATGATGATCGGGCGCAGCCTCAGCTCGCCGGCCTCGACTGCGGCCTCGAGCGCGGACTTGCCCTGCTGCCTGAGTTCGACCGCGAATTCGACGATCAGAATCGCGTTTTTCGCGGCCAGGCCGACCAGCACCAGCAGGCCGATCTGGAAGTAGACATCGTTCTCCAGCCCCCGTGCCCAGGTGGCCAGCAGTGCGCCGATGATGCCGAAGGGCACCGCGGTGAGCACTGCGCCCGGCAGGGCCCAGGATTCGTACATCGCAGCCAGGATGAGAAAGACGATCAGGATGCCGAAGGCAAAGGCGAAGGTCGAGCTGCTGCCCGCCTGCAGCTCCTGGTAGGCCATTCCTGACCACGCAAAATCGTAGCCGGCCGGCAAGGATGTTCTGGCCGTCTCCTGCATCGCCTTGATGGCATCGCCCGAACTGTAGCCGGGCGCCGCGCCACCGGTGACTTGTGCCGCCGGAAAGCCGTTGAAGTGCGGCATCAGGTCGGGGCCGACGACATATTCGGTGGTGGCAATCGCCGACAGCGGCACCATCTGCCCACTGTTCGATCGGGTATAGAGCTTGGTCAGGTCGGTGGGCGTTTGCCGATAGGGTGCATCGGCCTGCAGGATCACGTTCCAGACCCGACTGTATTCGGTGAACTGGCTGACTACGATCGAGCCGAACTGCGCCTGCAGCGCGGCATTCACATCGCTGATCGGGACATTGAGCAGCAGCGCGCGCGAGCGGTCGACATTGACTCTGAGCTGTTGCGAGACCGCCCTGAAGGTGGTTCGCACGCCCGAGAGTTCGGGGCGGGCGCCGAGGTCGGCGATGAATTTCTGTGTGACCTCGTTGAGCTTTGCCGGGTCGCCCGATGACTTGTCCTGAATCCAGAATTCGAAGCCGCCGGTGGTGCCAATGCCCGGTATCGCGGGTGGCGCAATCGGGATCATCACGCCGGTCTCGACGGTGTCGCGCGCCTCGATCGCAGCCCCCATCAGGATCGCGCGGGCGTTTTCGTCACGGGCCTTCTCGATCGTGGCGTAGCGATCCTTGAAGTCGGTGAAGGTGATGAAAAGCGTTGCGGTGTTGGCTTTGAATTGGCCGTCGATCAGGCTGAAGCCATTGATGATCGTGCGGTTGGCCACCGCTGGGTTTTTCGCAAAAATCGCGTCGATCTGCTCGCTGGTCTTTGCCGTGCGCGACAGCGTGGCTGAGTCGGGCATGATGATCTGACCGAGCACATAGCCCTGATCTTCATTGGGAACGAAGCTGGTGGGCAGTTCGCGAAACAGCACGAAGATGCCGGCGACCATGACCGCAATGACTGCGCCCGACACCAGCAGACGCCGGATGATGAACTGGACACCGCGGCCGTAGGACTTGGTCAGGCGCTCGAACCACCGGTTGAAGGCCGCGAAAAAGCCGCGCTGCGGTTTGTCGGAGTGCTTGAGCAGCAGCGCCGTCATGGCAGGGGTGAGTGTCAGTGCCACCAGGCCCGAGAGCGCCACCGACAGAACGATGGTGAGTGCGAACTGCTTGTAGAGCTGGCCGGTCGTTCCGGGCAGGAAGGCCGCCGGAATAAAGACCGCAGCCATCACCAGCACCACGGCGATCACCGGACCCGACACCTCTTGCATGGCCCTGATCGAGGCGGCTTTGGCGTTCAGATGATGCTCGACCATATTGCGTTCGACGTTTTCGACCACCACGATCGCATCGTCCACCACGATGCCGATGGCCAGCACCAAGCCGAAGAGCGTGAGCTGATTGATCGAAAAGCCGAGTGCCAGCATCCCGGTGAAGGTACCGATCAGTGACACGAAGATGGCGACGATACAGACAAGCGTTGCCCGCAGGTTCTGAAGGAACAGGTAGACCACCAGCACCACCAGCACGATTGCTTCGAGCAGCGTGTAGAGGACCTCCTCGATCGACAGGCGAACGAAGTCGGTGGTGTCGAGGGCGACCACATAATCGATGCCTGCCGGCATGGTCTTCTTGAGTTCTTCCATCGCCTTGCGGACCGCCTTCGAGACATCAAGGCCATTGGCGCCCGGCTGCTGATAGATCGCAATCGGTGTGGCCGGCATGCCGTTGAGGCGGTTGTCATCGATGTAGGCGCGGCGCCCGGTCTCGGCACGCGCAACATCCTTGAGGCGAACGATGGCGCTGCCGTCGGCATTGGCTCGCAGGATGATGTTTTCGTATTTTCGCGGGTCGATGTAGGGCGACTGGGTCAGCACCGGAAAGTTGAGATCGACTTGTCCGGTCGAAGGCTCCTGATTGATCTGGCCTGCGCCGATCACCGCGTTCTGGGTCGAGACCGCGGACTGGATGTCGGAGGTCGTAATGCCGAGCGACGCCATACGATCGGGGTTCATCCACAGGCGCATGGCCTGGTCGGGCACGCCGAAAATCTGCGCCTGGCCTGCGCCCTCGATCCGCTTGATCGCATCGAGCACATAGACATTTGCGTAATTGCGGACGTAATCGGGCGAGTAGCGAGCCTCTTTGTCGTAGAGCGAGATGATCATCAGCGTGCTGGCCGACTTCTTCTGCACCGAGACGCCGTACTGCGCCACTGCACTCGGCAACTGAGGCGCGGCGAGGTTCACCCGGTTCTGCACCTGCACCTGGGCGATGTCCGGGTCGGTGTCGAGCGTGAAATAGACGGTGATCGTCAGTTGCCCGGTATTCGAGCTCACCGACGTCATGTACATCATGTTGTCGACGCCGTTGATCTGGGCCTCGATTGGCGAGGCCACCGAATCACCGACGGTCTTGGCATCCGCGCCCGGGTAGGTGGTGGTGACTGTGATCTGTACCGGGGTGATGTTCGGATACTGCGCCACCGGCAAGGCGGTCACCGAGACCAGCCCTGCAACGACGATGAGCAGCGACAGCACGGTCGCAAAGATCGGGCGTTCGATGAAGAACTTTGAGAACATGGTCTCTGCCGGCTTGCGTCAGGGCTTCGGGGCGGCTGCAGCCGGGGCGGCTGCACCAGGAACCGTCGCAGACACTTTCGCGATTTCACCTGCTCTCAGCTTCAGGCCGCCGTCGACCACCACCATATCGCCGGTTTTCAGGCCATCGTTGATGAACCACTGGTCGCCATACCAGTCACCCACCGCAACCGGGCGATTCTCGACCCGGCCGCCCGCGTCGAGCACCCACACGAAATGCCCCTTGGAGCCCTGCTGCACGGCGCGCTGAGGCACCAGGATGGCGTTGGGGCGGGTTGCGCCCTTCAGGCGCACTTTCACGTACTGATTAGGCCGCAGTTCGCCGTCCGGGTTGCTCACCGTCACCCGGATCAGGAAGGTGCCTGTCTGCGGGTTGTAGGCTGGATCGATGAACGAGATCGAGCCGGAGTGCGCAAACGCGGTGCCGTCGCTCAATACGATTTCGGCTGAAAGCACCTTGTTTTGCGGGCCTTTGAGCCGACCGGCGCGGACTTCATTGCGCAGGTCCGACAGCTCATTTTCGGAGATGCTGAAGTTGGCCCACATCGGATTGAGCGACGAGACCGTGGTCAGCAGATTGTTCTGTGCGCTGAGATAGGCGCCTTCTTTTTGCTGAGCCGCGGCGGCCACTCCCCGCAAGGGCGACTCGATGGTGGTGTACGACAGATTGAGCTTTGCGGTCTCGACGCTGGCGGTGGCCTGCTCAAGTGAGGCCTTGGTGGTCTGCTCCTGGCCGGTCGCATCATCGAGGTCTTTTTGTGACAGCGCATTGAGCTCGACCAGCGGCTTGACCCGCTTCAGATTGGCGAGTGCAGTGTCGTGGGCCGCTTTGGCGCTCGCCTGTGAGGCGCGGGCGCCATCGAGTTGCACGATGAAGGGCTTCTTGTCCATCTCGAACAGCACCTGCCCGGGCTTGACCACCGTCCCTTCGGTGTAGCGCTGTTTGTCGAGAAAACCGCTGACTCGCGCAACGATGCTGACCTGCTGCGGGCTTTGTGTCAGCGCCACAAATTCATTGACCACCGGCGTATTACGAGCCTCGACCCGGGTCACGGTGACTTCAGGCGGCGGTGGGGTTGGCGGCGATGCCACTTGCTTCTCGCAGCCTGTGGCGAAAAGCAGCACAGACAGGAATACAGCGCGCAGCGAGTTCTGCAGTGTGCAATCGAGGCGACGAATCATTCAGTTCTCGATAGGAAGCAGAGGGTGTGTGCAGGACGACCCGGTATGACCAACCCGAATCGCGACGCAGTATAACGCAGGCTTGTCGTCACGGCTTTTCCAGCGCTTTTCGGCTGGTTTCGACTAACGCATCGATTCCACGAAGCCGTCGATCAGACGCTCATCAATGATCAATCGATCAGCGCCATAGGGTCGAATGGAAATCAGGTGCTGGCCGAGGCTCTGGTAACCTAACGAATGTTGACCATAACTGATCCGGAGACATTCAGTCCCGAATCCAGGCCCGGCGGGCTTCATTGATCTCGGCAGGAAGCGATGGTTGAAGCGATTAACCGATGAGCGCCACCACGCCAGCACAATCTCGGTCGCCAAGGAGACTGCTCGACGGTCTTAGTATCAAAACCCGCGTTCTGTTGTTGTCAGCCCTGCTTCTGGCAGGACTGATCGGGTCAACCCTCCACCTCACCTCGACGCTGAAGAGCAATCTCGCACAGATCAATCGTGATGCCGAGATGGCCAGGCGAATCGATCTGATTGCAGGCATTCGAAGCAGTTTTGGCGATTACCGTCATTGGGTCACCGACACGGCGGTCAGTTGGTTGCTTTCGGGTTTTGCTGTGTCCCGAGCGATCCAGTCCGAATTGGAGGCCAAGCAGACCCGCAAGGAGCTCGATCACAAGATTTCCGAGCTCGCTCAAAGTAATCCTGAACTGGCGAATGTCATTGCAGCAGAGGTCGAGCGTTATGCAACATCGGCGCGTCAGGCGGTCGCGGCTTATGCCGACGACCAGCGTGCTGCCGGCAACGATTTGTTTGCAGTGTCAAGAATGGATGGTTTGGCAGTCGATGCGCATCTGAACGCACTGACCGATCAGATCGGTGTCGAAGCGACCCGGTCGCGTCAGGCGATGGTGATTGCCATTGAGAAATCGACACGCGACGCATTGGTCATGATGGCATTGGCGAGTCTGCTTGGCATCATCGCGACCTGGATCGTGCTGCGCTCGATTCTGAAGCCTCTCGATCAGGTGGTCACCGCCATTAACGGCATCACGGCGGGTCATCTCGACACCCCGATTCCGCCAGCGGGACGCGACGAAATCGGCGCCATGGCAGGTACCCTGCAGCTGTTTCGGCAAAGCATTGTCGATCGCGAACGCATCGCTCGAATCTCGCAGACTCAGCAGCAGATGATGACCACGGCGATCGAGACGACTTCGGACGGCTTTGCGGTCTTCGATCGGGATGGCCGCATCATCGTCTGCAATACGAAGTTCAAGGAGCTCTATCCCGGAATCGCCGATCTGGCCCAACCTGGCATCGCTCTGGCGTCGATCATTTCGGCGCTGGTCGGTCGTGATCTGGTCGACACCGGTGATCTGAGCGGGCAGGCCTGGGTCGAAAAGCAATTGAGTCTGCCAGGCTCCGAGGCAGCGTTTTCCTGCTACCGCCACCCTGACACGTTTATTCGGATCAGCGAGCGGGCCACGCCGGACGGCGGGTTGGTTTCGGTCTACACCGATGTGACCGAACTCAAACGGCGTCAGCAGGAGCTTGAAGCGGCGATGGTCGAGGCCGAAGCCGCCAATGTGGCCAAGTCGTCCTTCCTCGCCAATATGAGTCATGAACTGCGCACACCGCTCAACGCGATCATCGGCTACAGCGAGATCCTGCAGGAGATGGCGCAGGACGACGGTCTCGATGAATACTCCCGTGACCTCACCAAGATCCAGTCAGCCGGGCGCCACCTGCTCAATCTGATCAGCGACATCCTCGATCTGTCGAAGATTGAAGCCGGCAAGATGGATATCTACCTTGAGGACGTCTCGATTCCAGGGCTGCTCGATGAGATCAGCGCGATCGTCAAGCCCCTGGTCGAGAAGAACGGCAACGTCCTTCAGATTCATTGCCCGCCCGAGATCGGTACCTTGCATACCGATCGCACGAAGCTCAAGCAGAACCTGCTGAATCTGCTGAGTAACGCCACGAAGTTCACGTCGGCGGGCACCGTCACCCTCACGATCGATCGCGCCACGGCGAAACCTGATTCACCAGTGACATTCAAAGTGCAGGACACCGGCATCGGCATGACGCCCGAGCAGGTGGCCAAGCTGTTTTCGCCCTTTGCGCAGGCCGATGCCTCGACCACGAAACGCTATGGCGGCACCGGACTGGGCCTGGCGATCACCCGGCACTTCTGCGAGATCCTGGGTGGCTCGATCAGAGTCGACAGCACCGCGGGTGCTGGCTCGACGTTCACGATGGTCTTGCCCAGCCGCTTGCCGCCCGCCGCGCTATCCGCCGATCAATCGATGCGACTGGCAGACGTCGAGAGCGACGTGAATGCGCCGCTGGTGATGGTCGTCGATGACGATGCCGCGTCACGAGAGCTGATGGCCATCGTGCTGCGCAAGGAGGGCTGGCGGGTCGTGGAGGCCGGCAGTGGCGAGGTGGCACTCGAGGTGGCGCGTAAGTTGAAGCCGTCGGCGATCACGCTCGACATCATGATGCCGCATATGGATGGCTGGTCGGTCCTGACCGCGCTCAAGGCCGATCCGGAGCTTGCCGGCATCCCGGTGGTGGTGGTCACGGTTGCAGCCGATCGCGGTTTCGCATTCTCGCTGGGTGCCAACGACTTCATGACCAAGCCGATCGACCGTTTGCAACTCGGCTCACTGATGCATCACCTGCTTGACGATGCCGCAACGATCCTGATGGTCGACGACGATCCGCAGAGTCGCGATCTGATCCAGCGCCAGCTCAAGCTCGCCAATGTCGCTTTTTCCGAGGCTGCAAGCGGCAAACAGGCAATCGAATGGCTGGCGGCGAATGAGCCGCCGTCACTCATCCTGCTCGACCTCATGATGCCCGAGATGGATGGCTTCATGTTTCTCCAGGAAATCGCACGCCATGCCGAGTGGCAGTCGATTCCGGTGGTGGTCCTGAGCGCCAAGGAATTGAGCGCACAGGAGCGCGAGTGGCTGGGTGAGCATGCACGCGCCGTGATCGCCAAGAGCGCGGGTTCCTCCCGTGACCTGAGCACCGAAGTGCGCCTGGCCCTGCGAGCACCCGGGCGCAGCCAGCAGTCCGGCTGACGTGTCTGCGGTCTGTATTGAGAGACAAACAAAGTGAAAATCCTGCTGGTCGAAGATAACGAGATGAATCGCGACATGCTGTCTCGCCGCCTGGCGAGAAAGGGCTATGAGGTCGTGATGGCGGTCGATGGCGGTGAAGGCGTGACGATGTCGGTCTCTGCTGCGCCCGAGTTGATCCTGATGGATATGAGCCTGCCGGTGATCGACGGCTGGGAGGCCACGCGGCGCATCAAGGCAGCACCCGAGACCTGCCATATCCCGATCATCGGATTGACCGCGCATGCGATGGCGGGCGACCGCGAAAAGGCCCTTGAAGCCGGCTGCGATGAGTACGACACCAAGCCGATCGAGCTCGAGCGATTGATCGGCAAGATCGAGTCGTTTCGTTCAAAAAAACCTGGCGGCTGATCCGTCGACCAGCCAATGACGCGCGACACCGGTCGTGTGCGACATGGCCTGCCAACAGTGGCTTCAATCAAATGGATCTGAAAACAGCAACACGTGTCGTGCAAGTCCATCGCGAGACGGGTGAGCTGTGCCTTGCCCTGCAGCGGCCTGTCGACGAATTGTCGGATCAGCTCGGGCGCCTGAGTGCAAAGGCGATTGACAATGGCGTCAGCGACGCGACAGCCGACCTTGATCGGATGTGCGCCGCGTCGATTCGACTGAAGGCGCAGACTGCCGCCCTGATCGGCGCGCCGCAACCTGCTGCCCAGGACGCGCTGCAATGGCTCGCTGCGCACGAGCATCTGCGCCACGATCTGCGAACACCGCTGAACGCGGTCAAAGGTTATGGCGAATTGTTGATGGAAGACTGGCAGGACAGCGGCGCAAGCAGCCTGATGTCAGATCTGCAGCAGATCATCGACACCGCCAATCATTTGCTCGCGACAATCGACCATCACTGATAATGCGGTGACGCGCTTTGCGTCGCCCCTTCCTTCGCATAGAGCGTTGCCATGAACCCAGCCAGTGCCCGTGTCCTCGTCGTCGATGATGTCGCCGACAACCGCGACATCCTGGTTCGTCGACTGGGGCGATTGGGCATCAGCTTGGTTGAGCAGGCCACCAATGGCCGCGAGGCGCTCGCGGCGATCGCCCGTCAAGCCTTTGATCTGATCCTGCTCGACATCATGATGCCGGAGATGGATGGCTTCGAGGTGCTGCAGAACCTCAAGGCGCAGGACAAGCTGGTCGATCTGCCGGTCATCGTGATTTCTGCGCTGACCGACCTCGATCCGGTCGTTCGCTGCATCGAGTTGGGCGCCGAAGACTTCATCCTCAAGCCCTTCAATGCCACTTTGCTGCGAGCGCGAATTTTGTCGACGCTCGAAAAGAAAAAGCTGCGTGACGCGATGCGCGAAGAATTGGCGCGCAAGCAAGAAGAGCTCAATGACGCACGTGCCTTGCAGCTTGCGCTGGTGCCTCCCGACTATCGGGGCAGTCATGATGGGCGTCTGGTGTCGATCGATATCGTTCTCGAGCCGGCCAAGGAACTCGGCGGCGATCTCGCCGACTATTTTCTGATTGGCAAGGACCTGATCGTGACCCTGCTTGGCGATGTTTCAGGAAAGGGTGCGGGGGCGGCATTGATGATGGCCCGAACGCAGGCGCTGTTTCGTGCCTTGTCTCTGCGTGATGATGCGCTCGAGATTTTTGGCGCCCCCGAGCGGGCTGCCAATCTCGTGAACGCGGTGCTCAGCCGCGATAATCACAGTTGCATGTTTATCACCATGCTGCTGACGGTTCTCGAGGTCAAAAGCGGGCGTCTGGCCTGTGTCAGGGCCGGTCATGTCGCTCCGTTTCTGATCGATCGTGCCGCAGTCGTGCACAGACTGCTGCCCGAGACCACATTGCCCCTGGGTCTGTATGAAGGCGATCACTATCGGTCGAGCGTGATCGACCTTCAGGCTGGCGATGAATTCCTGATCGTCACCGATGGCGTGACCGAGGCGATGAATGCCGCCGATGAGCTGTTCGGGGAGCCGCGAGTGGCTGAGTTCATGGCGGCATCTGCCGGCGATGGCATGCTCGGGCGTCTGGTGGCGCAGGTGCGTCAGTTCGAGGCGGGCCTTGCGCCGTCCGATGATCTGGCCGCCATCCATTTGCGGATCGATGCGACCGATCGGCCGCGCTGAGGCGGCTCGAGTTCTGGCGGCAGAGGTAGGATGCGAGACAAGCCATCGGCTTTGATAGACCAACCTCACATCACAAGGACGAGACAATGCTGACCTACGAAGTCGTCGAACACGGCAAGCCGCTGCAGGCAAAGATTCGTGAGACACCGCAGCCCAAGGGCTCGGAAGTCCTGATCCGCATCACGAAGTCAGGGGTGTGCCACTCCGATCTGCACATCTGGGAAGGCTATTTCGACCTCGGCGGCGGCAAGCGCTTCTATGTGAAAGATCGCGGCTGCGTGCCGCCGTTCACCTGTGGCCACGAGCCTTATGGCGTGGTCGAAAAAGTCGGGTCAGGTGTGACCGGTGTGAAGGTGGGAGATCGGCGGCTGGTCTATCCCTGGATCGGCTGCGGCAGTTGCCCGGTTTGCCTGTCAGGTCACGATAATTATTGTCTCAACAACCAGTTTCTTGGCGTCGCCAAGCCCGGTGCTTATGCCACCCATGTGCTGGTGCCTGATGCCCGCTACCTGATCGATACCGGCGACATCGACGAGGGCTGGGCGGCGACGCTGGCCTGCTCGGGCCTGACCGCCTTCAGCGCGATCACCAAGTTGCCCGAACTGATCGCCCGCGACTGGGTGATCGTGCTGGGCTGTGGTGGTCTGGGCATGGCCGCGATTGCGATGCTTCGTGCGCGCGGCGTGAGCAATATCGTTGCCTGCGATGTTGATGCGGCCAAGCTCGAGCGCGCCCGTGCGCAGGGCGCCTCTGCGTCGGTCGATACCCGCAATGCGGATGCGCTCGCGCAATTGCAGACGATCACCGGCGGCGCGATTGCCGGTGCGCTCGATTTCGTTGGCATGCCGGCCACCGCCAACCTCGGGATTGCCGCGCTGGCCAAGGGCGGCCATTTTGTGATGAGCGGACTTTTCGGTGGTGAGATCACGATGTCCTTGCCGCCGATTGCACAGCGCGGCATCTCGATCCGAGGCTCCTATGTCGGCAGTCTTGACGAGCTCAAGCAGGTGGTTGCTCTTGCCCGTTCGGGCAAGCTCGTGCCATCACCGGTTGAAGTGCGCGCGGCCAGCGAGGTCAATCGCAGCATGGAGGAACTTCGCGACGGCAAGGTGATCGGACGCGTCGTACTCGACTTCGAGCATGCCGATCCCGACCGTTTGAACTGAGGGTTTCACTGATCAGGGAGACATCCATGCCGAACAAGCCGGCCTTCATGGCGGACCCGCAGGCGATCGCCGCAATGCGCAGTTCACGTCCTCCGAGCCGCGGCTCGGTGCGAGCCTACGACTGGCTCGATCATCACCGCGCCAATCGCGGGCACAAGGAAGCGATCCGTGATCTCGGCACCGAGCGGCGTTTTACCTATGCCGATCTGGATGCTCGCGCCGACGCGATGTCGGCCTGGTGCGCATCGATCGGAATCGGTCGCGGCGATCGCATCGCACTGCTCGCGCAAAACGGTGTCGAATACTTCGATCTGCAGTTTTCGTGCGCCCGCACCGGTGCAATCGCGGTTCTGCTCAACTGGCGACTGACGGTGGTCGAACTCGACTACATCCTGACCGACAGCGCCCCCAAGCTGCTGATCCACGATGTCTCGTTCACCGAAACCGCGCAGGCGCTGCAGCAAAAGTGCGGCATCCAGACCCTGCTGTGCATCGACACCAGCGCAGGGGCTGCGTCGCCCGGCAATGCCTATGAAGCCATGATCAATGCGTTCACCGGCAAGGCAGTTGCCCGCGAGTGGCTGACCCATGACGATGTCAGCACGATCATGTACACCTCGGGCACCACCGGTCATCCCAAGGGCGCGATGATCACCCACGGCATGAACTTCTGGAATTGCATCAATCTCGGGATTCCTGCAGGCGTCGCACTCGATACCGTGCACCTGTCGGTGCTGCCGCTCTTTCACACCGGCGGGCTCAACTGCTACTCCAACCCGGTGCTGCATGCCGGTGGCACGGTGGTGATCATGCGCAGCTTCGACCCGGGGCGCGCACTCGAATTGATCGGCGATCCGTCCCAGGGCATCACGCATTTCTTCGCGGTGCCTGCGCCCTATCAGTTCATGATGCAGCACCCCGATTTTGCGACCACCGACCTGTCGCGCCTGCGCGCCGCCGGGGTGGGCGGTGCGCCCTGCGCGCTCACCATCATGCAGAACTGGGCCGATCGCGGCGTGTTGCTGATGCAAGGCTTCGGCATGACCGAGACCAGCCCGGCCTGCATCTTCCTTGACCCGGCTGATGCGATTCGAAAACTCGGCTCCACCGGCAAGGTGCTGATGCATACCGAGGCGCGCGTGGTCAATGACGATGGAAACGATTGCGGCGTCAACGAAATCGGCGAGTTGTGGGTGGCCGGCCCCAACATCACGCCCGGTTACTGGAACCGCCCTGACGCCACCGCCTCGAGCTTCGAGGGGCACTGGCTCAAGACCGGGGATGCTGCCCGCATCGATGAAGAAGGTTTTTTCTACATCGTCGACCGCTGGAAGGACATGTATATCTCGGGTGGCGAAAACGTCTATCCGGCCGAAGTCGAAAACGTGTTGTATCAGCTGCCGCAAGTGGCTGAGGCGGCGGTGATCGGCGTGCCCAGTGAGCGATGGGGCGAGACCGGTCTGGCGGTGCTGGTGCTCAAGCCCGGCCAGACGATCGAGAAGGACGCGGTGGTCGGCTACTGCAGCGAGCGTCTGGCGCGGTTCAAGGTGCCTGCCGATATCGCGATCATTGCGGCCCTGCCGCGCAACGCCACCGGCAAGGTGCTCAAGCGCGAGCTGCGGCTGCAGTTCGTGGGCAGCAAGGCGCCTGCGATTACCTGAGGCGGTTGGTTGGCGGGGCGCGCAACATGGGTTAGTGGTGCTTTTTGCGCAACGGCTGTCATACGATCTTGCTGCTCAGGACTCATTATCCAGACATCCATTCAGAGGATCCTGCTATGAATCTGTCGGCTTCGATTCTGGTTTCGAAAAGAGCGTCTCGACTTGGAGCGCAAGCGCTTGCCCTGATTGCAAGCGCCGGACTGCTGTCATTTGGGTCTGCCGTGCTTGCACAGGGCGACTCGCGGATGCCGCCGCGTCAATCGGGTCTGTGGGAAACCACGACCTCCGCCGCTGATCGCGCCGGCGCAGGCATCAATTTCCAGCAGTGCGTCGATGCCAAAACCGAGCAGGATGCAAGCAACCAGTTCAGCCGCGATCCGAAATCGCGTTGCACGACCAGCAATGTGCGCAATGCCGGCGGCATTTACGAGGCCGACTATGCCTGTGAAACCGCTGCCGGCAAGGTCAGCGGGCACATCAAGAGGACAGGGGATGTGGCGAGCCGGTATACGCTGACCAATACGATGCGTCGGGATCCGCCGCCGCCCTCAGGGCCTGCTGAACAGACCGTGGTCATCAATGCGGTCTACAAAGGAGTCTGTCCGCCTGACATGAAGCCCGGTGAGAGCCGCATGGCGGGCGTGCCGATGCCCAAGCCCGGTGAGAAAATGACCCCTGAGCAGATACAGAAGATGATGGAACAGTTCAAACCCAACAGCTCTGGAAAGTAAGCGGCGCTTCAGTCAGCGCTTCTGAATCAGCCCGGCCGCTTGGCGTTGCTCTGGCAGCGCATGACCGAGAAATGCGGCCAGATCGATCGGCGGTTGGCAGGTGGGTCACTTGTCAGCGTAGGGCCTTTCGACACACGCAAGCAGCGACTGTCCTGTCGGATTGCCTCTGTAGGCAACCAGTACCGGCGCTTCACCAGCTCGCGTTCGCGAGCTCTCGGCAAAGCTGCTGCCGAACCGTTGTTGCATCGTTTTTCTAGCGGTCGCCAGGGGCACGTCAAGTACCACGCCGTGATAGTCCCAGGTGCCCGGCACGAAGAGTTCGACTGCCGGCAGACCGAACAGCGTGTCCTTGATCTTGAAGTAATACAGCCCTTCCTTGTCCCGATAGGGTTTGAGCTTGCGCTCAGAAAAATAAGGGTGGATCGGCTGTGTGGTGTCCCAGGGTGCGTAAAAAAAGTTGCCGAATTCGCACCGGGTGACCCGGGCAAAGAGCGCGTCGAGCGTGACCGCCTGCGCAGCGGCAGGCGCTGCTGTCGCCAGGATCAATGCAAGCCGGATCACACCCAGTGTCGAACGCGGCGAATGCAAGGGTGTTGCCATGGCCTGGGCCGCTCGATTACTTCAGGCCAAAGCCCATCCGCTCGAGCGTCTCCTTGAGAACATGCCTCCCCGAGAGTCCTTCGATGCCTTTGACCCGAGTGCGAACCGTCTTGGACCAGCCGACTTCGGCGATACCCTGCGAGGCCTGAAAGGCGCGCATCTCGGTTTCATAGCGTTCGAGCAGCGCGGCCTCGTTGCTGCTGTCGTAGCGTTCACGAAACAGGATCGCCTCCTGTATCAGGCGAGGTTTGACCGCGGCCGCAGGGCGGGCAGTGTCGGCCCATCCGACGCACAGACCGAAGACCGCCGAGACGTCTGGCGGCAGCCCGAGTTCGGCAGCAACCGCTTCCGGGTGATTGCGCATCGCGCCGATGTAGCAGGTGCCCAGGCCCATCGCTTCGGCGGCGACCAGCGCGTTTTGGGCGGCCAGTGCGGCATCGATGGCGGCGACCAGGAACATCTCGAAATAGGGGTTGGCACCGGCCGATTCGCCTGCGCGCTCGGCAAGACGGTCGTTGCGCGACAGATCGGCGAGAAAGACCAGCAGCAGCGGGCATTCGCGAATCTGTGCCTGGTTGCCAGACAGTTTCGACAGCCGGTCGCGTCGGCCGGCATCTTCGATGGCCACCACGCTCCAGGTCTGCAGATTGGACGAGGTGGGCGCCGATTGGGCGGCAGCGATCATGGCTTCAAGGGTGCCCGCCGGGAGCGGGCGCGAATCAAAAGCCCGCACCGTGCGGTGCGCAAGCATTGAATCAAGGACGGCGGTCGTTGGCAGCGAGGCTTTCGGTGCGTCGCTTCCATAACGGGCATTCAGGGCTGCGGAAAGGGACTGGCTAAGGTTTGCTTGGGTCATGAGTGGGCTCTCGGCGGCAGCGGCATCTTCAGGTTGATCGTTGAGTATAGAGGGCTGCATCAGGAAGATGATTCGGAGGCAGGGCTGAGCGAATGGGGCCCATCAGCGGCGCATCAGCGGCGCATCAGCCCAGGAAGTGCGTCGCGATGAAGGTGTAGAGCGGTATCCCGAAAAGGATGTTCAGCGGGAAGGTCACGCCCAGAGACAATCCGAAGTAGAGCGACGGATTGGCCTCGGGCAGGGCGTGCCTCAGCACCGCTGGCACGGCAATGTACGAGGCACTTGCGGCGAGGACCATGAGCAGCGCAGCGTCGCCCGCGGGCAGGTTCAGCATGATTGACAGGCCCAGGGCAAGCCCTGCATGCGCGATCGGCCCCAGTGCCGCATAGGCAATCAGCACCGGGGATTTGCCGCGTGCCTGGGGCAGATTGCGGGCCGCCATCAGACCCATGTCCAGCAGGAAGAACGACAGCATCCCCTTGAACAGATCGCCCGAGAAGGGTTGCATGGCGGCTTTGCCGGCGTCACCGGTTATCAGGCCGACGACCATCGCGCCCAGCAGCAGCAACTGCGCACCATCGGTGAAGGACTCGTGGAGGATCTTGCCAATCGGCATACCGGGTTTGGTCGGTGGTTCGCCAAGGGCGGCAACCCCGCCTCCCGCACTCAACACAGCGGGAGCTTGACTGCGGCGCAGTGCGTTGGCAAAAACAACTGCCAGGATGATTGCGGGTGACTCCATCAGGGCCATCGCAGCGGCCATGTGACCACCAAACGGGATCTGCTGGTTTTCAAGGTATTGAACCGCCGTCACGAAGGTCACGGCACTGACAGAGCCATAGGTGGCTGCAATCGCTGCGGCATCAAACCCCGACACAAAGCGCCGCAGGATCCAGTAACCCAGCAAGGGAATGCAGATCGCAAGCGTCATGGCGGCAGCAAGACTCACGCCGACGCCGACAGTCAGCCCTGAATGCGACAGTGCAAAGCCACCCTTCAGGCCCAGAGCCATGAGCAGGTAAAGGGACAGGAAGCGCGAAATCGCAGGCGGGATTTCGAGATTGGACTTGAGTGCGCCGGCGAGGACGCCGAACACGAAGAACAGGATCGCGGGGTCGAGAAGGTTTTGCATGGAGATTCTCCCTGTCCAGCAATGCTAGGCACTCGCATCAATCAAGTAAAATCGATTCTTCGGCAACGATACATATCAATTTATCGATGACTATTTCCTTTCGTCAGATGCGCCTCTTTCTGGCATTGGCCGACACCGGCAGCGTCACGGCCGCGGCGCGCGCCTGCCATGTCACGCAGCCGACCGCGTCGATGCAGTTGCGCGAGATCACCGAAGCGGTGGGTGTGCCGCTCTACGAGGTGATTTCGCGGCGCGTGCACCTTACCGACGTCGGCCACGACCTTGCCCGAACTGCCCGATCGATCGCCGGTGAATGGGATGCCTTCGCGCAGCGCATCGACGGCGTCAAGGGGCTGGCGCGAGGCAAGCTGAAGGTGGCCGTCGTGAGCACCGCGAAATACTTCGTGCCACGCCTGCTGGGCTCTTTTTGCGTGCGATATCCCGAGATCGATATCGCGCTTGAAGTACTTAATCGCGATGGTGTGCTCGCCCGATTGCGCGACAACCTTGACGACCTTTGCATCATGTCGATGCCCCCTACCGACATCGAGATCGAAGACCAGGTCTTCATGCCGAATCCGCTGGTCGTGATTGCCGCCAGCGCGCATCCGCTCGCTTCACGGCGCAAGCTGTCGCTTGCCGACCTGAGTCGATCGCGCTTCATTTTGCGTGAGCGCGGGTCCGGCACGCGCATGGCGGTTGATGCCCACTTCAAGCGGCACGGTTTCAAGCCCGATGTGCGGCTGGAGCTCGGCTCCAACGAGGCGATCCGCGAAGCGGTTGCGGCCAATCTCGGGCTAGCGGTCGTCTCGCGCCATGCACTGCAGGCAACGCCGGTTGACTATGGGGTGGCGATTCTGAAGGTGGCTGGCTTTCCGGTTGAATCGAACTGGCATGTGGTGCACAGAAAGGGCAAGCAACTCTCGCCGATCGCAATCGTGTTCAAGGCGCACCTTCTGGCACGGCGCCACTGCTAAGATCCGGAGCAATATCAATCAGCCGGGAATCCTCACATGGGCGCCATCGAAAACATCGCACCGATTGAAGAGCTGGGTCGCTATCTGCCCCAGATGACCCAATGGCGCCGGCATATCCATGCCAATCCCGAGACCGCCTTCGAAGAGGTCGGCACGGCTGCTTATGTTGTCGAGCGGCTGCGCAGTTTCGGTGTTGATGAGATCCATGAGGGCATCGCGAAAACCGGTGTGGTGGCGTCGATCAGGGCGGGCACGAGTTCGCGGGCGATCGGCCTGCGGGCCGACCTCGATGCCCTCGACATGCAGGAAGACACCGGCGTGGCCTGGCAATCGACCCGCAACGGCAAGCATCATGCCTGCGGCCATGACGGGCACACCACCATGCTGCTGGGTGCGGCTCAGCATCTTGCGACCACCCGCAACTTCGACGGCACGGTGCATCTGATTTTTCAGCCCGCCGAAGAAAATGAAGGTGGCGGTCGGGTCATGGTCGAAGAAGGCCTCTTTGATCGCTTCCCGATGGAGGCGGTCTTTGGCATGCACAACATTCCGGGCATGCCAGCCGGGCATATGGCGGTCAAGGCCGGTCCGATGATGGCGTCTTACGATATCTTCGAGATCACGATCACCGGGCGCGGCTCGCATGGCGCGATGCCGCATCGGGGCATCGATCCGATCACCACCGGTGCCGAGCTGGTGCAAAAGCTGCAGACCATCGTCAGTCGCAACCTCGATCCGCTCGAGCCCGCGGTCGTGTCGGTGACAAAGTTTCACTCGGGCACGGCCTGGAACATCATTCCCAATGAGGCAGTCATCGGCGGCACGGTGCGGGCCTTCAGCGAATCGATCCAGGCCCAGATCGAGGAGCGTATCCGTCAATTGTGCGAAGGCACGGCGGCCTCACATGGCGCCAGCATTTCGGTGCGCTATGAGCGTCGCTATCCGCCGACCGTCAATCATCCCGACGAGGCGGCGCTGTGCCTGCGGGTGGCGCGTGAACTGCTTGGCGCCGATGCAGTCAACGACAATCCGCGCCCGGCCATGGGCTCTGAAGATTTCGCCTGGATGTTGCGCGCTCGCCCCGGTGCTTATGTCTGGATCGGCAACGGCACTGGCAGCGTCGGCAGCTGCATGGTGCATAACCCGGGCTATGACTTCAACGATGCCATCCTGCCGACCGGGGCGGCCTATTGGGTCAGGCTGGCAGAGACGGCGCTGGCTCGGGCTTAGTCGGGCTGCAGGTCGCCAACCGGCGATGGCCGGGGGCCTGTCCTCACGAGAGGCCGGCCGCTTGCCGTCTGGTTAACCAGTGCCCTGAATCGTTCGGTTTCGAAGGGTTTGCTCAGGAAACCATCCATGCCTGCCGCAAGGCAGCGCTCACGGTCGGCATCCATCGCGTTGGCGGTCAGGGCAACGATGGGCGTGCGATACCCCGCGGCCTCTGTCGCCCGAATTGCCCTGGTGGCTGAAATGCCATCCATATTCGGCATCTGCATGTCCATCAGGACCAGGTCCCAGTCGCACTGACCGAAAAGCGCGACCGCTTCAAGGCCGTCCTGCGCCAGTGTGACGTCATGGCCCCAGCGTTCTAGCAGCAGGATTGCCAGGCGCTGGTTGAGCGGATTGTCTTCTGCCAGCAGAACCTGCAATCGGCGCTCGGTCGCAAGAGACCCTTGAATCTCATCGTCGGCAGTCGACGATCGGATCGGGTCAGCCGGCCTGTCCGGCAGGGCTACTTGCCCCGCTGGTGCGGCCATCGCCTGCACCGTGAAGCAAAAGCAGCTGCCTTGTCCGGTTTCGTTTTCAAGCCAGATGCGTCCGCCCATCAAAGCCGCCAGGCTTGCGCAGATGGTCAGGCCCAGGCCCGTTCCGCCATATTTGCGAGTTGTCGAGGTATCCGCCTGACTGAAGGCCTGGAAGATGAGCTCCTGTTTTTCTGCCGGAATACCGATGCCGGTGTCACGAACGCGGATCATGAGTTCGATGCTTGCGGTATCGGTGCGTTGTGCGAACGCCTGGACCCGGACCGAGCCGCTTTCCGTGAATTTGATCGCGTTGTCACAGAGGTTCAGAAGGATCTGGCGCAGACGAACCGGATCACCCAGGACGATGTCGGGCACCGCCGGCTCAATCTCGCAATGCAGCGACAACCCTTTTGTCTGGGCACGGGCCCGAAGCGCCTTGGTGACGTCCTGCATCACGCCCGCAGGTGAATAAGGCACTTCTTCGATACCCAGCTTGCCGGCATCGATCTTCGACAGATCCAGAATGTCGTTGAGGATCACCAGCAGCGACAGCGCAGAACTCTTGACCAACTCAAGGTGCTCGCGCTGCAGGGGTTCGAGCGGTGAATCGAGGACGATCTCTGTCAGCCCCAGCACGCCATTCATCGGCGTGCGAATTTCGTGACTCATATTGGCCAGAAATTCGCTCTTGGCCCGATTGGCCTGCTCGGCCTGTTGCGTGGCCTCACGCAGTGCTGCGTCGGCGGATTTGCGTTCACCGATGTCGCGCAGGAAGGCCACCAGGTAGCGGTTGTCGACACCGGTGACCGTTATCTCAAGCTCGACCCAGTGGCCGTCGAGATGGCGGTGCCGTGTCTCGAAACGCTCATACCCCTTCTGAATGATTCGCTGGATCTGCGCCCTGATCTGGGCCATGGTGGCCACCGCCTCGAAATCGGCAATGCACATCTTCATGATCTGGGCGTGGGAGTAGCCCATCATCCGGCAATAACCCGGGTTCACTTCGATGAAATTGCCGTCGGCATCGATGACCCAGTAGCCTTCATTCGTGCTGTCGATGGCTTTTTCTGCGTACTGGACTTTGCGGTTGAGGCGCAGCATCAAGGGCAGGATGAGTGCCAACACCAGCACGCTGACTACCGCCGCTGCCAGGACAGACTGCAGCAGGCTGGTTTGCGCAAAGGGCAACACCGTCGGCAAGCTCAGCATCGCAAGCAACTGGCCACCGAACACCAGCAGGCTGACCAGGACAATGTCGGTGCGCTTTCGGCGTGCTGAGGTTTCCCGGATTGATTCCTTAGTCATCGTGTCAGCTTGCCATCGCTTCGTCTTGACCGAGGGCGAGGCAGCCAGGTGGTCGAGTGATCGAGATCGGTGCCCCGACTTTGGTCAGCCACTGCCTGGCGGTGTCGCGGTTGCCGCATACACCGCCCGG
>CAMCXH010000047.1 GCA_945883285.1 Bordetella parapertussis | reverse complement strand
CCTCGACTCCCGCTTCGGACGCGCACTGCAGGGCATTCGGGTCAATGAGCACCGGATGCGCGCCATCGGTTTTCCGGTGATGCGCTATCAGCTGGGCGTCTATGTGCTGGCCGGCGTGCTGGCCGGGTTGGCGGGCTACCTGTCGGCGGCGCAATTCGGCTTCGTCAATCCCGAGATCATCTCGTGGCACCAGTCGGGCGCGGTGATGATGATGGTGATCCTGGGCGGCATGGGCACGCTGTCGGGTTCGATCATCGGTGCGTTCGTGTTCGTGCTGCTCGAGGAGTTCTTCAAGGATGACACCGTCTTCGGTGGACTGGCGCGGCACTGGCAACTGATGATGGGGATGATCATCGTCGCGGTGGCCTGCTTTTTGCCCCGGGGGCTGGTCGGGCTGGCCGGTGGGCATCGGCGCCCCACACCCACAGCTCAACCAAGCGCGATGTCCGAGGGCCAGCACGAACCCGAGGTCGATCGCCATGCTTGAGGTCAGCGCGCTGAGCAAGCAGTTCGGCGGGCTGCGTGCCAACGCCGATGTCAGCCTGCAGGTCAGGATCGGCCAGGTGCATGTGGTGATCGGCCCCAATGGCGCCGGCAAGAGCACGCTGATCAACATGCTCTCGGGCGACCTCGCACCCAGCGCAGGCTCGATCCGGCTCGATGGCCAGGAAATCGCCGGCTGGCCGGCCGATCGCATCTCGCGACTGGGTGTGGGCCGCAGCTACCAGAAGACCAATATCTTTTCGAGCTTCACCGTGCTTGAAAACTGCCGGCTGGCTGCGCAGTCGCGCGCACCGCAGGCCTGGCGACTCTTTGCACCCGCCGACAGCGACCAGGCCTCGCTTGCTCTGGCACGTCGCGCCATCGCGCAGGCCGAGCTCGACGGCCGCGAAGACCGCATCGCCAGCACCCTGTCGCATGGCGAGCAGCGGCAACTCGAGATCGCCCTGTCGCTCGCTACCGCACCGCGCCTGCTGCTGCTCGACGAACCGCTGGCCGGCATGGGCGCCGAGGAGTCGATGCGCATGGTGGCCCTGATCGCAAAGCTCAAGGCCGATCACGCGATCCTGCTGGTCGAGCACGACATGGATGCGGTCTTTGCGCTGGCCGATGTGCTCACCGTCATGGTCGAAGGCCGGGTGCTGGCCAGTGGCAGCCCGGCCGAGATCAAGGCGAATGCGCAGGTGCAGGCGGCGTATCTCGGTGGGGCATCAGACGAGGCGGCTCATGGCTGATTCGCTGATTGACGCTCGCGGTCTGAACACCTTCTACGGTGCCAGCCATGTCCTTCGCGATGTCGATTTTCGCGTTGCTCGCGGCGAAGCGGTCGGACTGATGGGCCGCAACGGCATGGGCAAGACCACGCTGATCAAATCGCTGCTCGGTCTGCTGCCAGTGCGCGCAGGCGAGATCCTGATCAACGGCAAGGCGATGCGCAACGCGCCGCCCTATCGCATTGCGCGAGCCGGCATCGGCTATGTGCCGGAAGGCCGCGGCATCTTCCCGACGCTATCGGTGATCGAGAATCTGCAGATGGCGGCACGCGCTGGCGTGAGCGGTCGGCGCGACTGGACCCTTGAGCGCGTACTCGAGACCTTCCCAAGACTGGCCGAGCGCCGCGACCATGGCGGCACGCAACTGTCGGGCGGCGAGCAGCAGATGCTCTCGATTGGTCGTGCCCTCATGACCAACCCCGACCTGCTCTTTCTCGATGAAGCCACCGAAGGCCTGGCGCCGCTGATCGTGGCCGAGATCTGGCGGATCATCGCCACCGTGCGTGCCGACGGTATTGCGATCGTGGTGGTCGACAAGAACTTCCGGTCGGTGCTGCAGGCCAGCGACCGGGTCACGGTGATGGTCAAGGGGCAGGTCGCGCTCGATGCGCCGTCTGCGGCACTGGCCACCGATCCGGCGCAATTGCACCGGTTTCTCGGGGTCTGATCGAGTCTGCTCAGAGATTCATCGGGCATGCCATCCCGCCGCTCAGCGAGTGCTCCCCAAGGAGACGCATCATGAAAATTCGCGCTGTCACGCCTGACGATATCGACGCGATCGTCGATCTCTGGACGCGCGTGTTCCCCGAGTACAGCGACCCGCTCAAGCCGCAGCGCGATCCGCGCAGCAGCATCGAACGCAAGCTTGCCTTTGGTGATGGGCTGTTCTGGCTGGGGGTGCAGGGTAACGATCTGGCGGGCACGGTGATGGCGGGCTATGACGGTCATCGAGGCTGGATCTACTCGCTGGGAGTGGATCCCGCGTCTCGCCGAAGCGGTCTGGGCCAGGCCCTGGTGGCCCATGCCGAGGCTCAACTCAGCGCGCGCGGCTGCCCCAAGATCAACCTGCAAGTCCTTGACGACAATTCGGGAGCGCTGGCCTTCTGGCAGTCGGTCGGCTACGCACCCGATGCGGTGATCAGTCTGGGCAAGCGACTTTGAAATGGCTAAAACAGCCACTAATTCAGGGAGCCCGCCATGCGCGTCACTGCAACCGAAGCCAAGAACCGTTTTGGCAGCCTCTGCGCCCAAGCCAAACGCGAGCCGGTGTTCGTGGAGAAGGCCGCCTCGCGTAAAAAGCCTGCTGCAAAGCCCGGAGCCTCACGCTAGTCACCGTCATGCGGCTGGTGCTCGACACGAATGTGCTGGTTCCCGGACTGTTCTACCCGGGCGGCCCACCTTCGCGCCTGGTCAAGGCGTGGCGAGCCGGCGCCTTCGATCTGGTGATCTCCGATTTCGTGATCGACGAACTGACACGAATTTGGGCGCACCTGGTCTCGAGACTGAAAGCCTCCCCCAATGATCTGGCCGACTTCATCGACACGATTGGCGTGCGGGCCGAGTTGCTGCGCATCGATGCGGCCATCCTTGCGCAGGCCAGTACGGCCGGGCTGCGTGACCCGGACGACCTGCCCGTCCTCGCGCTGCTCATCGGCTCTGGCGCCGACTATCTGGTCACCGGAGACAAGGACTTGCTGGCTCTGGCCGGCGCCTACCCCATCCTGGCGCCCGCAGGCTTCGTCGATCGATTCGTACCGTGATGTGACCTGATCCGACCGACGTATAAAGTACATCTGAAACAATGATTGTTTGTTTAAAAACAATTTGCCATACTCCAATCCCTGAACATCATCCGACAAAGCGCCCGCCATGGCAGCCGCCGCTGAGCGTGAAGTGACCTCGACACACGACCGTGGCGCCCTGGCCAGGATGGTCATGACCTTGCTCGACCACTGGAAGCTGAGCACCGAGGATCAGGCAGCACTGCTGGGCATTGCCACCAGCAACCGCGCCGCCTTGTCGAACTATCGCAATGGCAAACCGATTGGCACCAGCCGTGACCAGTACGAGCGCGTCGGCCACCTGCTGGGCATCCACAAGAGCCTGCGTCTGCTGTTTCCGCAAAACCGCGATCTGGCCTACCGCTGGATGACCACCCGCAACAAGGCCTTCGACAACCTGACCCCGGTCGAGGTGGTCAGGCAATGGGGTTTTGCCGGACTGCTGATGGTGCGCGGCTACCTGGACCGTGCGCGCGGCGTTTGAGCGGGTGCAGGAATGACTTCGCTATTTGCCCGCCTCTCGTTGGCCGACATCCAGCAGGATGTCGCCCGCAACATCGTGTCTTTACGCAAGTCGCAGGATCTGTTCGACGATCTGACAGCCGACCCGGCCGAGTGGCTGCTGGCCCAGACCGTGGAAGACGAGGTCAAGCCACCGCTCTACCGATCACGCACGCCGATCATCGATCGGCCCTTTGAAGACGCTGATTGGTTCAACGCGATCACCTGGCCATTCAAGCATTGGCAGACCAGTCGGTATTCCGATGGCAGCCATGGTGTCTGGTATGGCTCGGAGTCGGTCGAGACCACCGTCCATGAGTCGGCCTACCACTGGTACCGGGGCTTGCTCAGTGATGCGGGATTCGAGCGGATGGCGGTCATCGCAGAGCGCAAGGTCTACTCGGTCGCTTGCGCTGCGGCGCTGCTCGATTTGCGCAAAGCAGCCGGTGATCACCCGGATCTCCTGCACCCGTCCGACTATGCGTTTTGTCAGTCGGTGGGGGTGAGGGTTCATCGTGAGGGCCACCCCGGTCTTCTGACTCGGTCCGTTCGCAGGCCCGGTGGTGACAACATGGTGATCTTCAATCCGGACGTGTTGTCCAACCCCAGGCACAACTGTCAGCTGACCTACCGGCTGGAGGGCGAACAGATCGTGGTGGAAAAGCGGCTCGGGGTGGCGTGGATAACCCTGGAACTGGCGAATTTTTCATAGGTTCACGAACGCGTCTGGTCGCGTCCTTGGCATCAACCGACGAATGAAACGACAACATGAAAGTCTCTTTGCAGCAGGCCTTGAAGCGTCTACCCGGCGAAGCCACCGATAGCTATCCCGACGGGGCGCCATTCGTCACCCTGATGGCGGGCGGTTCAATGTCTGTCGAGGTGTTTGCCCCCAAGGGTCAAGATCGCCAGCAGCCTCATACCCAGGATGAGCTGTACTTCATTCACCGCGGTACGGCGCACCTGATGATCGGCTCGCAGCGCTTTGACTGCGCCAGTGGCGATGCATTCTTTGTTGCGGCGGGCCTTGAACACCGGTTTGAAGACTTCAGCGACGATTTCGTCACCTGGGTGGTCTTCTATGGCCCTCAAGGGGGCGAAGGCTGAAGTTCTGCCCAGGCTCTCGCACTTGCCTGATTCGCCTCAGCCGCTCTTTGATGCCGCCGCCGCCCGCATCAGCCGATCTCGCACCGCCTCCCAATCCGGGCTCGCCGGCGGCCGCACGACAATGATCCGATCAACATTGGCGGCATCGAATCGGCGCAAGGCATCGTAGAGATCGGCCTCCCAGGCATCGGCCTGTTCAGGGGCTGCGATCCATTGGACGAGCGAGGCGCCTTGCACGGCGGCCGGCGGCTCAGACGACCACACACCAATTCGCAGCCCGGCCTGCGCGCAATCGGCAAGGCGCGCTGCAAGCCCTGCGGCATCGATCAACTCGACCGGTGCACGCGGACTGTAGTGCGCCGCCAGGGTGCCCGAGGCCCGCGGCGCCTGGGCATCGCGATCGGCCAGCCGCGCACCCAGGACCCGCTCGATCGCCTCGCGCCGGATGCGCCCCGGTCGCAGCAATCGCGCGGTCTCACGGGTCAGATCAACGATGGTCGACTCCACACCCACCTCGCAGGGCCCGCCATCGAGAATCAGCGGCGCGTGCTTGCCGAGGTCATCCAGCACATGACCCGCCTGGGTCGGGCTGACCTTGCCGAAACGGTTGGCCGAGGGCGCCGCCACACCGCTGCCGCCAAGCTGCGTGAAACGCTCGAGCAGCGCACGGGCCACCGGATGCGAGGGGCAGCGCAGACCGATGCTCGCCTCACCCCCACAGGCCCAGGCCGGCGCCTGCGGCAGACGCGGCAGGATCAGGGTGAGTGGGCCTGGCCAGAAGTGCCGAGCGAGGGTGAGTGCCCGCTCATCGAATCTCGCCCATTTCAGGGCCTGGGCAGCATCGATCACATGCACGATCAGCGGATGATCGGCCGGTCGGCCCTTGAGCGCATAGATGCTGGCCACCGCGTCGCCTTGCGAAGCGTCGGCACCCAGCCCATAAACGGTTTCGGTCGGCAGGGCCACCAGACCGCCTGCCATCAGGAGGTGTGCAGCGCGCTCGATGGCGTCGGGCGTCGGTGCTTCGATCGGCGAGGCCGTGCTCATCGCCCGCAGCCTGAACCCATCAGCGGATGCCCAACAAGGTCTCGATCTCGGCCGCAGTGTGGGCACATGATTCGAGCGTCTCGCCAAGCACCGTGGCATGACCCATCTTGCGGCCAGGGCGTGCCTGCGACTTGCCATAGAGATGCAGCTTCACTCGGGGATGGGCCAGCACCGCCGGCCAGTCGGGCTCGCTCGGCAGACTGTCCGAGCCTTCGGTGAACCAGCAATCACCCAGCAGATTGACCATCACCGCCGGGCTGTGCATCTCGACCGAACCCAGGGGCAATCGGGCAAGCACCCTCACCTGCTGCTCGAACTGGCTGGTGACGCAGGCATCAATGCTGTAGTGGCCCGAATTGTGCGGCCGTGGCGCCATTTCATTGACCACCAGCCGGCCGTCATCGAGCAGAAAGAACTCGACGCACAGCACGCCGACATAGTTCAGGCGCGCGGCAATCTCGAGCGTGGCATCGGACGCCTGCTTCGTAATCGCAGCATCGACCCGGGCTGGCACGCAAGACAGTGCGAGGATGCCGTTGCGATGCTCGTTTTCGGCCGCCGGATAGGCCACGGCCCGGCCATCAAAACCGCGCGCAACCACCACGGACAATTCGAGCTTCAGCGCCAGGCGCTTCTCGAGCACGCAGGGCATGCCACCGAATCCGCCGGCGCCCTCAAAGGCAGCCAACGCCTCGCTGCGATCGGCGACTCGCGCCTGACCCTTGCCGTCGTAGCCCAGCCGCGCGACTTTCAGGATGGCCGGAAAAAGCGCCTCATCGGCATTGAGCAGGTCATCGCGCGACGCGACCTCGCAATAGGGCGCGACCTCAATGCCGCAGCCTCGAATGAAGCGCTTTTCAGCCAGACGGTCCTGCGCGATCGCGACAGCCGCCGCAGCCGGACTCACCGCGATATCTCGCGCCAGACGCTCGAGCGCGGCGGCCGGCACATTCTCGAATTCGGTGGTGGCTGCGCCGCACAGGCTGGCGAGCTGGTCGAGCGCGGCGGCGTCGAGATAGTCGGCCTGAAGATGCCGATCGGCGACCGAACCCGCCGGGCTGTCGGCACCCGGATCGAGCACGCAGACCCGATAGCCCAGGCTTTGCGCGGCCATGCAGAACATGCGACCGAGCTGGCCGCCACCGAGCAAGCCGAGCCAAGCGCCGGGCGGCAGGGCACAGTCAGCCCGCTGAGCCTTCAGGGTCGCCTGGGCATTCCGGACAGGGGATGGCGAGACGGCCGGCATGGGGGTCGTCAAGTCGCGCGACGATGGCTCAGGCGCATTGCTCATCGGATCAGCCCGCCGGCGGCAGAGCCATTGCGCGCGCCGCATCTGATTGCTGCCGACGAAAGTCCTGCAGCTTGCCGGCAAGCACCGGGTCGTGTCCGGCCAGCATCGCCACCACATGCAGGGCGGCATTGGCCGCACCGGCCTCACCGATGGCAAAAGTGGCCACCGGAATGCCGCGCGGCATCTGGACGATCGACAGCAGCGAATCCTCGCCGCGCAGATACTTGGACGGCACCGGTACGCCATAGACCGGCACGATGGTCTTGGCGGCGATCATGCCCGGCAGATGCGCCGCACCGCCCGCCCCGGCGATGATCGCGCGCAGGCCCCGGCCATGGGCCGACTGCGCATAGTCGAACATCTCGTCGGGCATGCGATGCGCCGACACCACCTTGTACTCATGCGGCACATCGAAGGACGCCAGCATCTCGACCGCATGCCGCATGACCTCCCAATCGCTGCTGCTGCCCATCACCACACCGACAACCGGCGCGACTTCGCTCATTGAATGCTCCCGAAAAATGGCTCGACCTTCATCACAGACAACCGCGCCTCAGGCGAGAGTCTGGCCGGTCAGCCGCTGCAGCGCCTCACGATACTTGGCCGCGGTGCGCTCGACGACCTCGGGCGGCAGGGCGGGCGGCGGCGCGGTCTTGCCCCAGCCGGTCAAAGACTCGAGATAGTCGCGCACATACTGCTTGTCGAAACTCGGCGGTGAGATACCGACCTGATAGGAGTCGGCCGGCCAGAAGCGCGACGAGTCGGCGGTCAGCACTTCATCCATCAGATAGAGCGTGCCGGCCTCATCGAGCCCGAACTCGAACTTGGTATCGGCGATCAGAATGCCGCGGGTCGCGGCATAGGCGGCCGCTCGGGTATAGAGCGTGAGCGACACCTCGCGGATGCGCATGGCCAGCGGCTCGCCGATGGCCGTGACCATCGCCTCGAAAGAAATATTCTCATCGTGCTCGCCGTGCTCGGCCTTTCGCGCCGGCGTGAAGATCGGCTCGGGCAGCTTTTGCGCGAGTTGCAGACCGGCTGGCAGGGCGATGCCGCAGACCGAGCCGCTGGCCTGATAGTCCTTCCAGCCCGACCCGATCAGATAGCCGCGCACCACCGCCTCGACCATGATCGGCGCAAGGCGCCTGACCACCATCGACCGACCGGCGACCTGCTCGACCTCGTCGGGGGCAACCACCGTCTCGGGGGCAATGCCGGTCAGATGGTTGGGCACCACATCGGCCAGCCTGTCGAACCAGAAGAGCGCCATCTGGTTGAGCACCCGCCCCTTGTCGGGAATCGCCTCGTTCATGACCACATCGAAGGCCGACAGGCGATCGCTGGTGACGATCAGCAGCTTGTCGGCACCCACCGCGAAGTTATCGCGAACCTTGCCGCGCCCGAGCAGCGGCAGCGAATGCAATTCGCTCTGGAATAGGGCTGTCGACATGGGCAATGACCTGAACAAAAGTAAGGATGCAACCCTGCATTGTGCCCGAGGTGCGCCGACTCACCTGAGCCGGGCAATCGCGGATCAGCACAAACCGCAAGCGCGAGACCGCGCCCTCAACGCCAGGGCGCGAGCCAGCCGAGTCCGGCCGAGGTCTGGCCGCGCGGCCGGTATTCGCATCCGATCCAGCCCTGGTAGCCGAGTTCATCGAGCAGCGCGAAGATAAAGGGATAGTTCACTTCGCCCAGATCGGGCTCATGGCGATGCGGCACACCCGCGATCTGCATGTGACCGACACCGGGCAGATACTGGCGGATGCGACTGGCCAGATCGCCCTCGACAATCTGACAGTGATAGAGATCCATCTGGACCTTGAGGTTGACCGCACCCACCTCGGCCACGATCGCATGCGCATCGGCCTGCTTATTCAGGAAATAGCCCGGAATATCGCGTGTATTGATCGGCTCGATCAGCAAGGTGATGCCGACATCCGCGCACCGGCGGGCGGCCTCGCGCAAATTGGCCACATAGGCGTCGCGCCAGCGCTGGCGAGCGGAAGCATCGATGGCGTCTGCCGGCACCGCACCGGACCCGCCACTGATTGCAGGCATCACGCCCGCCATCGCATGCAGACGCTTGGTGCCCAGAACGCGGGCATAGGCGATGGCCAGATCGACACCAGCCAGAAAATCCGCACTGCGACCCGGCACGGCAGCCAGCCCACGCTCACCCGCCTGCATGTCGCCCGGGACAGTATTGAAAAGCACCTGCTCCAGACCGTTGGCGGCCAGTGCATCGGCAATCAACTGCGGCTCGAACTCATACGGGAACAGGAACTCCACCGCAGCAAACCCATCCTCGGCAGCGGCTTTGAAGCGCTCGAGGAAGGGATGCTCGGTGTACATCATTGACAGGTTGGCAGCGAACCTGGGCATCAGCGTTCCGGCAAACCCGCTCTGAGCTGCGAAGCCGTGAGGCTCAGACCACGGTCTGGGCGAGCTCGCCCTTGCGATAGCGTTCGATCATGACCGACAGGGTGGTGGGCTTGATCTTGCTCGCCTGGCCGGCGCAACCGAACTCGCGATAGCGCTGGGCGCAGATCTGCTTGGCCGCTTCGCGGGCAGGCTTGAGAAAATCGCGCGGATCGAATTTGTCTGGGTTTTCAGACAGGTATTTGCGCACCGCAGCCGTCATGGCCAGGCGGATGTCGGTATCGATGTTGATCTTGCGAACGCCGAACTTGATCGCTTCCTGGATCTCCTCGACCGGCACGCCGTAGGTCTCTTTCATGGCGCCGCCGTACTGACGGATGATCGCCAGAAGGTCTTGCGGCACCGACGAGGAGCCGTGCATCACCAGATGGGTGTTGGGCAGCCGCGCGTTGATTTCCTTGATGCGCGAGATCGCCAGGATGTCGCCGGTGGGCTTGCGCGAAAACTTGTAGGCGCCATGGCTGGTGCCAATCGCAATCGCCAGGGCATCGACCTGCGTGCGGCGCACGAAGTCGGCGGCCTGCTCCGGGTCGGTCAGCAGCTGCTCGCGGGTCATGGTGGAGTCGGTGCCGTGGCCGTCTTCCTTGTCGCCCTTCATGGTTTCGAGCGAGCCCAGGCAGCCCAGCTCACCCTCGACCGTCACACCGACCGCGTGCGCCATATCGACCACCTTGCGGGTGACGTCGATGTTGTAGTCGTAACTGGCGATGGTCTTGCCATCTTCTTCCAGCGAGCCGTCCATCATCACCGACGAGAATCCGAGGTCGATTGCACCCTGGCAGACCAGTGGCGACTGGCCATGGTCCTGATGCATCACGACCGGCACCTTGGGATAGGACTCGACCGCGGCAGCGATCAGATGGCGCAGGAAGTGCTCGCCGGCGTATTTTCGGGCACCGGCCGAAGCCTGCATGATCACCGGTGCATCGACCTCGGCCGCAGCCGCCATGATGGCCTGCACCTGCTCGAGATTGTTGACGTTGAAGGCCGGAATCCCATAGGCATTTTCGGCGGCGTGATCGAGAAGCTGGCGCATCGAGACGAGGGGCATGATCGACTCCTGAATGAAATTGGAGCTGATTATGCCTCGCCGCACATCAGAAAAGGCCGACAAACCTCACGCGCGCGCCATCGGGCTGAGGCGAATTCACCTCAGCCGTGATCGCCAACCCGAACGATTTTCAGGGTATTGGTGCCGCCCGATTTGCCGATCGGCTCGCCGATGGTCAGCAGCATCAGGTCACCGCGAGCCACCACGCCGAGGTCGACCAGCTTGTGTTCGGCCTCGAGCAGCAGACTTTCGCGGTCAGAGGCTTTGAAGGTCATCAGCACCGGATGGACTTCACGATAAAGCGACATCCTGCGCCGGCTGCCTTCTTCTGGCGTGAGCGCATAGACCGGCACACCCGAATCGAGCCGCGAGATCCAGAGCGCAGTCGACCCTGACTGGGTCAGCGCACAGATCGCCTTGACCTTCATGTGAACCGCTGTGAACAGCGCCGCCATGGCGATCGCCTGGTCGATGCGCGCGAAGGTGCGGTTCAAGAACTCCTTTTCGAGCGAGAACTCGCCGGAGCGGTCGGCCTCGTCGCAGACCCGGGCCATGGCCGATACCGTCTCGACCGGATATTTACCGGCGGCGGTCTCGGCCGACAGCATGACCGCGTCGGTGCCGTCGATGACCGCATTGGCCACATCCGAGACTTCGGCACGGGTGGGCACCGGCGCCTCGATCATCGACTCCATCATCTGGGTGGCGGTGATCGTGAGCTTGCTGTGATCGCGGGCCATCCGGATCATGCGTTTTTGCAGGGCCGGGACGGCGGCGTCGCCGACCTCGACCGCGAGATCGCCGCGGGCCACCATGATGCCGTCGGAGGCTTTGAGGATCTCCTCGAGATTGCCGATCGCCTCGAAGCGCTCGATCTTGGCAATCATGAGCGCCTTGCCGCCGGCCGCCCGCACCAGTTCGCGGGCCATGTACATGTCGGAGGCATTTTTGGGAAAGGACACCGCCACGAAGTCGGCTTCGAAGGCGACCGCGGTCTTGATGTCATCCATGTCCTTGGCAGTGAGCGCCGGGGCCGACAGACCGCCCCCCTGCCGGTTGATGCCCTTGCGATCGGACAGTACACCGCCGATCGTGACCGTGCAGGCAATGGTGGTGTCGGTGACCCGATCGACGCGCATGATCATGCGGCCATCGTTGAGCAGCAATGAATCGCCGGCTTTGACATCGTGAACCAGGGCCTTGTAATCGAGGCCCACGCGCGAGTGATCACCCATCTCACAGGTGATATCGAAGGTGAACTGATCGCCTTCGACCAGACTGATCTTGCCGCCGGCAAACTTGCCGATCCGGATCTTGGGACCCTGCAGGTCGGCGAGCACGCCGATATCGCGACCGAGCCGGCTGGCGACCTCACGTACCACGCCCACCAGCGCAGTGTGCCCATCGGCCGAGCCATGCGAGAAATTGACCCGCACGACATTGACGCCGGCAAGGATCATTCGCTCGATCGTGGCCGGATCACTGGAAGCCGGCCCGAGGGTGGCAACGATCTTGGTGGCGCGAGGAATACTCATCGTGGGTGATCCGGCAATGGCAATCCTTCGATTGTCCAACAAATCCTGGCGTGACCATGTGTCAGCTTGATCTGGATCAAGCCTGCGGCAGACGGTGGCAGCCCGACGGCGTCGGGCATCGCTAGGATCGAAGCGCCCCCAATCCCGCGACCAGGCGCCAGGCGATGGCTGCGACAGCCCACCAGATCCCGTGCAGCGATGAGTTCCTGATCCTCGATGACCCGCTTGAGCGCGACGAAATCGCTCGCGAGATCGCGCCCGCAGCCAACGGGGCAAGACGCTTCGAGGCGGTTCTGAGCATCGACGGCGTGCACTGCGCCGCCTGCGTGATCGCGATCGAGGATGCGCTGCGCGATTGCGTCGAGGAGGTCTCGGTGAATGCAGCCACGCGCCGCGCGCGTCTGGTGTGGCGCGCCGACGCACAGCAGCTGTCGCGGGCCTGCGATCGGATTTCACGACTGGGCTATCGGCCCCGACCAGTCTCGCAACGCTTGCTCGAGAGCGCGAAGGCGGCCGGGCGCCGCGCCGCACTGTGGCGAATGCTGGTGGCGGTGCTGTGCATGATGCAGGTGATGATGTATTCGGTCCCGCGATATGTTGCCGAGGCGGGCTCGATGAGCGAGGACATCGTCGGCCTGCTGACCTGGGCCGAGCGAATCCTGACGCTGCCAGTCATGCTGTTTGCCGCCGGCCCGTTTTTTACCGGCGCCTTTCGCGATCTGCGTGCCCGGCGCATCGGCATGGACGTGCCGGTGGCACTCGGTATCGCGGTGACCTTCGTGGCGAGTCTGGCCGGCGGCGCCGCGGGCGGCGAGGTCTGGTTTGATTCGCTGACGATGTTCGTCGCCTTCCTGCTGATTGGCCGCTGGCTCGAAGCGGCGGCGCGCGAGCGCGCCATGGCCGGCGTGGGCGACCTGCTGGCACGCCTGCCTGATCGCATCGAACGGCTCGACGATCGGGGCGTCGCATCGCTGGTCGGTTTGCGGCAGTTGCGCCCGGGTGATCGGGTGCGAGTGGCCGCCGGGCAATCCGTGCCTGCCGATGGCATCGTCGAGATCGGATACGCCCATGTCGACGAATCGCTGCTGAGCGGTGAAAGCCGCCCGCAGCGGCGCCAGCCGGGCGATACCCTGGCCGCCGGCAGCGTGAGCCTGGACGCACCGCTCACGATGCGGCTGACCCGCAGCGCACGCGATTCACGCTTGCAGGAGATCGCCGACCTGATGGACAGCGCCTCGGCGCGCAAGCCGCGACTGGCTCAACTGGCCGATCGCTGGGCCGGGCCTTTCCTGGGGATGGTGCTGGCACTGGCGGCAATCGCCTGGTGTGTCTGGCAGCTGATCGATCCGGGTCGCGCCGCCTGGGTGGCGGCCGCCGTCCTGGTGGTGGCCTGCCCCTGCGCCCTGTCGCTGGCCACGCCGGCCGCGCTGCTGGCGGCATCGGGGCGGCTGGCCCGTCATGGTCTGCTGGCGCGTTCACCGCAGGCGCTTGAAGCCCTGGCCCAGGCGGACACCTTCGTTTTCGACAAGACCGGGACCCTGACGCTCGACCGAATCGACGTGGTCGCGGTGAAGGTGAGCCAGGGCGGGCCACTGATCGACGCACTGGGAGCAAGCGCGGTGGCGGCCGCACTCGAGGCCGGTTCGATCCATCCTGTGGCTGCGGCCATCATTCGCCATGCACCCGCCGGCGTCGCACTGCCCGAGGTGCGCTCGGTGCGCGAACAGGCCGGTGCAGGCATCGAAGCCGAGGTATTGCTCGAAGGGCGATGGCAGCGGGCGCACCTGGGCAGTCCTCGCTTTGCTGCGCCGCAAACCGTCAGCGAAGGCAGGCACGAGGGTCGTGTCAGCGCGTACGACGCCGGCGCCCTGCAGGAGGCCGACGACACAGGCGATGTGTGCCTGTCGATTGACGGCCGGGCGGCGGCGAGCTTTACGCTGAGTGAAGCCTTGCGTCCCGAAGCACTGACCGCGATCAGGCGGCTGCGCGAGGCGGGCATGCAGCTCGAAATCCTCTCGGGCGATGCACCGGCTCGGGTTGCACGAGTGGCCGCAGCGCTCGGCATCGAGACCTGGCAGGCCCAGGCAAGCCCCGAGGACAAACTTGCCCGCATCGACGCGCTTGGCCGCCAGGGCCGGCATGTCGCGATGGTGGGTGATGGCATCAACGACGCGCCGGTGCTGGCTCGCGCAGATGTCTCGATCGCCTTTGCCAGCGGCGCGCCGCTGGCCCAGCATCGCGCCGACCTGCTGTTGCTGGGCGAGCGCCTTGACCGACTTTCGCTGGCCCGGGATCACGCCCGTCAGGCCATGCGGGTCGTCAGACAGAACCTGATCTTTGCCACCGCCTACAACGCGGTGGGCATACCGCTGGCGCTGGCCGGCCTGCTGCCGCCCTGGCTGGCGGGCCTGGGCATGGCCGGCAGTTCGCTGGTCGTCGTACTCAATGCCCTGAGACTCGCGCCCGCGCGCCTGTCACTCCCGCCTCGATCGCCCGATCCAGCCCTGCCTCATCTGACCGCGCACTGAACTGACCGCGCACTGAACTGACCGCGCTCTGACGCGAAGGAAGCCTGCTGATGGACATCCTCTATCTCCTCGTACCGCTGTCGGTCGTGCTGGTGCTGGCGATCACCGGTCTGCTCGCCTGGGCTGTAGGCAGCGGCCAGTTCGACGATATCGAACGCGAAGGCCAGCGGATCCTGATCGACGACACCGAGCCTTGATCTGGATCAAGCGGCACTGCGGCCAAGCGCAGCAATATCAGACCAGCCAGACACCGTTTGATTTTGCCGAGGGAGCGCGCCAGTGAAAATCGAGATCCGCAGCGATGAGGCCACCTATAACGATACCGTCGTGCGTCAGTTCGCGATCATGACCATCGTCTGGGGCGTGGTCGGCATGCTGGTCGGGGTGGTGATCGCCGCCCAGCTGGCCTTTCCGGCGCTCAATTTCGATCTGCCCTGGCTGTCCTACGGCCGCCTGCGACCCTTGCATACCAATGCGGTGATCTTCGCCTTCGGCGGCTGCGCGCTCTTTGCCACCAGCTACTACGCGGTGCAGCGCACCTGCCAGACCCGGCTCTTTGCCGGGCCGCTGGCCGCCTTCACATTCTGGGGCTGGCAGGCAGTCATCGTTGCGGCGGCGATATCACTGCCGCTGGGCTACACCAGCGGCAAGGAATATGCCGAACTGGAGTGGCCGATCGATATCCTGATCACGCTGGTCTGGGTCTCGTATGCGGTGGTGTTCTTCGGCACGATCTTTACCCGAAAGGTGCGCCACATCTATGTGGCCAACTGGTTCTTCGGTGCCTTCATTCTCACCGTGGCACTGCTGCATGTGGTCAACAGCGCCGCAATACCAGCCGGGCCAATGAAGTCGTACTCGGTCTATGCCGGCGTGCAGGATGCGATGGTGCAGTGGTGGTACGGCCATAACGCGGTCGGGTTTTTCCTGACCGCAGGCTTTCTGGGGATGATGTACTACTTCGTGCCCAAGCAGATCGGCCGCCCGGTCTACTCCTATCGCCTGTCGATCGTGCACTTCTGGGCGCTGATCTTCACCTACATGTGGGCCGGCCCCCACCACCTGCACTACACCGCCCTGCCCGACTGGGCTCAGTCGCTTGGCATGGTGTTTTCGCTGATCCTGCTCGCGCCGTCCTGGGGCGGCATGATCAACGGCGTGATGACGCTGTCGGGCGCCTGGCACAAGCTGCGCGAAGACCCGATCCTGCGTTTCATGATCGTCTCGCTGTCCTTCTACGGCATGTCGACCTTCGAAGGTCCGATGATGGCGATCAAGACGGTCAATGCGCTGTCGCACTACACCGACTGGACGATCGGCCATGTGCATTCAGGTGCACTCGGCTGGGTCGGTCTGATCTCGATGGGCAGCCTCTACTACCTGATGCCGCGCCTCTTCGGCCGCGAATCGATGTACAGCGTGCAGGCGATCGAACTGCACTTCTGGGTCGCCACCATCGGCATCGTGCTCTATGCGGTGTCGATGTGGGTAAGCGGCGTCACGCAGGGCCTGATGTGGCGCTCGGTCGAACCCGACGGCACGCTCACCTACGCCTTTGTCGAGTCGGTCAAGGCGAGCTATCCCTACTACTACGTGCGGCTCATCGGCGGCCTGCTCTACCTGACCGGCATGGTGATCATGGCCTGGAATGTCGCCATGACCGTGACCGGCGGCAAGCCGGTCGATGTACCGGTGCTGCGCGCACCGGCCCACGCCTGATCGGACACGGAGTCACTCATGGCCCTCAACCACGAACGCATCGAAACCAACGCGCTGCTGCTGATCGTCCTCACCCTGCTCACCGTGGCAGTCGGCGGACTGGTCGAAATTGTGCCGCTGTATTTCCAGAAGTCGACCACCGAGCCGGTCAGGGGGCTCAAGCCCTACGATGCCCTGCAACTGGCCGGGCGCGACATCTATATCCGCGAGGGTTGCTACAACTGCCACTCCCAGATGATCCGGCCGTTTCGCGCCGAGACGCTGCGCTACGGGCCCTATTCGGTCGCAGGCGAATTCGTCTGGGACCATCCCTTCCAGTGGGGCAGCAAGCGCACCGGCCCCGACCTGGCGCGGGTGGGCGGGCGCTACAACGACGAATGGCATCGCACTCACCTGAACAATCCGCGCGATCTGGTGCCGGAGTCGAATATGCCCGGCTATCCCTGGCTTGCCAGACAGATGGTCGACGGCCAGACCATGCAGAACCACATGCGCGCGCTCGCCAGGGTTGGCGTGCCTTATGGCGATGCAGACATTGCCGGTGCACCAGAAAGGGTCAAGGGCAAGACCGAGATGGACGCCCTGATCGCCTATCTGCAGGGCCTGGGCACCACGATCCGATAAGGGGAACCCCCAATGAACGTCGACCTCGTTCGCGGTGTGATCACCGCGCTCTCGCTGGCCTGCTTTGTGGGCATCGTGATCTGGGCCTACTCGCCGCGCAACAGGGCGCGCTTCGAGCAGGACGCCCGCCTGCCCTTCGAAGAGTGAACAAAGGACACGAACATGGCGGACTTCACCAGCGGGTTCTGGTCACCCTACATCACCATCGCGACGCTGCTCGCCATCGCGGCCTGCCTGCTGCTGCTGGTGCTCAACAGCCGACGGCCGCCGCCCTCGGCCGACAACACCACCGGCCATGTCTGGGACGGCGATCTGCGCGAAGCGAACAATCCGCTGCCGCGCTGGTGGAGCGGCCTGTTCGTGATCACCATTGTTTTTTCACTCGGCTACCTCTGGCTCTATCCGGGGCTGGGTGCACGCGATGGCGCCAGCGGCTGGAGCGCGGCAACCCAGTACGAAGCAGAAACCACTGCACTCGCCGAAGAGATGGCACCCCTTTATGCCCGCTTTCAGTCGCAGTCGGTGACTGAACTGGCCGGCGACGCCCGGGCGCATGCCATCGGCGAGCGGCTGTTCCTGAACAACTGCGCCCAGTGCCACGGCTCCGACGGCCATGGCGCCAAGGGCTTTCCGAACCTCGCCGACAACGACTGGCTGTATGGCAGTTCGCCGCAGCAGATCGTGCAGTCGATCGCGAAGGGCCGAAACGGACTGATGCCGCCTCTGGCTGCTGCGGTCGGCTCACCCCAGGAGGTCGAGCAGCTCGCCCAGTATGTGCTCTCGCTGTCGGACAGCTCGAGCGACCCGGTGAAGGCCGCGCTCGGCAAACCACGCTTTGCAAGCTGCGCGGCCTGTCACGGCGCGGATGGCCGCGGCAACCAGGCGCTTGGTGCGCCGAATCTGTCCGACCGCATCTGGCTGCATGGTGGCGGTGTGCAGGCGGTGGTCGCGATCGTCAACAACGGCAAGGAAAACCGCATGCCAGCCTGGGACGACAAGCTCACCGAAGGGCAGATCCACGTACTTGCCGCGTATGTGCTGTCGCTGTCTCAACCGGGTACGTCGGGCACGAAACCATAATGGTTCGTGAGGTCATCCCGATCGCGCCGGCAGACGACAACGGCCTGTTTTCGATCTATCAGGCGCATCAGAAGCTCTACCCCCGAGCGGTGACCGGGCGTTTTGCGCGCCTGCGCTGGGGCGCGGTGTTCATGACCCAGCTGATCTTCTACGGCTTGCCATGGCTGCACTGGAACGGGCGCCAGGCGGTGCTCTTCGACCTCGGTGCACGCAAGTTCTACCTCTTCGGGGTGGTGCTTTGGCCGCAGGATTTCGTGTATCTGGCCGCCCTGCTGGTGATCGCCGCACTCTCGCTGTTCTTTTTCACTGCGGTCGCCGGGCGCCTGTGGTGCGGCTATGCCTGCCCGCAGACGGTCTACACCGAGCTCTTCATGTGGATCGAGCGGCAAACCGAGGGCGACCGCGCGGCGCGCATGAAACTTGACGCCGGGCCCTGGCACGCAGAAAAACTCGTCCGCAAAGGCGCCAAGCACGCGCTCTGGATGACGCTCGCGTTGCTGACCGGCTTCACCTTCATCGGCTATTTCGCGCCGATCCGCGAACTCGGCTGGCAGGTGCTGGCGCTGAGCATCGGCCCGTGGCAGTTGTTCTGGCTGCTCTTTTACAGCGTTGCCACCTGGGGCAATGCCGGTTTCATGCGCGAGCAGGTCTGCAAGTACATGTGCCCCTATGCGCGCTTTCAGGGCGCGATGTTCGATCGCGACACGCTGGTCGTCACTTACGATGAACGACGCGGCGAACCGCGCGGCTCGCGCTCGCGCCAGGCCGAGCCGGCGGCGCTCGGTTTGGGCAGCTGCATCGACTGCAATCTGTGCGTTCAGGTCTGCCCGACCGGCATCGACATCCGTAACGGCCAGCAATACGAATGCATCGGCTGCGCGGCCTGCGTCGATGTGTGCGACACCGTGATGGACAAGATGGGCTATGCCCGCGGCCTGGTGCGCTATTCGACCCACCGGGCGGTGCATGCCGCGCCCGAGAACGGCGCCGACCAACGCATCCTGAGCCACCTGCTGCGCCCGCGCGTGCTGATCTATGCCTGCCTGCTGGTGGTACTCGGCGGCGGCCTGGTGACCTCGCTCGTCACCCGCAATCCGCTGCGGGTGGATGTCATTCGTGACCGCAACACACTGGCAAGGATTGGCGATGCAGGCCGCATCGAAAATGCCTATCGGCTCAACCTGATGAACGCCTCGGAGCATGCGCTGGTGATTGACATCGCGGTCGAGGGCATCGACGGTATCTCGATTGCAAGTCCCTCACACTTTGAAGTCGCCGCTGCCAGCAACCGCGCCGTTGCGGTCAGGGCGCTGGTGCCGCCGCAAGGCAGTGAGCCTGGCGCACATCCGATCCGATTCCTGATCACCGCGCGCGACGAACCCGCGATCGCGCGCGCCGAAAAGGCGAGCTTCATCGTGCCCCGCTGACAGCCGCCCTTCACCGGAGTCTTCAGTCATGTCACTGCCCACCACCCTGAAACCCGCACCCGCCTGGCATGAGCCGCTGGTCTGGCTGGTGTTCGGCATTCCGGCACTGACGGTTGTCGCCGGCCTGATCACCGTCTGGATCGCGGTACAACGCGCCGACAGCAATGTTGCCGAGGACTACTACAAGCGCGGCCTGGCGATCAACCGATCGCTCGAGCGCGAAGCCCGCGCGCAGGCCCTTGAACTGGTCGCCGAGGTCTGGCTGCCGGCTGACCGTTCGCTGACGGTGCGCTTGTCGGGCAAGGGGTCACCGCCCGAGTCGATCCTGCTCACCCTGACCCATCCGGTGCATGCCGAACAGGATCGGCGGCTGGTCCTGCAGCGAGGCACCGATGGCCTGTATCGGAGAACCATTGCGCCAATCGCCATTGTGGCCTGGGACCTCGCCATCGAATCCCAGGACTGGCGGATGACCGCCCGCCATCTCCGACTGCCAGACAGTCCACCGTTGCGGATCGCCGCCGGATCGCCACAACCCTGACCAAGGCAAAGCACCCATGCCCCGCACCACCCGCCAATGGATCACCGTGCTCTGGCCGGCCTTTCTGGCGGCAAGCGCCCTCGAACTGCTGGTGTTCGCCGGCTTCGACCCGCAGGATGTCAATCTCTTCGGTCTGTCGCTCGAGCCCGAGCGCGCCGCTGTCTACTCGATCACCTTCCTGCTGTTCTGGCTGATTACCGCCGCAGCCGGCATCGTCACCCGAGCGATGAGCGCAGACGATGATCAGTCTGTCGACAGGCCATGAGTCTGATCGCCCTGATTGCCACCTCAGCCACCCTGGGATTGGTCGGCGGCGTGCATTGCGTGGCGATGTGTACCGGGCTGCAGAAGGTGGCAGTGCATGGCTTGAATCATCGGGATTCAGACGGGAGCGTGATCGTCGGGACAGGCCCGCACCGGACGATTCCGATCAGAACGATCCAATACCCGGCTCCAGGCGCCCTGCGATCTGCCGGCCAGGACCTGGTCTTTCAGCTCTCGCGCGTCGCCGGCTACGCCATGCTCGGTGCCGCGGTTGGCGCAGGCTCAGCCACGCTGCGATGGGGCGCCTCGGCAGCCCCCCTGATGCAGCCGGTCTGGGGGCTCTTCAATGCCGCGCTGCTGATGTTTGGTGTGGCGCTGCTCATACTCGGCAGACAACCGGTCTGGGTTGACGGACTCGGCCGGCGCTTCTGGTCGGCCACGGCAAGCGGGTTGTCGACGCCCCGCTCGACGCAGCGCATCTTGTCCGGACTGGCCTGGTCCCTGTTGCCCTGCGGTCTGCTGTACTCAGCCCTGGCAGTGGCCGCGCTGGCAAGCAGCGCGCTGGGCGGAGCGAGCGTGATGCTTGCCTTCGGTGCGGCAACCGCCGTCGACCTGCTCGCCGCCGGTTGGCTGCTACAGACTATCGGCGTCGCGGCCGGCGTGCGTGTGGCCGATCGGCAGGCAATCGGTGTGCGGATCGGTGGCGCGCTGCTCAGCGCGATGGCGGTTGCGGCGCTGATTGCTCTCGCATTGGGCCAGCCCCATCCCTTCTGCAATCCATGAGATGCGACAAGACGCCGACCACCCGCTGCAGGCGGCGTTCGACCTCGCCGGGTTCAGCCCTGCGATCAATGCATCGGGCAAGCGGTGCCGGCAATCTGTCCAAGGCGTTCGATGTCCTCAATTCGCAACTGCTTCTGATCGACCGCAATGACGCCATCGGCCTGCAGACGCGAGAAAGCCCGCGAGACGGTCTCGAGCTTGAGTCCGAGATAATTGCCAATTTCGTCGCGCGTCATGCGCAGCACAAACTCGCGCGAAGAAAACCCACGCTGCGCAAACTGCTTCGACAGATTCAGCAAGAAGGTGGCCACTCGCTGCTCGGCTCGCATCTTTCCGAGCAGCAGCATCTGCCGGTTGTCACGCACGATTTCGCGCGACAGCACGCGGTGCAACTGATGCTGCAGGCCATCGAACTGCCGCGACAAAGTCTCGAGGCGTTCGAAGGGCACGACGCAGACTTCTGAATCCTGCAGGGCGATCGCGTCACACTGGAATGCACCGGTGCTGATGGCATCAAAACCCAGCACGTCGCCCGGCATCGGGAAACCTGTCACCTGCTCAAGACCGGCCTGCACGCTGACGCAGGTCTTGAAAAACCCAAGGCGAACCGGGTAGACCGCGTTGAACGCATCGCCCGCCCGAAAAAGCGCCTCGCCGCGCTTCAGACGCCGCCGGCTGGTGACCATGCCGGCCAGGCGATCGATCTCTGCTGCGCTCAGCCCCTCGACCAGACAGAGTTCCCGCAGACCGCAACCGGCGCAATGGCCAGCCAGAGGCACTGACGACGACACCGACGAGACATCGCGCTGAGCCACAGTCAACATGAGCCACCTCGAATGTAAATTTGTTTTTACAGTCGAGATCTTACGCCTAGCTTGGCTGCAGCGCTGTGGGAGTCCGCCTCGTCGCCAAGGACGGTCAGG
>CAMCXH010000046.1 GCA_945883285.1 Bordetella parapertussis | reverse complement strand
GAGATCGACCTGGTGATCCCCGGCCACGGGCCGATGTTCACCGATCTGCGTGGCGCACTCGAGCGCGCCGGCCAGCGCCTCGACTACCTCAGCGCCGATGCCGCGCGAAACGGCCGTCAGGGCATCAAGGTGCTGCTCAAGTTCCTGCTGCTCGAGCATGAGCAGATTGCACACGCCGACCTGATCAGCCTGATGGACACCGTGCCCCTGATCGCGCAGACCAACCGTCGATTCATCGGCCTGGACTCGAGCGCGCTGGCCGACTGGGCGAGCAGCGAACTGGTGCGCGCCGGTGCCGCGCGCCGCGAAGGCGACAGGCTGCTCAACGCCTGAGTCCGAGTCGGCGCGAGTCGAAGCCTGTTCGTATCAGAGCCCCGGCGGCATCGGCTATCCTCAAGGCCATGACTACTCCGCTGATCCGCGACAGCCGCGACGCCGATCTGACCGCCATCCAGGCGATCTATGCCCACCATGTCCTGCATGGCACCGGCACCTTCGAGATCACGCCGCCCGATCTGGCAGAAATGACCCGTCGGCGCGCCGATGTGGTGAAAAACGGCTGTCCGTATCTGGTTGCCCACGAGGGCGATCGGGTGCTGGGCTATGCCTATGTCAACTGGTTCAGATTGCGGCCTGCCTACCGCTTCACTGTCGAAGACTCGATCTATATCGACGAGTCCGCCCGCGGGCGCGGCGTCGGACGTCTGCTGCTCACCGCGCTGATCACACGCTGCGAGGCGGCCGGCTGCAGGCAGCTGCTCGCGATCATCGGCGACAGCGGCAATACCGGATCGATCGGCTTGCATGCACGGTGCGGATTTCGATTTGCCGGCACGATGCGCGCCACCGGCTGGAAGTTCGATGGCTGGCTCGACACTGTGATCATGCAGCGCGAACTCGGCGATGCCGACCGGCAAGCGCCGCAGCTCGACGCCCCGACCGCAAGGGGTCTGCTGCCCTGAGGCACAAGGCCGGGCGTCGCATCGGGCCTGCCATCACCTCATGCCCGACCGCAGCCGTGCGCTACAGCCAAGGGACGCGCCTACTTTGCAGGCGCCGAGAGCTTCGTGCGCAGCTCGACGCCTGCGCCTTTGTTGATGAATTCGGTGGTCGCCACCTGCGACAGATCGACCTCACCCGCCTTGTAGAGGCCGGCCTTGACCATCTTGTCGTAGAAATCCCGGATGCGGGCCGGGTCGATCGCACCGATGCCACGCGTCAGGGAATCGCCGGAATCGACGATGCCAAGCTGGCGCAGCAGGACCACACCGCGATCGAGTTCGTCCTGCGTCATGTCGGGATTCTCCTTGCGGATCATCGCGTTGGCCGCGCTGCGATCACCATGGAGATAGTTGACCCAACCGATGATCGAGGCCTCGACAAACTTGCGGACCATCTCGGGCTTGTTTTTGACGGTCTCGGTACGCGCCTCGATGGTGTTGGCATAGGTCGACCAGCCGTTGTCCGAGAGCAGGGAAGTCTTTGGCACGAAACCCGCGGCCTTTTCGATCGCGATCGGCTCGGCGGTGATGTAGCCCTGCTGCACCGACCGCTTGTTGGCCAGGAAAGCCGAGCTGTTGTAGGCATAGGGCTTGAGCTGGCTGTCGTTGAAACCCAGTGACTTCATCCACTGCCACCAGGTGTATTGCGCATCCTTGGCAATGAAGATGACCGGCGCTTTTTTCATGTCGTCCCAGGTGGCGTACTGGCCGGGATGGGTGATCAGCGCCTGCGGATCCTTCTGGAACATTGAGGCCACCACGATGGTCGGCACCTTGTTGCGGACATTGTCGAAGCTGTGCAGCAGATTGCCGGTGAGCAGAAAATCGATGCGCCCGGCCGACAGCAGCGGGCGGTTATTGACTTGCGGGCCGCCCTGGCGGATCTCGACATCAAGGCCGTAGCGCTTGTAGGTGCCGTCGACCAGCGCCTGATAGAAGCCGCCCTGCGAACTCTCGGCCTTCCAGTTGATCGCAAAAACGACCTTCTCCTGGGCAGCCGCCGGTATGCACGGCAGGAGCAGGGCCACTGCGACAAGACAGGCAAAGCGGGACGCAAACATCTTCAAACGCCTATGAAATGCGCAAGGAGGGTGTCCTCGCAAGAGAGCGGTCAACAGTTATCAGTTTGAGGACTGATGCATCTCGGTGTCGTGCCAGCGACCGAGCAGCCGTCTGGCCAGCCAGTCGAAGATCAGGAAGATGCCGATCCCCACCATCGACACCAGCACGAGTGCTGCGAACATCCGCGGAATCTCGGTCCGAAAGCTGGCCTCCAGAATACGCGAGGCCAGACCGGTTTCGCGGCCTGCCGCACCCGCGGCAAACTCGGCCACCACCGCGCCGATCAGGGCCAAGCCGCCGGCGATGCGCAGACCGGCCAGAAAATACGGCAAGGCGCTCGGCACCAGCAGCAGATGCAGACGCTGCCAGGGGCTCGCCCCATAGAGCGTGAACAGGTCGCGCAGATTGGCATCGGCGCTGCGCAAACCGACCACGGTATTGGCCAGGATCGGAAAGAAGGCGACGATGAAAGCGCAGATCAGCAACGCCACCGTGGTCGACTCGATGTAGATCAGGATCAGGGGCGCGATCGCCACGATCGGTGTGACCTGCAGCACGATCGCCAGGGGAAAGAAGGCATTCTCGATTCGCCGCGAGGTGGCAAAGACCGCCGCAATCAGCACGCCACCCACCACCGCCAGCAGCAGGGCGCCGGCGGTGATCTTGATGGTGAACCACATCGAGGGCAGCAGCGAGGGCAGATCGGTCCAGAGCGTCTGGGCGACCAGCGAAGGCGCCGGCAGGATGTAATGCGGGATGTGATTGATTCGCACCACCGCCTCCCACAGGCCCAGCGCCAGCGCGCACACCAGCACCGGCGCGACCACCGACTGGCGCTGCGCGGCGCTCATGCGTAGGCCCTGCTCAGCTGAGCCGAGGCCTGAACGCACCACCGGGCATAGCGTTCGCTGGCGCGGAAAGCCTCATCGCGCGTCAGCGCGGCATCGATATCGATCGATTCGACGATACGCCCCGGCCGGCCACTGAACACCGCGATGCGGCTCGACAGATAGACCGCCTCGTAGACGCTATGGGTGACGAAGACCACGGTGAGTGACTGCTCGCGCCAGATGCGCCGCAAATCATCATCGAGACGTCCGCGTGTGATCTCGTCGAGCGCCGCGAAGGGCTCGTCGAGCAGCAGCAGATTGGGGCGGGTGGCAAGTGCCCGGGCAATTGATACCCGCATGCGCATGCCGCCCGAGAGCTCGCGCGGATAGGCGTTGACGAATTCGGTCAGCCCGACCAGATCGAGGACCTGCATCACCTCATCGCGCACCGAGGCCGCCGAGCGGCCCTGCAGTCGCAATGGCAATCGGACGTTGTCGAAGACCGTCGCCCAGGGCATCAGGGTCGGCTCCTGAAAAACGAATCCCAGACGCATGTCGGGCGCGCGCTGCATCCGGCCGGTCGTGGGTTGGGCCAATCCGGCCGCCAGCCGCAGGGCGGTGCTTTTTCCGCAGCCGGAGGGTCCGAGCAGACTCAGGAACTCGCCGCGGGCCAGCTCGAGATCGAGTTGGTCGAGTGCCTGAACGCCGGTCGCAAAGCGCACCCCGACCCCCTGCATCGACAGGGCCAAAGACGGATCGGGAAGGTTCGGCATCGGGCGATAGTAGCTCAGCCCGATGCCTGGCTCACTCAGGGCTGGCGGTCGCCGCGCCTGCGAAAATAGAGCGTGGCCGCTTCGGTGCGGTTGCGCACACCGAGACGCTGCAGCAGCTCGCGAACATGCGCTTTGGTGGTGTTCAGGCTGATGTTCAGGCGCTGGGCGATCTCGATGTTGGGCATACCCTCGGCAATGCCCTGCCAGATCTGCTGCTGGCGCGGCGACAGCTCGGAGCGACCCGCCGACCGGGCGATCGCCTCGACCGGGCCATTGCCGGCGGCGCCTTTCGCACTGGCCACATGACCCGGCAACAGCGCGGAGAGTTCGCCAAGCAGCCGCGCCGTGCTTTCGGTCTTGCACACGACCGCCGTCGCACCGTATTCGGTCGCATTGCGCCGGACCTGATCGCTGTCGAGACCGGTAAAGACGATCAGCGGAATCTCGGGCCGCAAGGCTCGCAGGTCGGTGATGCTGGCCATGCCGTCGGCATCCGGCAGGCGCAGGTCGAGCACCGTGACAACGATGTTCTTCTCAACCTGGTAAAGCGTGCGGGCTTGTCGCAGATTGGGCGCCTGAATGGCCTGCACGCCGTCGAAATGCGAACCAATCAGATCTTGCAGCGCCTCGGGAATGATGGGGTGATCGTCGATCACCAGCACGAATACCTGAGGCGGTACGCTCGCCTCGCTCGGCGTGTTGAGCTCAGCAGGACTGAGCGTCGCCCCATCCCGTGGTTCACCGTTTCCTTGTGTCATTGCCTTGGGAGTCTCTTGCATGACCGATCTGTTTTTTCGTCGCCGGCGCTTTGGCCGACAGACTTCCGGGGGGCGCAGCAAATACAATCTTTTTTGTTGCAACCGATCCTAATTAGTCAAGCTACCTCACGGCCATCCTCCCGACAAGGCAAACAGGGGCATACCGGGTAGTTTTCGCCCTGACACCGATCCTTATTGATGGGCCTGCGGCGCAACAGGCGTCTGAGATCGGTCAGATCGACATCAGATGACCGATCCTGTGCAGCCATCCATCGGTACGATCGCCCCGGAGACATAGCTGGCAGCATCAGACGCCAGAAAGAGTGCGACCCGGGCGACTTCCTCCGGTTGGGCCATGCGCCCCATCGGAATCCTGGCGAGTTCGTCGGCGAGCACCTGCTCGCGCGTCTTGCCGCTGGCGCGCGCCGAAACCTCGAGGCCTTCCTCGACGCGGCTGGTGAAGGTCAGACCCGGGTTGATGGCGTTGACACGAACGCCCTGCCCGGCATGGGCCCGCGCGTAGCCGACCGTGGCCAGCATCAGGGCCGCGTTGGCGGCGCCGCCCGAGATATGCATCGGCGAGGCCACCCGACCACCCTGCCCGATGATGTTGACCACCGCGCCGCGACCGCGCCGGACCATGGCCTGCACCACCGGCGCCAGCACATGCATGGTGCTGAAGTATTTCGCGTCCATGCCCTGATGAAAGGCCGCGGCATCGAGATCGTCCGGTGCGAAGCGGCGGGCTGCACCCGCCGAGTTGACCAGCAGATCGATTGCGCCGACGTCCGACTCGATGCGCCCAATCAGGGCCACCGCCGCCTGGGCATCCGACAGGTCGGCCGCCATCGGTATGGCTGACAGGCCTTCGGCGACCAACTCATCGCAGGCAGCGGCCAGCCGGCTGGCATCGCGGGCGACCAGGACGACCTGGGCGCCGGCGGCCGCAAACTCGCGGGCACAGGCCAGTCCGATGCCTCGGCTGGCACCGGTGACGACGGCAAGGCGATTGTCGAGGCTGATCTTCATGGCAGGTTCTCCTGTTGCGCAGCGGTGAGCGGCATGGTTACGGTGTTGACCGCGGTCTTTTTTGATCCATGCGACCCGGCGGGCCGCGACCGCAGTTTGCCACCGGCAGACCGCGAGCCACGCGTGGCACGCGTGGCACAATCGACCGGAACCAGACCGGGGGGACCATGGATCGACGCAGTTTTCACCGCCTGCTTGCGCAGGCTGCAGCCGCTGGCGCAATGCCGTCGATTGCCGCACGCACCGCACCCTTGGCGCTGGCGCAGGAAAGCTGGCCTTCGCGGCCAGTGAAAATCATTGTCGCCTTCGCAACCGGCAGCGGCAATGACCTGATCGCGCGCCAGCTCGCACCGAAACTCGCCGAATCAATCGGCCAGCCGGTGGTCGTCGAAAACCGCACCGGCGCCGGCGGCATGATCGGCACCGATGCAGTGGCCAAGGCCGCGCCCGACGGCTACACCATCGGCCTGGGCACCAGTTCGCAACTCGTCATGAATCCGGCGCTTCTGCCCAAGCTGCCTTTCGACATCGACCGCGACCTCACCACCATCGGCCTGATCTCGCGGACACAGATGGTGCTCGCCGGGCGGCGTGACGGCGCACCCGACCTGCGCACCCTGATTGCACGCGCCAAAGCGGCGCCCGGAAAGATCAGCTATGGGTCGGCCGGCAACGGCTCGATCAGCCATATCGTCGGCGAAACCTTCGCGCGGTCGGCCGGCATTGAACTGCTGCATGTGCCCTACAAGGGCAATGGCGCGGCGATGCAGGATCTGGCGGGTGGGCAGATCGACCTGGTGTTCGATGGTTTTTCGACCTCCGGGCCGATGATGAAGGCCGGTCAGATCCGCGTCCTTGCGGTCAGCGGCGAGCGGCGCAATGCCGGCTATCCCGAGGTGCCGACCTTTGCCGACGCGAGCGTTGCCGACTACGAGGCCTATACCTGGAATTGCCTGATTGCACCGAAGGCCACGCCACGGCCGATCGTTGATCGGCTCAACCGTGCGCTGAACAAGGCACTCGCCGAGCCCGACATCCGCCAGCGGCTCGATAGCTACGGCGCAGAAAACCTCGCCGGCAGCACGCCAGAATCGGCCGACGCTTTTGGTGCTTCACAGCGTGCCCGCTGGGTTCCGATCGTGCGCGCCATGAATATCCGGGTCGAATAGCACGACATCACAGGACACCACGCACCATGGACATCTCCACCACCAGCAAGACCCCGGCACCGACCGACACCTCGGCCACCGCCACCACCAGCGCCACCAAAAGCGCCACGGATTGGGCCGCGGTCTCGGCCGAACTCGAGCGACTGCTCAAGCTGCGCGCCATGCCCTTTTGCATGAAGCGCTTCGACAGCGTCGACGAGATGGCGGCCATCCCGCGCATCCGGCGGCCCAAGTCGATTCACACCACCGACCAAATCGTGGCGCAGGCGGCCCGCCTGGGCTGGACGGTCGGCATCACCGGTGACGATCTGGTCGGCGCGCAATGTCGCACCGTGGTCGGACTGGGTGCGCCCGATGCCGAGTGGCGTTCGGGCAAATCGATGGTCGGCGTCTGGTATGCCACGCCGGAAGATGCCCATGCCCATCAGCGCGCGATGCATATTCCGGCGCGTGCCGCCGCGCTTGCGGTCTCGCCGCTGTCGTCGGGGCGCCTGGGCACCCCCGACATCGCGCTCTTTTACGCCACGCCGGGCGCGATGATCTATTTCATCAACGGCCTGCAATGGACCGGCTACAAGCGCTTCGACTGGAGCGTGGTCGGCGAATCGGCCTGCGCCGACTCGTGGGGGCGGGCGCTGGCCACTGCCGAACCGAGCCTGTCGATTCCGTGCTTTGCCGAGCGCCGCTATGGCGGGGTGCTCGATGACGAAATGCTGATGGCGCTGCCGCCGGCCCTGCTGGTCAAGGCGATCGAGGGCATGCATGCGCTGGCGAAAAACGGCTTTCGCTATCCCTTTGCCCAATACGGCATCCAGCAGGACGTGCGCGACGGGATGGCGGTGAGCTATCCGGAGCGGGCACAATCGAAAACACCCCCGGCAACAAAATAGAGCAATACGCCATGACCGAACTCGACTCCGAACTGCGCCGATTTCTGACCGCCCGCGATCAGCTGTTCGCGCTGCGCACCGATCATCCGGCCGCCAACGCCGCATTCGCCTGGCCCAGGCTTGATCGCTTCAACTGGGCGATCGACTACTTCGATGCGATAGCGCGCAACAACGCGGCGCCGGCGCTGCACATCGTTGAGGAGTCGGGCACCGAGGCCAGACTGAGCTACGCCGAGCTGTCGCGCCGCTCCTCGCAGGTCGCCAACTTCCTGGTCGGGCGCGGCACGCGTGCCGGTGATCGCATCCTGCTGATGCTGGGCAACGAAGTGCCGCTCTGGGAGACCATGCTGGCGGCGATCAAGATCGGTGCTGTCGTCATCCCGGCCACCACCCTGCTGTCGGGCGCCGATCTGGCCGATCGCATCGAACGCGGTCAGGTTCGCTGGATCCTGACCAACGGCACCGGGCAGGCGCGGGTGAGCGAGCTGCCGGCGGCAGCCCTTGCAGGCATCGGCTGCATCCTGGCCGGCGATGCCGGGCGCGGCAACGATGGTCGCCCGCCTGCCGGCTGGACCGACTATCGCGACTCGGCCTCAAGCCCCGACGTTTTCGTGCCGACTGACGCCGGTGCGGTGACCGCGCCACTGCTCGAGTACTTCACCTCGGGCACCACCTCCAAGCCGAAGCTGGTTCGCCATTCGCGCCAGAGCTATCCGGTGGGCCATCTGTCGACCATGTACTGGCTCGGACTGCAGCCGGGCGACGTGCACTGGACGATCAGCTCGCCGGGCTGGGCCAAGCATGCCTGGAGCTGCTTTTTTGCGCCCTTCAATGCGCAGGCCTGCGTCTTCATCTACAACTACAGCCGCTTTCACGGGCCGACCATCCTCAATGTGCTCAACAAATACGGCGTGAAGACCCTGTGCGCGCCGCCAACTGTCTGGCGCATGCTCATCCTCGAAGATCTGCCGCGATTCAAGACCGGTCTGCGCGAAGTGATCTCGGCCGGCGAGCCGCTCAACCCCGAGGTGATCGACCAGGTTCGTAACGCCTGGGGGCTGACCATCCGCGATGGCTATGGCCAGACCGAGACCACCGCGCAGATCGGCAATCCGCCGGGACAGGCACTCAAGCCCGGCTCGATGGGCCGCCCGCTGCCGGGCTATCCGATCGTGCTGCTCGATGCCGACGGCAAGCCGGCCGATGAAGGCGAGATCTGCATCGATCTGGCCCGCCGCCCGGTACCGCTGATGGACGCCTATGCCGATGACACCGAAAAAACCGCCGAGGCGATGCGCGACGGCTACTACCACACCGGGGATGTCGGCAGCCGCGATGCCGAGGGCTACATCACTTATGTCGGACGCGCCGATGACGTCTTCAAAGCCTCGGGCTATCGCATCAGCCCCTTTGAGCTCGAAAGCGCGCTGATCGAGCATGCCGCGGTGGCCGAAGCCGCGGTCGTGCCCTCACCCGACCCGGTGCGCGGCTTCGTGCCCAAGGCCTATGTCATCCTGGCGCCCGGCCATGAGCCGAATGCGGCCACGGCGCGTGCGATCTTCACCTTCCTGCGCGAACGGGTCTCGCCCTACAAGATGATCCGTCGCATCGAATTCGCCGATCTGCCCAAGACCATCTCCGGCAAGATCCGCCGGGTCGAACTGCGCGGCCACGAAAATGGCCGCCCGGCGAGCGGTGTGCGCAATGCGATGGAGTTCCTGGAGGAGTCGTCGCGATGATCGATCTCGCGCTCAGCCCGACACGCCTTGATTTCGCGCCGCTGCATGCCGCCATGAAAGAGATCGTCGACGGCGAGCTGCTCGCAGGCGTGTCGTCGGCAGTGCTGCAGGGCCGCAACCTGATCGATCTGCACTGCACCGGCTGGGCTGATCGCGAGCAGCAGATTGCGCTGCGACCCGATCATATTTTTCGCATGTACTCGAGCACCAAGCTGATCACCTCCTGCGCGGTGCTGCTGCTGATGGAAGACGGCAAGCTCGGCCTGGACGATCCGATCGAGCGCTTCATCCCGCAACTCGGCAATCGACAGGTGCTGCGCCCGGGCGCCACGGCGCTCACCGACACCGAGCCGGCCCGCAGCCCAATCACCGTGCGCCATCTGCTGACCCACAGCGCCGGGCTCGGCTACGGACTGCTCGATCCGGGCACCCTGCTCTATCAGGCCTTCATCGATGCCGGCGTGCGCGACCACACTACCACGCTCGCGCAGATGATCGACCTGCTCGAAGGCCTGCCGCTCGCGTTTCATCCCGGCACTTCCTGGGAATATTCGATTGCCACCGATGTGCTCGGCCGTCTGGTCGAAGTGGTGAGCGGCCAGCCCTTCGATGTCTTTCTGAGTGCGCGCATCTTCGAGCCGCTGGGCATGGTCGACACCGGCTTTGCGATCCCGTCGGCGCAGCGCTCGCGGCTGGTTGCCTATTACCGCGGCGCGAGCCTGACCAGGCCGCTCAAGCCGGGGCTGACCCGCGTCGACGATATTCCTTATGCCGGCGCCTTCGAGAAGGCGGCAACGCGCCTGTCGGGCGGCGGCGGGCTGGTCTCGACCCTGCCCGACACCCTCGCCCTGATCCGCAGCCTGATTCCGGGCGGGCCGACCCTGCTGCGCCCCGAAACGCTGGCGCTGATGATGCAGTCGCATCTGCCGCAAGGGGTTTTCACCGGGTTTCCGAAGCCGGTGACTGGCAAGAGCTACGGGCTGGGCGGCGCGGTGTCATTGAGCGCATCGAGCATCGATCCGCCCGATTCGGTCGGCGAGTTCCAGTGGGGCGGCATGGCCGGCACCCACTGGTGGATCAATCCGCGCCGGGGTCTGGCCGGCATCGTCATGGCCCAGCGCGATACCGCCTTCTGGCACCCGTTCTCGTTTGCGATGAAGCAGGCGGTGTATCAGGCCGCGGTCTGATCATCGGTTCTCGGCGGGCAGGTCCTTCAGCAGGTCTTCAAACCGGTTGCGCAGTTCGCGCTTGAGGATCTTGCCGCTCGGATTTTTCGGCAGCGCATCGACAAAGACCACCTTCTTGGGCGATTTGAAGGTGGCCAGCTGCGAGCGGCAGTGCGCAATAACCTGCTCCTCGCTGAGCGCCTGGCCGGCCTTGACCACGACGCAGGCAGTAACCGCCTCGATCCAGTAGGGATGCGGCAGGCCAATGACCGCCACCTCCGAGACGCCGTCCAGCCGATAGACCGCCTCTTCGACTTCGCGCGAGGCCACGTTCTCGCCACCGGTCTTGATCATGTCCTTCTTGCGGTCGACGACGGTGATATAGCCCTCGTCATCGATCACCGCCAGATCGCCGCTGTGAAACCAGCCCCCCTCAAATGAGGCTGCGGTGCGCTCGGGGTCGTTGAAGTAGCCGGTGAGCAGCTGCGGCGAGCGATGCACGATCTCGCCGATCTCACCGATCCTGACGTCCTGCATCGCATCGTCGACCACGCGGGTCTCGACATTGAGGACAGCACGCCCGGCCGAGCCGGCCTTGCGCATCTGGTCCTCGGGCTTGAGCACGGTGGCCAGCGGTGCGATCTCGGTCTGGCCGTAGAAGTTCCACAGCCGGATCTGCGGCAAGCGCTGCGCAATCTCCTTGAGCACCGCCACCGGCATGATCGCCGCGCCGTAATAGCCCTTGCGCAAGGCCGACAGGTCGGTGGCATCGAAGGCCGGCGAGCGCAGCAGCGCAATCCAGATCGATGGCGGCGCGAAAAACGAATTGATGCGATCGGCCGCCAGCAGGGCGAGGATATTGTCGGGCGTGGGTTTGCCGGTGATGACGCTGCTCGCACCCACATAGATCGCCGGCCCCAGAAAGACATCGAGCTGCGCGCAGTGATAAAGCGGCAGGGCATGCAGCAGGGTGTCGGCCTGCGCGATCTCGCCTTCGATCACGCAGCTCACATACTCCCAGCAGACCGCCTCGTGGGTCAGCATCGCGCCCTTGGGCAGCGACTCGGTGCCGCTGGTATAGATGATCTGGGCGAGCATGCGCGCATCGAGTGCGACCGCCGGCGCCCCGGCGTCGAGGGCCAGCAGCTGATCGAAGCCGACCAGGGCGCCCGGCTTGTCGGCCGGGTCTTCGCCATCGAGCCAGACGATCTTTTCGACGGCGGTATCGCGGGCCGCGGCCGCCTCGCCGAGCGACACCATGTCGGGTCCGACCGCCAGCAGCCTGGCCTGCGAATGTCGCAGGATGTAGGCGACCTCGTCGGGATTGAGCATGAAGTTGATCGGCACCAGCACCGCGCCCAGCCGGGCGAGCGCAAAGCGGATCGCCGCAAAGGTATGCGAGTTGCGCGAGAGCACCGCGACCCGGTCACCGGCGGCAACCGGCAGGCCGGCCTGCCCGGCGGCCAGACCCTTGGCCAGCCGGTTGACCACTGCGTCGAACTCTCGATAGGTCCAGGCGGTGGCGCCGCAGCGGATCGCGGGCTTGTCGGGCAGGCGGGCGGCGGTACGCCGCAACAGGTCGCCCAGGGTGTGACCGCGAGCGACAGAAGCGAAATCGCCGGCTGCCGGGGCGCTGGCCGGGGCGGATGATGGGGCAGGGTGCTGCATGGCGCGACTCCTCTTCGTGCGTGCCTTGTTGCTGATCAGGCGGCTTTGACATTCAGCCTTCGCGACATCGTATAGGATCGCCTGATGACGATCCTCCCGCCCTCCGACGCCACTTCAGCCGCAAATTCCGACGCCAATTCGGCAGCCCGCAGCAACCCGTCCGATCTGGCGGTTCGCGACGCCTGGCTGGCACAGGCGATCGCGTTTGCCGCGGCCCACGAAACACCCTGGGCCCGCGACCCGCTGGCCGACCCGGCAAACTGGGGCATCCACCTGCAAGACCCGCCGCCCTACAACCGGCTGCGAGGACCGGTCCATGCACGAGGCCCGGCCAGCGGCTCGATCCTGCATCGGGGTGTCGAGATCGCGTCCTGGGGCGAGCCCGACCGGGCCGACCTGACCTTCAGCATTGCCAAGACCTACCTCGCCCTGCTGGCCGGGGTGGCCCACGACCGTGGCCTGATACCGGACCCTGAAGCGCCAGTGGGCGCTCACATTCATGCCGATATCGGCTTCGGCTCGCCGCACAACGCCCAGGTCACCTGGACCCAGCTGCTGCAGCAGACCAGCGAGTGGGAAGGCAGCTGCTTCGGCATTCCGGAGCAGGTCGACCGCTATCGCACGGTGGCCTTCGGTGGGCCGCCGGCCACCGGCAAAAAGGGCGAAGCCCGGCCGCTGCGCGCGCCCGGCAGCTTCTGGGAATACAACGACGTGCGCATCAACCAGCTCTCGCTGGCACTGCTGCATCTTTTCGGCCGGCCGCTGCCGGAGGTCTTTCGCGAGGCCATCATGCAGCCGCTGGGCGCGACCTCCAACTGGCAATGGGTCGGCTATGACGACAGCTTCATCGAGCTGCCCGATGCCAGTGGCAAGACTCGACGCGTGCAGTCGGTACCGGGCGGCACCCATTGGGGCGGCGGCGTCTCGATCTCAGCCCGCGACCAGGCCCGTATCGGCCAGCTGGTGCTGCAGGGGGGTCAATGGAACGGCCGATCACTGATTTCGCAGGCCTGGATCGAGCGCATGCTCACGCCCTGCCCGATTGCCCCCTTCTACGGCATGCTGACCTGGCTCAATCGCCAGCCCAGCCCGGTCTACCCTTCAGCCAGTGCCTCCAGCTGCTTCATGATCGGTGCGGGCGGCCATGTCACCTGGATCGACCCTGAACGCCGGCTGGTGGTGGCCTCGCGATGGCTGCAGGCCGATCAGACCGATACCTTTTTCGGGCTGATCGCCGCGGCGCTTTACCGGCCGAGCTGACTGCCCGGGGAACCGGCGACCTGGCGAGCGCTCGACGATCCGTCACAGGCGACGAGGCGGCCGAACGACGGTTGACCGCACGCTCCAGACGGCGACCCGCCGGGCGCCCCGGGCGGCTAAAGTTGCCGCATGAAATTGTTTCTAATTTGTGTCTTGACCGCGGGTGCGATCACCATGGTTGGCGCGCTGACCGGATGCGGCGGCGCGGGCTCCGAACTCGACACGCCCGCCTCGACCGGCAGCGGTGCCAGTGCCGGCACCTCGGTTGCCGCCGCCGCTGCCGCGACGCCGCTGAACATTGCGATCAAACCGGTCGCAAACCCATCGACGGTTGCCGCGAGCGCCGCATCAGGCAATCCCTCAGCCAGCCCATCGGGCACGTCAATCGGCGTGCCGACGATCAACGGCAAATAGGGTTACCGCCTCAGGCCATCGCCGCGACCGGCGGCAAGCCTCGGCCGGGCATGCGCATCGCCCGACGCAGCAGCAGGATCGCAATGGTGAGGTTCAGCAGGTTCCAGGCCACGCCGTTGATGAAGGCCGCGTGATAGGAGCCGGTGTAATCGAATACAGCACCCGACATCCAGCCGCCGAGCGCCATGCCGAGCAGCGTCGCGCTGATGACCACGGCGACCCGGCCGCCAGCCTCGGAAGGCGGAAAGTTTTCGCGAATGATCAGGGCGTATGAAGGCACGATACCGCCCTGAAAGAGGCCGAAGAGCGCCGAAATCACATACAGCGAGGCCAATCCGTCGAAGGGCAGAAAGAGGAGCAGCGCCAGTCCCTGCAAGATCGAGCCGAGCAGCAGCGTGCGAAGTCCGCCGATGCGATCAGAGATCCAGCCCGATGCCAGCCGGCTGACGACACCGAATCCGAGCATCAGCGCCAGCATCTGCGCGCCGCGCGCCGGGCCGAAACCGAGGTCACTGCAATAGGCCACGATATGGACCTGCGGCATGGCCATCGCGACACAGCAGGCGACGCCGGCGATGCACAGCAGGGTCTGCAAGGCAGCAGGCGACATGCCGAGCGGGCGCAGCGGCGCGGTGTGCCCGGCCTGTCCGTGATGCCCGACCTGCGACGGCAAGGCAGCGGCCACCGGCGAGGCAGCGGAATGGCCCTGATCCGCCGGTGCCGCCTTGACAACGCCCGGGGGGCGTCGCCGCAGCAGCAGTGCCAGCGGCAGCATCGTCAGCAGGCACATCACGCCGATGCCCATGTAGGTCTGTCGCCAGCCCACGGTTTCGATGAAGTGCTGAACGATCGGCGGCCACAGGGCGCCGCCCAGATAATTGCCACTGGCGCAGATCGCGACCGCCAGCCCGCGTCGGCGCTCGAACCACAGCGAGGTATCGGCCACCAGCGGCGAAAACGTGGCCGAGGTGCCGAGCAGTCCGATCAGCAGGCCGTGCACGATACTGAAGGAGACGATGCCCGGCGCCAGCGCAGCCGCGATGAAACCGCCTCCCAGGCCGAAGGCGCCGATGGTTACCGGCACCGCGACGCCGAAGCGGTCGGCCAGGCGCCCCATGAGGATGCCGCCGAGGCCGAAGCCGATCATCAGAAGGGTGTAGGCGGTCGAGACGCTGGAACGATCAATGCCGAAGTCGGCCTGCACCGCCGGCAGCGCCACGCTGATCACGAACATGCCGGTCGCGCCGATGGTCATGAGCGCGAGCGTGACCGACAGCCTGAGCCAGGCGTAGCGCGAATCGATGCCGTCTTGCATGGATGCAGTCTAGCCGGGCCAGGTGCCGGGCGAGCGAATCGCGCCTTTCGTTATCAGGGAATCAGCCCGCCTTCTCGGCGCCGCAACAGCTTTTGAACTTGCGACCGCTGCCGCACGGGCAGGGGTCGTTGCGGCCGACCTTGGGTTGATCGCGACGCAGCGTCGCCGGCGACAAGGCGCGTGCCCGGGCCTCGGCAAAGAAGTCGTAGACATCCTGCATGCCGTCGAGCATCTGATGGATCACCGCCTCGCGCTCGCTGTCGGCAATCGGCTCGTAGTCGGTCCCCTCGTCGTCATAATCGTCGTCGACCGCTTCATCCGAATCGTCATCGTCGTCTTCCATGCTGCGCTGGGCATCGGCCAGCAGGCGCATGACCGGTTCGAGCGCATCGGCATAGTCGTCGTCGTCCTCAAGCGCCGACCAGGCGTCCGGGCGCAAAGACATCCCGCGAGCAAAGCCGATCGCCCAGGCATTGCCCCAGGCACGGCCATCGTCGTCATAGGCCAGAATCGGCGCAAAACCCTCGCCCTCAAAGAGCATGGCCGCCACCGATTCGCGATGCCGATCGATGAGCCGCAGCAGCGAGGCATCGTCGCCCTCGCCGCGCAGCGCGCGCTCGGCACGATCGGACTCGCCGAGCACCAGCGCCAGCCACTCCTCGCGTGCGATCGGCTCGGGCGAACACGCGAGCGCGGCGCAAAATCCGTCGAGTTCTTCGACGGCCATCGAATCATCAGGATCGATCGCAGACAGACGCTCCTCGAGCGTCTCGATCTCTGCATCGGTGAGGGCATTGCTTTGGCTGGAAGGATTCATCCCGGTATCGTACAGGGCCTGACACGACGGAGGTTGACATGGCAACGAATCCTGGAGATCCCACAAGCGCTGCCTCATCCAGCCCATCAGGCGGCACCGTGATCGGCGGCGACCCGGCGCGCGCCGGCAAGCGCCTGGCCGGAAAACGGGCCATCGTGACCGGCGCCGGCAGCGGCATCGGCCGCGCCTCGGCGCGGCTCTTTGCCGCCGAAGGCGCAGCCGTGCTGGCGGTCGACAAGAACATCGAGTCGGTCAGCGAGACGGTGGCCCTGATCGTCGCCGACGGCGGCAAGGCCATCGCGGCAGCCGCCGATGTCGGTAACGAAACCGACGTGCAGTCGCTGGTGGCGCGTGCAGTCGCCGAACTCGGCGGCCTGGAGGTCTTCTATGCCAACGCCGGCATCAGCGGCGGCGATGTACCGATGTCCGAGCAGACGGTTGCCCAGTGGCAGGAAGTCCTGCGGGTCAATCTGATCGGCCCGTTTCTTGCGCTCAAGCATGCCGGTGCGCACATGGCCGCGCAGGGGCACGGCTCGATCATCTGCACCGCGTCGGTCGCCGGACTGCGCGCCAATGCCGGCGGCAATCCCTACAGCGCCAGCAAGGCCGGTGTGGTGAGCCTGGTGCAGACCGGCGCCAACACCTACTGGGGCACCGGTGTGCGGGTCAATGCGATCTGCCCCGGTCTGATCGAGACCGGCATGACACGGCCGATCTTCGATCGGGCGCGGGCCGCCGGCAGCCAGGACAAGCTCGGCCAGATCAACCCGCTGCAGCGCTTCGGCCTGCCGCAGGAGATCGCCGCGATGGCGCTGTTTCTGGCCAGCGACGATGCCTCCTATGTCAACGGCCAGGCGATCGCGGTCGACGGCGGTCTCACCAGCAGCCTGCCGTTCAAACGCCGCGCCCGGTAATGAATCAGGCCGTCGGCTGTCGGGATCGGCCTTGCAGGCCTGTGGGCCGACGACATGAACACGCATTTCCTCACAGCCTGGCCGCACGGCCTGTGCGAGTCTCGCGGCTATGCCTGTCCGCCACCATCGGCCAACGTCTGCGGCCCCAGCCAGTCACCGCATCGCCCTGCGCCTGCAGGCCGGCGTCGATGCCGATCTGCTGGCCGCACAACTGCGAGAGCTGTGCAGCGCCGAGCCCAGCCGGTCAGGCCAGGCGCCGCCACTCGGTCGCAGCCGACAGACAGCGGTCGCGCTGTCGGTGGTCGAGACCTGCGGCCGATCGCGCGTCGCACGCGAACGCGACGCCTTTCGCCTGGTCGAGCTCGAGTCGCGCGACTGCGCCGCTCTGCAGCGATCCGACAACCCACGTGAGCCACTGCGAGCAACCCTTGTCAGCGTCGATGCTTTCGACCATTTCCTGCTGCTCGATTCGCCGCTGGCGCGAGGTCGCGCGCTGCTCGAGGCGATCACCACCGGGCTCGGGCAGCTCTACCCGGTCGCCGCACTCGCCCTGGTCTGACCCGAAGCGGACAGCGTTGCGCCCGCAACCGGGTCCTCAGCGCAGGCCTGCGCGCCATCATTGCCATCTGCCGGGCGCACACACGCGCCCGACCATCACCACTTTGAGGAACGCACCATGAAAGCCGCCTGGTATGAACGCAAGGGTCCTGCACGCGAGGTGCTGACCGTGGGCGAACGCCCGACACCCGAACCGGGCGCAGGCGAAGTCCGCGTGCGGATCCACCGCTCTGCGGTCAATCCGTCGGACACCAAGCAGCGCGGCGGCCACCGCGGCAATGTCGCGATGCCGTTTCCCTTCGTCGTTCCGCATCAGGATGGCGCCGGCATCATCGAGGCGGTCGGCGCCGGCGTGCCGAGCGCGCGCATCGGCGAGCGGGTCTGGGTCTACGAAGCCACGCTCGGCCGCTTCTGGGGGACGGCTGCGCAGTACTCGGTCGTGCCCGAGCACAAGGCGGTGCGGCTGCCCGAGAACACCGCCTTTGAGGCCGGTGCCTGCATGGGCATTCCGGCAATGACCGCGCACCGCTGCGTGATGGCCGACGGCTCGGTCGCCGGCAAGACGGTCCTGGTCACCGGCGGCGCCGGATCGGTCGGCTGGTATGCGGTGCAGATCGCCCGCCTCGAAGGGGCCCGCGTGATTGCCACTGTCAGCCGCGACGAGCAGGCCGAGCGCGCCCGCGAGGCCGGCGCCCATGAGGTGATCAACTATCGCAACGAGCCGGTCGCGCAACGCCTTGCCGAGATCACCGGTGCGCAGGGCGGTGTCGACCGGGTGATCGAGGTCGCTTTCGGTGCCAACCTCGCCACCAATGTGGCAGCGCTCAAGACCGGCGGCGCGATTGCCAGCTATGCCTCCGATGCGGTGCCGGACCCTGCGATTCCGTTCTGGCCGATGCTGTCGAAAGACCTCACCACACGCTTCGTGCTGGTCTATGCGATGTCCCGCGCAGCCCATGACGAGGCCGCCGCCTGGATCACCCGCGCGCTCGAGGCGGGCAGCCTGCGCCATCAGTTCTACAAGACCTTTTCGCTTGACGATATCGCCAGCGCCCACGAGGCGACCGAGTCGATGAGTCATCTCGGAAAGGTGATCGTCGCGACCGATTGAGCGGGCGGCTCGGAGCAGATCGGCTCAGGCCAGCCCGGCTCAGGCACGAGACTGGCCCGGCTCAGGGCCGGCGGCGACCCACCAGGAAGGTGTATCCCTGCGGACCGTAATGCTCGGTATGCACCACACCCGCGGCCACTTCGACGATATCGCCCACCCGAAACGTCTGCGGCACCGGACCGCAGGCGATCGTGGCTTCACCATCGAGCACCAGCGCCAGCACGTCAAAGTCGTGGCTGTGCTCGCCGACCACTTTGCCGGCCTCGATGGTCTTGACTTCCGAGTCGAGATAACCCTCGCGCACCAGTCTTGCCTCGAAGGCGGCGCGATCGATCGGAGGCGTTGCAGCAGAGGATGTCGAGGTCACGGTGAGCGTCCTTTCAATGGCGGGTGGTTCTGGTGCAGGCTGAGTCCGGCGCGGTCCGGCGCCGGTCAGTAAGTGTAGACGCCGCGGCCGGTCTTGCGACCCAGGCGCCCTGCCGCGACCATTTCCTTGAGCAGCGGACAGGGCCGGTACTTCGAGTCGGCGAATTCGGTCACATAGACCTCCATCACGGCCAGCACCACATCCAGGCCGATCAGGTCGGCCAGCGCCAGCGGCCCGATCGGCTGATTGCAGCCGAGTCTCATGCCGGCATCGATGTCTTCAGCGCTGGCCATGCCTTCGGCAAGCACGAAAAAGGCTTCGTTGATCATCGGCACCAGAATGCGGTTGACCACGAAACCCGGCGAGTTGCGAACGGTGATCGGTGTCTTGCCGAGCCGCGACACCAGCGATTGCATTGCCGCCAGCGTCTCGTCGCTGGTCTGCAGACCGCGAATCAGTTCGACCAGCGCCATCATCGCGACCGGATTGAAAAAATGCAGGCCGATAAAGCGGTCGGCGCGCTGGGTCGAGGCCGCCAGCCGCGTGATCGAGATCGACGAGGTGTTGGTGGCGATGATCGCATCGGCCGCGAGCAGGCCATCGAGCTGCTTCAGAATCTTGACCTTGATCGGCTCGTTTTCAGTCGCCGCTTCAATCACCAGCGGCAGACCTTTGAGGTCGTCATAGCTGACCGATCCGCGAATGCGTGCCAGCGCCGCATCGCGATCGGCGGCGCTCATTTTTTCCTTCTTGACCAGCCGCTCGAGGCTGTTTGCCACGGTCGCAAGACCCTTGTCGACCGCCTCCTGGGCGATGTCGACCATCACCACCTCGATGCCGCTGACCGCGCACGCCTGAGCGATGCCGTTGCCCATGGTGCCGGCGCCGATGACGCCGAGTCGGTTGATGCTCATGGCTGATACTCCCTGCAAGGTTCTGAATCAAAGCCCGAAGTGTAGCCAGCCCGGGCCGCAAGCGCCCGCTCCCGGCCACCGGCGCACAAACCGGCGATAATCGGGGATTGAGACGATCGCGTCCGACGAGCCGCCATTCATCCGGAGACCCCTGTCATGCCCACCCCGACCTTCGAAACCCTGCTCTACGACGTGACCGACGGCATCGCCACGATCACGCTCAACCGTCCCGAAAAGATGAACGCCTTTACCACGCAGATGCGTGACGACATGATCGCAGCCTTCGATGCCACCGACGCCGACGACGCGGTCCGGGTGGTGATCGTGACCGGCGCGGGGCGTGCTTTCTGTGCCGGCGCCGACCTGTCGGCCGGCGGCAAGACCTTCGATTACGCCAATCGCGCCGAATCGGCGCGCGAGGAAACCCGCGTTGGCGACGTCTATCGTGACGGCGGCGGCCTGGTCACCCTTCGTATCTTTCGCAGCCTCAAACCGGTGATCGGTGCCATCAATGGTGCTGCGGTCGGTGTCGGCATGACCATGCAGCTGCCGATGGACATCCGCATGGCCTCGACCGGCGCGCGCTTCGGCTTCGTGTTTGCGCGCCGCGGCATCACCCCCGAGGCGGCCTCGACCTGGTTCCTGACCAAACTGGTCGGCATGCAGTCGGCGCTCGAGTGGTGCTTCACCGGTCGGGTGTTCGATGCGGCCGAGGCCCATCGCGAGCGGCTGGTCCGGTCGCTGCACGCCCCGGAAGACCTGCTGCCGGCTGCCCGTGCGCTCGCCCGCGAGATCGCCGACAACACCGCGCCGGTCTCGGTTGCCATGACCCGCCAGATGCTGTGGCGCATGGCCAGCGCTGCCGATCCGATGATGGCGCACCGCATCGACAGCCGGGCGATCCAGTCGCGCGGCCAGTCAGCCGACGTGCGCGAAGGCGTCGCCGCCTTCCTGGACAAGCGCGCCCCGGCGTTCCCGAACAAGGTCTCGACCGACATGCCGGGCTTTTACCCCTGGTGGGATGAGCTGCCCTTCGAATGACCAGAACGACCGCCATCCCGACACCGATAACCGGACACCGACAGGAGAGACTCGTGATTACGAAACCCCCAGGAATCAACCCCACGACGCCAGAAGCCGACCCGCCGAGGGTTCTTCCGATGCGCCGCACGGTGGTCCGATCGTTGAGTGCCGGCGCGCTCGGCGCAATCACTGGAATCGGCGGCGTCGGCGCAGGCCTGCTGGCGTGCCCGGCCCACGCTCAGACCGCCGCCACCTTCCCCAACAAACCGATGCGCTGGATCGTGCCCTTTCCCCCCGGCGGCCCGACCGACTCGTTTTCCCGGCCGGTCGCGCAAAAGCTCTCCGAGATCCTGGGTCAGCCGGTGATCGTCGAGAACATTCCGGGTGCCGGCGCCTCGATCGGCATGGACCGCATCGCCAAATCGGCGCCCGACGGCTACACCATCGGCCTGGCCACCACCGGCACGCACTCGATCAATCCGCATCTCTACGGCGCGCGGCTGCCGCATGACACCACCCGCGACTTCACCCCGCTCACACTGGCGCTGCGCTATGTGAATGTGCTGGTGGTCAATCCGAAAATTCCGGTCACAACCGTCGCCGAACTGGTGGCCTATGCCAAAGCCAATCCCGGCAAGGTCACCTTCGGGTCGGCCGGCAATGGTTCGTCCAACCACCTTTCGGGCGAAGCACTGAAGGTGGTCACTGGTGCGCCGATGCAGCACATCCCCTATCGCGGCAGCGCGCCGGCGCTGGCCGATGTGATCGCCGGCAACATCACCTTCATGTTCGACATTCCGATCACCGCGATGCCCTCGGCCAATGCCGGTCGGGTGCGCGTGCTCGCGGTCAGCAGCGACAAGCGTTCACCTTATTACCCGCAGATCCCGACCATGGCCGAGTCCGGCGTCAAGGGCTTTTCCGATGTCGGCAGCGACCTGTGGTTCGGCATCGTCGGGCCGGCCGGCATCCCCAAGCCGATCGCCCAGAAACTCAATGAGGCCCTGATCCAGGCGATCCGCTCGCCCGAAATTCGCGAGCGCATGTCGGCCGCCGGCTTCGAGCAATGGACCAGCACCTCCGAAGAATTCGCCAAGGTCATCAAGACCGACCGTGACCGCTGGGGCCCGATCGTCAAGGCCTCGGGCGCGATCGTCGACTGAGGCAGCCTGCGCCATGGACCTGAGCAGCCCCCGCAGCCCGGCTCACGCGACCGCCCCCGCGGCGGTCGGTGCCGATGCCATCCCCGATGCCCGCGGCAGCAACCTCTATCGGGCCGACCCGATGGCAGCAGCACTCTTCGGGCTTTATCTGCCACCGGCGCTGTTTGCGCACCTCGAGCCGCATTTCGACCGGCTCGGGGCGCTGGCCGGCGGGCCGCTCGACGAGCTCGCCTCGATCAGCGACAAGCACCCGCCGACCCTGTCGGTGCGCAACCGGCGCGGTGCCGACGAATCGCGGGTCATCAAGC